>DVFS01000052.1 GCA_018713115.1 Candidatus Galligastranaerophilus faecipullorum
CATAACCCGAAGGTCGTTGGTTCAAATCCAGCTCCCGCAACCATTTTAGAGTCCCGCGAGGGACTTTTTAGTTGGATACTTTTGCTTTAATGTACCATTGTGTGCCGCCGGGATGTTCTTTTGGCTTTATTTCTTGAATTTTCAGTTTAGCATTTTTTTGTAAAAGTACTTCAAGTTCCTGTCCGGTATCGGCAACGGGCAGGGTTTCAAGGAATAGACCTCTGGTACCCGGTTCAGGGCTTAGTATCCAATTTACGGTATTTCGTCCCAGAAATTTATCTGATAACGATGTTGACATAAATGCCTTTTGTTCAACTTCCGGATTTTTGCTCAGCAGAGTTTCTATGGTTTCTTTAAGGTTATCTTCCTTTTGTGCTTTTTCCAGTATTTCAGCCAGATTTAATGTCTGACCGTCAGAATTTTTAACTTTTTTCAAAATATCAAGACTTTCACCCCTGTATAACGTTATGGGTGCGGATATTACATGGGGCTCAATAGCTTGTGATATGGCATTAATTACTTTTTGTGATTCCGGAGTTATTTCGCCGCTTATAAGGCTTTTGTTAATTTCTCTAAATCCTGCCGATTTATAATTTAGAATAGCGCGCACTTGCTCTTTTTCGGGCATTTTAATCATACTGTCTGCGGCAATATCCCATATTGCCGGATTTGCATCCGTGATTTTTTGGAATTCTTTTTGAAAATCAAGACTTTGTGTTGACCAGTCCGATTTTAATCTTGTTGTCAGCATAATTGCTCTGTCCGGATTGTTATTCCAGAAGGCAAGATGTTTTTTGTTATTCCTGCAAGCAAGTTCTGTAATATCTTCTATTGTTGAGTCGGCAGCTAAACTCTCCAGCACAAAGTCGCTTGCCCCGTATTTGTTATCTATTTCACTTATTTCCGATGTGCTGAATTGATCAAAGTCTTTAAAATATTTATTATCCGCCTGTTTTGCGTAATTGTGGGAGTCAAAGTATTTTGCAAGTGTTTCTTTAAAATCTTCTGCCGTTACTTCCAAATTGCCTTTTTGCTTTGCTTTTTTAACAATCACGTTTTTTTGCGAAGCAATGCTGTCTAATCCGAGAAAGATTTTTTCACTTCCGTCTTTAAGCGGTTTTGATGTTATGTTTATATCCGAAGCTTTTAAAAGTGCTTTTTTACCTTTATTTAATAATGATTGTGCAATTTTATTTATATACATCTGCAAAACTCCTCATATTATTTATATAAAAAAATTCTTTTATATAAATTGCCATTACTTTAGAGGTATTTAAGTGATTTGCTTAAAATTTTCATTTGTCTTATATAGCTATTTGAATGTTAAACATCAGCCCCCAGCCGTTTCTGCCTCCTGTTCTTATTACTGTGTCAAGGAAGCAGGTTATTCTGTCGGTTATTCTTCTTCTTATGCCTGCGCCGAACTGCGCCCAGGTGTTAAGATTCATTTTGTCTGATTCTATGCCGTTTGCAGTTGCCTTGATGTCGCTCATAACAGGTATTACGCACCCGCCGTAGATGTAGGGTTCAAAACCTTCTTCGTTTTTGTAAGTCAGTCTTAGAGACGGCGCGATTGTAAGACCGTTCACCTGTGTCTGATCTATGTTAACACTCTGAAAATTTACAAGATTCATAGGGTTTAAAAATGTATATGCGGTTGTTACGTTTGGCTGCAAAATAAGCCTGTTAAAAAGTTTCCAGTTGTATGCCAGTTTTAGTGCGGTACCTGCAGTGATTATCGCATAGTCATCTTTTCCTGCGCCGTATTTAATCAAAGAAGCGCTGGAGAGAATTCCTATAAAATCGCAGGAAGCAATTGTTACGGCTCTTGACCTGGCAAAAGAATTTTCATACAGGGCGGGCACAATGTTTACAATTAATTTTGCCGTAGATTTATTCTCGACTAATGAAAAAGATCCCCAAAAAATTGCGGCACGTGCAAAGAGTATAGCCCGACAAACATTAATAAATGCGGCTATTTATCAATTGTGCGATGTTACGGTTGAACATAATATAACAAAAGAAGCGGCGGAAACCATTAAGGATATACAAGAAAACCTTGAAAAATACCCGGAGGTTTACCATACGGTTATTAATGCCGAGCATGAATTTTTTGAAAAAGTCAATATTGACACGCTAAGTGCCGATGCGTTTACAAGACAATTTAAAAATAAAACCTTTGTGCACAATTTGGCAATATTTTCCAATTACTGGGTAAATGAAATTTCGCAAGCCATAGTTAACAGAAACAGGGCTAAACAAGTGCGGGAAATAAATGACACTCAGAAAAAAATTAATTATGAAAACCAAAAAGGAAAAGAAATTAAAAATATACTAAACCCTGAAGAACAAGCCGAAGTTCAAACACGGGTGGAAGAGCTTGAAGCTTTTATACACTCCCAAAAAGAATTTTACAAAAGTGAAAAAGGGTTCGGTTACGGCAGGATTGCAGGTTATGAAAATATAAAAGGCGATTTAACACAAAAATTTATTCAGCCTTTAAGTATGAAAGATACCGATTTTGGCGACATTATTCCAAACGCAATACTGTTTTTCGGACCGACAGGGGTGGGAAAAAGCGAACTTGCCCGCGCCATAACAGAACAGGGAAAATGTTTTATGCTGAGGTTTAAAGACCCTGATGATATACAAGAACTCCAAGAAGAGCTTGATTTTATAACGCAAAAGGCTAAAGATAAAAAAGGGCACAGCGTTGCAGTTATTGACGAATTTGATGATTATGGCTCAGACCCTGAGGGGGCAAGGGTTTTCGCAGACTTTATAAAAGATTGTGCACAAAATAATATAACCCTGCTTTTAACCACAAATAACCCTTTGGATATTGATAAAAGTATTTTAAAGCAAACAATAAATATACCCGTCGGAGTTCCCGGCAAGAAAGATATTTCAGAAGTTTTAAGATTTTATCTTAAAGATTTAAAACAAGATGAAGCGGATGAAGTTGCACATGAGATTATGCAAAAAGCACAAAACGGCGCATTTTCAAACTCGCAGCTAAAAGAGTTGTGTGCAAGAGCGGCACGCGGGGGTGATGTAAATTTAAAAGATAATATGATACAATTGGTAAAGGCTATACCTCCTGAAATAAGCAAAAAAGAGCTTGATAAGTTCAACAGGGAAATTAAAGAAATACGGGAAATATAATCTTATGAAAATTTTACCGGTTAACTCTGCAAAAACAACAGGTTTTAAGAAAAACCCCCGGACGCTGTCTGCTCCTTTTAGTAATGAAGGCAGTTTAACAAATATACAAGCATACGGTTTAACCTGTTTATTAACCGCAATTCCGGGTGCCGAATTTGCCAAAAAGGGTTTTAAAGATGCAAGTGCAGCAGGAAAAGCCCGAAAAATTGCAGGCGGCGCCGGAATTATGCTTGGACTGGCAGTCCCCATTTTTGCCGTTTTAAAGTCGTTAAATATTTTGCGCAGACCGGCGGGCGAAAAAAACAATCCTGATAATTAAATCTTTTTAAGATAATTTTCTATATCACATCTTAAAAGGTATGCATCTCTTTCTTTGCCTTGCATTTCGCAAATCATGGCAAGAGTTTCTTTCAGGCGTACAACTTCTCTGTAGTCGCACTTTCTTAAAGCTTTTTCAGCGAGTTCCGTGTACCAGTATTTATGTATTTCAAGCCGCTGCCAATCCATATTTGCTATAAACGGGTCAAGGTGGAGTCTCCAATCTCTCTTCTGTCCCAGTGTTAAATCATCTATATTCAGCTTTATGGGGATTCTCCTTTTATTTGTTAAAAATGCACTGTTGATACCCGAGGAATTCAAAGTTTCAAAAACTATTGTCAATGGTTCTTTGTCTTCCGATAATGAATACAATAACGCTTTCATCTCGGCAATTGCCTCATTTGAAACTTCCGAATCTTTCAAAATACGGGAGAAGTCTTTAATAAATAAAACCGTTCTTCTGCCGTTTTTCTCATAATTTTCCCGGGCATATTGCAGTTCCGTATTTAATCTGTACAGCGCATCCTCTTCGTCTTTTGGAAGTTCAAAAGAAACGGTACGGGCTGCAACTTCGTCCTTTAACCAGTTAAAAATCTCATCTCTTCTTTTTTGTTCTGCGCCTTCAAGCATAATTACAGTCGGAATATGTTCCGAATTGGTTTTTACCGGATTAAGAAAATTTGTTTCTAATCTGTCTTTAATTTTAGCGTTTAG
The DNA here is from genome assembly GCA_018713115.1 of Candidatus Galligastranaerophilus faecipullorum. Classification (GTDB taxonomy): domain Bacteria; phylum Cyanobacteriota; class Vampirovibrionia; order Gastranaerophilales; family Gastranaerophilaceae; genus Galligastranaerophilus; species Galligastranaerophilus faecipullorum. The sequence continues at coordinate 4,198 of DVFS01000052.1, forward strand.
CTGTTCTTTTCTAAGCCGTTCATTTCTTTCCGCCTCTTTTTTCTTTAATTGTGCCTCAAGCTGTTTTCGCTCTTCGTTCGCCTTTTTCTCTGCCAATTGTAATTCTCTTAGCTTTTGATTATTAAGATCAATCATGGCGAGCCTTACTTTTCTTAAAATTCTTTCCGTTTCTTTTTCGGGAGCTGTTGTAAAAATATATTTAAAGCTGTTCATTTGCTTTGCAAGTTTGCCCATATGTTCGTTTTTTAAATCTGTTTCCCAGTTATCTTTACCTAAATATTTTTTTGCATACGCCATTACCTCCGACGAATAGTATTCAGATGACCCAAATGAAGCCGCAAGTGCGTACGGCAGCCCTGCATTAAGAAGTGCTTCACCTTCACCTTTACCTTGTCTATAATTTAAAAGTCCTTTGAGTATAATTGTGTTCTCATCGTCATCTGTTTTATGAAGGCGCTTTATAAATTCATCATGTCCTTGATTGGAAGTACCAAAGGAAAACCTCTGATTAAAAGATTTTTTTGTTAATGAATATTTATCTGTATTGTAATTATTTAAGTATTGCGTTGTTATTTTCAATATTTTTTCCCTTTGTCTGTTTTTTTGCGCAAAATGCTGCGGCTCCGCCGATAATTATACCGGCAAATATGCCTGCAGCGACAGCTTTTTTTGTGAAAGCAGCGCTGTATTTTGCTACTTTGCTCGTTAGATTTTCCGCATATTCCCTTAAGGGTTTTTCAACCAAATCCGTATATTTCCCCTTTAAACTTATGTTTAATTTATTTAAATGCGATTCCTGGCATTCTTTTGCTTTAATTGTCCTGTTTAAACTTTCGTTTAATTCGGCAAGTTTTTTTGGGGAGTTTTCATTGGCTATCATATTTTCAGCATAACTTATAGAGTTTTTAAGTGTTTTTAATAACTCTTCACCGCCCTGTATATTATCGGTCATTTTTTTTACATCCGAATTTTCGTTAAATTTTTTTAACAACGCTGCTTTATACTCTTTTATTTGTTTATCGGTGTTTTTATTTTTTATACTTTTATTTAATTGCCCGATTGTAAATCCGCCGATACCGCCTGCGGCGGTTGTTCCTGCGGGAATCAATAAATCTCTGGCGGCAAATTGTTTTTTATTTGATTGTACGGTTTGTTCATTTGTTGCGACATTATTCCGCGCTGAAACATTGTTTTGATTACACACAGGCGTATAGGGAATATTAAACTGCGAAAAAGGGTTATTTATTCCTGTCATTATTCATCATCCCCCACTAAAAGCTCTCTCTCCTCTTTGTATTTCATTATATCTTCCCTATCAATACCGGGAGTTTCCCTTTTTATGTAATAAATTAAATCTTCCTGAGTTACGGTATCTAAGTTTTCAATACATTCATTACAAATACTTTCAATTTGAGAATTGTTATAAGCTCTTTCCGGTAGTACTGAACATAATACCTGCGCAAGTTCATCAAAATTAATTCGGGTTAAATCTGCATTTTTGCAGTCTTTTAAGTAATGTTCAAACACCAGTGCGGCATTGTTTTCATCAGGCGGATCAATACATACTTTTATGGGCATTCTTTTTGGACCGCGTATTGCTGATGGAATTTTTAAAGGATTATTTGTTGTTGCAAATACGGTGCAATGATAATCCTCGGAACAAGTTTCCAAAAATCTTTTTAATTTTGCATTAACACAAGAGTCTTCATAGGCAAATCTGTCGATTTCATCAACAAGAATAATTGTTCTTTTCCCCGTTTCCAAGAAATTTTGCTGCGCAACTTTTGCATTGGATAAGAGATTGTCATAAAAGCTCTTTTCTCTGTCGCTTTTGGTTCTTGCCGTTCTTGATGACTTTGCTTCTGCAAAATTGCAATTCGCACTATTTGCAAATGCTTTTGCAAAGCTTGTTTTCCCGTTTCCAACGGGGCCGAAAAATAATATTGAATTTGGAATTTCAACATTCTGTCCGGCTTTTTCCAGGGGCAAAAGATTTATAAAGCTATCGGTTAAAATAAATTTTTCTTTTTCATAACCTGCAATAGAATCAAAACCTTTGTGCCTGCTTTTGTTGTTTGCAATAAGTTCGGTTTTTTCTTGCTTTATACGGGTTGCAATCAAGAGTGCTTTTTTAGCTTCTTCCAATTGCTCTTCGTCTGCATTATTTTTCTTTAACAGTTCGCATTTTTCTTTAAGCAATTCCACGACCTTGTTTTGTGTTTCAAGGGAAATCTGCTGCGCTCTCAAAAAACCGCTGATTTTATCGTCAGCCTCTTTTTGTATTCTTTCTCTTTTCTTCTTCTTAAAAAAGCCGGTTACTTCTTCCTTTTTCTGCTTGCAGGCGTCCTTAATGTTTTTTAAGCTTATTTCAAATTTTTTAGCAATATCTTCATCTTCGTCGGCTTTGCTGTTTGCATAGTCGAAATTGTCACCAGTATCAAAGTCCTTAAGGGAAACGCCTCTAAAACTGACACAATAAAGTGCATTTTTATTTTTCTGTAAAATATGACTATTTTTTGGACTGCAATTGCTTATGGAATAAATTTTCATATTTATATGCCTTTTTTATGTTTATGCATAGAAAAAGGCGTAAATAAATATTTTTGCCATTTTATAAAAGTTTTTTAATCTTTATTTCAACAAAATTGCACAAATCAACAAATCTGTCAGCAAAAAAGTTGCTCACACCGATTGCTCTTGCCTTACCGTCTTTACAGGCTTTTTCCATCGCCCTGTATGTTCCGTAATAATCGCCAAACGGCTGATGGATTAAAAGCAAGTCTATATAATCAGTTTGTAATTTTTTCAAAGATTCTTCAATAGATTTAGCGGCTTTTTCTTCACCTGAATTTGTTATCCAGACTTTTGTTACAAGAAAAAATTCGTCTCTTTTTATTCCTGATTTTTTAATGGCAGCACCTACTCCTTCTTCATTGTAATAAGCCTGTGCCGTATCAATCATTCTGTAACCAACGTTAATAGCATCGCTAACACACCTTTCGCATTCCTTAGGGTCAACAAGAAAAACCCCGTAGCCTAAAATAGGCATTTCAACACCGTTATTTAATTTCACTGTCTGCATAATTTATTCTCCTTGTAAAATACTTTTTGCCATTCTTGCACCTGTTTTATAAGCATTTTGTAAATTCTTTGGGAATATCTCTAACCATAGCTTCTTCCATTGCAGGATATCTTTTGCCATAGGTGTTAAAATTACCCCCGGAAGAACGGCGTTAATTCTTATACCTTGCGCGGCATAATCAATTGATGCTGTTCGTGTTAAGCCTATTATTGCGTGTTTGCAGGCAATATAAGCTGCCTGTCCGGGGAAACCCGTAATGCCGCCCTGGGATGATGTATTTACAATGCACCCTTTTTCAGGCTGTTTAAGCATTTGTATGATTTCATATTTCATACATTATTATTTTATTATTTGATAGCAGCCATCAGTCAATAGTTTCGCCTTTATAGCAAATAGCATTAACCGTTCCGAGTTTGTGAATATCTTCGTCTGTGCGGTTGCCGTAGATTGTGATTTTATTTAATTCGTTTTCTATATTGTTAAATTCTTCATCGGTTAAAATAACATCGGCAGCACCTAGATTTTCAACAACTCTTTCATCTTTTCTCATACCCGGAATCGGCACTACATGCGGGTATTTGTGCAGCATCCAAGCAAGAGAAATTTGAGCGGGAGTAATTTCTTTTTTATCTGCAACTTCATGTAATAAATCCAATAGCGGCTGGTTTTTCTCAACATTTTCGGGTGTAAACCTTGTAATTACCCTTCTTACATCATCGCCTTTGTATTGGGTGTTTTTATTATATTTGCCGGATAAAAATCCGCTTGCCATAGGCGAAAACGCCACAAAACCGATATTCAATTCTTTGCATAACGGTATAACGTCATGCTCAAACATTCTCTCCATCATTGAATATTCGCTTTGAATAGCAGTTAACGGAGTGATTGCGTGGGCTTTTTTAATCTGTTCTGGAGTGGATTGAGATTGTCCCCACGCACGGATTTTACCTTCTTTAATAAATTCGCCCATCCATCCTGCAACTTCTTCTACATTACTGTCTAAAGGCACCCTGTGTTCATAATAGATGTCAATGTAATCGGTCTGCAGCCTTTTCAAAGAATCGTTCAGGGCATTTGTAACCCCTTTTTTACTTAATTTGCCTTCGGGAATTTCCTGCCCCGGCTGAAATACTGGTACAAACTTTGTTGTCAGAATAATTTTATCCCTGAAAGGTTTCACGGCTTTGCCTGTAAGAGTTTCGTTTGTATAAGGGCCGTAAGCTTCCGCTGTATCAAAAAGTGTGCAGCCAAGGTCATAGGCTTTGTGTATAAGCCTAATTGATTCTTCCTCGGTCGGGATTGCGCCGTAGCCGTGAGAAAAGCCCATACAGCCTATACCAACTGCCGAAACTTCAATATCTCTCAATTTTCTGTATTTCATACTTAATTCTCCTTTATTTTAAGTAAGGCTTAAATATAGCCTTAAGTTGAACATCGCAAAATCTGTTTGTCCAGTCTAACGGTTCAAATTCTCCGTCTGACATGCACCAGCAGAGCATCATGCCGTAAAGTTCGCTGATTATAATGTGGGTTAACAATTCAACAGGAGTATCTTTTTTAAGTTCCTTTGCGTTTTTCAGGATACTTTCAAGCATTTCACAGTCATAGAACCATTTTTTGCTGTCCATAGTGTCCGGTACATTATTAGGGTCAATAACATTTCTTATCCATTCGCGGCATACTTGAATCCCGCAAAATTCAACCTGCTCCATAAAACGGCGAAAATAATGTCTGAGTTTGTCAAATAATTCAACGTTTTCCATTTGCTCAAGTTCTTCGGCAATTTCACCAAACGGTGTTCTGCTGATTTCCATAACAATATCTTCCTTACGTTTGAAATAAATATAGAAAGTCCCTTTTGCAACACCGGCTTTTTTTGTAATATCTTCGACATTTATTGCGTTAAAGCCTTTTTCTTTAATGAGCTCCAACCCGGCGGATATAAGTTTTCGTTTCGTTTCAACGGCTGATTTTTGTCTTTTATTCATAAAATACTCCTGATTATAAAATATTATAACAAATAAATGACTATAAGTCAATGACCAATAGTCATATTTTTAGAATACGGCAATGATTTTACGGCAAAAATATAAAGAACGTTTATGGTATTAAAGTTGTTTTTGTGTTTGAATAAATTTATTTAATCTGCAATTTTAAAACCTGTTTTGTTTTTACAAATATATGAAAGTGAATCCTGTTTGTTTAAGTGCCATAAGCTCTAAAAGGCCAAGTAATGCGGTAAATGCACCTGTTTTTGGCGGCAGGGACAGTTTTGAACGTTCAAATAAGCATGTTCTGACTGCAGATGGCAGGACATATCCCGAACTTGATAAATGGGTTGAAGATTACCTTAAAATGCAGGGTGCATCGCTCGGGCAGATTGCTTTGCTTAAGAAGCTCTTTGAGGTTTCAACGGGCGACAAGGACGCTTTTGCAAAAACATTGCTTGAATACAAAGGCTACGAGCCTGAGGAAATAGTAAAAGACCTCAGGGAGCACGGTCTTGAGATTCTTTCGCTGGATGAAGAAAAACTGAAAACTTATAATAAAAATCTTGAAAATTTTAAAAATATTGAGCTTCCCGAAAGTGTGGATTTGGATTATTTCCCGCTTGTCCCGCTTCTTGATGAAGAGCAGATTAAAAGAGTCGCGCCATATTGTGATGACTATGTTTTTGACGAGTCTTTTTTTGATATATTAAATGGTGATGAAAAATATTTTAAAAGACTTAAATATGCCCGCGAATTTAAAGATAACTTTTGCGATATTGCAAGAACAAACCTGAGCGGTATTGATTTCAGGGAAATTATGCACTCCGATATTGATGATGAGACCTTGAAAGACCGCTTTAAAATATTAACAGATTATGCAAGCCTAATGTCAAAATCTTCATTTACGGGTTTTTATGCGTCATCCGGCAGTATAAAAAACCTTGCTCTTGCATCTGAAAAAAAGTGGGAAACCGCTTTGTATTTTATAAATTTGAAAGAGAATATGAGTGAAAAAATTAATATAGTGTTTGATATGCTTGACGAGCTTTCCGATTTAGATGAAGAACAGCTTAAAAAGGCTCGCAGGTATGTTGATTTTGAAAGGTCCGGGTCATCTTACATAAATTCTTTAGATATGTTGAACATTGCAAAGCTTGATGATAAAAAGTTTGAGCGCGCACTTGATTATATGGAAAGAAACAAAGAGCACAAAATAAGTTCTCTCGGTTATTCTTCCCCTCTTTTTACCGACAGTATAATAAAACTTACGGAACTTGATGAGAAAACAGCTGACTTTGTTTTTGACAACTGCGCTTTTTTGGATTGGGAGGAAAAGCAGGCATATGTTGATTTATACACAATGCCCGATATGCTTGATTTGCCGCTTGTAAAGCGAATAGATGCCGCTTCGCACTGTGACGGCATAAGAGATAAATTTGAGAAACTCGGTATATCTGACCCTTATTTTGATAAAAAAGCAGCCGCCCTGCAGGCTTCGCTTATGGGAGCGGATGTCGCGCTTGATGTGCCTAAGGCCAACATACAAAAACTTTTTCATACCTTTCTTGTAAATATTCCCCAAAAAGACGGCATAAAAGGCGAATACGACCCGGCTTTGACGCAGGCTGAGAATGTGCTTGTAAATTCGGACTTTTTAATAAAATCTTTTGTTAAAAGGGGCTTGCCGCTTTGTTATTCAAGAAACGAGTATATAGAAAATCTGGATGAAATAACTTCAAAACTGGATAAAAAACAAAAGGATTTAATTTTTTCCAAACTTGGTATAATTCCCGTTTACAAAGACAAGAAACTAAGCGGATATAACGGACTTTTGCTTCTAAAAAATCTAAATCTGAATGACAGCGTTCAAAAAAAAGTGTATGACATTACTTATAAATTCCTTTATTCAAACAGGGTTGAAACACAAAATGAAGAATTAAATGAGGTTTTAAATTCTATAATAGCAGCATTTCCGGAATTTATAAATTCAATAGGCAAACCGCAGAACCCTACACATCGATATTCAAACGATATTCACACGCTTGCGGTTTTAAATAACTGCCTTATGAACCCTATGTACAGGGAGTTAAGTTCTTCTTCGAAAACGGCAATAAAACTAATGGCGCTTTTTCACGACCTTGGCAAGGCAGACGGTGTTGTCGATAAGGGACACCAGAATACAAGCGCATATTATGTAAAATCAATTCTTGAAAAGCTTAATATAGGTGAAGGAATATCAGACAGGGTTTTTGAACTGGTTAAAAACCATCACTGGTTTGAAGATTATAATACCGGTGCCGTGCCGCCTGATACTCCCGCATTTATGTTTAGAAGACCCGAAGATTTCAAGGCTGCGCAGATTTTTGCGCGTGCAGACCTTCTGGGAGTGGGTGCTTCAATGTTTTATGAATATACAGATAATTTGAACCCCGAAAATATGAGCCGCATTCAGGAGAAAATAGACAATCTCTACAAAACCGGAAATGCAGTATATACAACAAATGTCATTGTACCCTCGAAAATACCTCTGGAAAAATCATCGGAGGGCAGAGAGTACCGCGTGATAAACTTTACAAAAATTCCTAATGACAAAGACCTTTATGAATACGGTTTTGCAAAAGGAACCAAAAAAGACGATATAAGGCTTCTTGTGCATATGATAGGCGATGAAGTCGACCTCAACAGAATGAGGTACCTCTCGGATATCAATAATGCAGGGGTATTGAGCGAAACGCTCATAAGTCTTGATAAGCAAAGAACGTACTGTAACAGGTGCTACGGTGTAGTATTGTCTAATATGCCATATAACGTCATACAAATGTCCGATGAAAATATCGGCTCAGGCACAAAAAAAGATTTTAAATACGCAATAAGGGCGGCACAAAACGGATTGCACAGAGATGAATTTAAAAAACTTCTGCTCGGGGAGCTTGGTCTTGAAGGCAAAGTGAGCGACGATGAGTATGCGAAATTTTATCTTAAATATTTGTCAAATAAAAATATGCTCTCGCAATTCAGTGCGGACAGGGAGTATAAAATCGGCGCCTATGCCGTTTCTTCAGATGTGCTCAGAGCTGCTGCGGCAAGGGTTATGGACGGTTTTATAGAAAGAAGTGCAGAAGCCGACACGCATAGTGAATTTGTTGCATACAACCCCAAAATTCGTGCAGTAATTGCCAAAGAAAACAGTCTTGATGATACTCCGCAATATCTCAAAGACTACGCTTTTGAACACAATCTTCCGATATTTTTAACCGGAAAACCTTAAAATGAAATATACTATCTATGCTTTTTTGTGTGTAGTATTATTTTATCTGGTTTTAGATATACGGGTGCAGTTATGATATGCGTTATTTTTGATTTGGATGGGACTCTCTTGTACACTCTTGAGGATTTATGGCTCAGTACAAATTATGCACTCAAGAGTCTGGGGTATAACGAGCGCACTCTTGAAGAGGTCAGGGGTTTTGTCGGAAACGGAGTTAAAAAGCTCATAGAGCGCTCATTGCCTGACGATACGGATGAAGCTGCCGTGAATGAGTGTCTTGAAATATTCAGATGTCATTATTCAAAAAACTCAAATACTCATACACGTCCGTATGAAGGTATTTTAGATGTTTTAAAATACCTGAAAAAAGAAGGAGTTGTATCCGCGGTGAATTCAAATAAATATGACGCGGCGGTAAAAAAATTGTGCGGAGAATATTTTGGAGATTATATAGAAATTGCACTGGGCGAGAGCCAAACGTGCCCGAGAAAGCCTTCCCCCGAAGCCGTAAACAGGATTTTAGACACTGTTTGCTGCAAAAAATCAAATGCAGTTTATGTCGGAGATTCCCTCGTTGATATAATGACGGCAAAAAATGCCGGTTTGCCTTGTATTAGTGTAAGCTGGGGATACTGCGCGCAAGAAAAACTGGTTGAAAATTCCGCCGACATTGTCCATACCCCCTTAGAGCTTTTAGCTAAGCTTGAAGCTTTTGTTAAAAAATGTAAAGATAAACAGAGCTGATTTGTAAATTTTTCTGAGAGTATATACTTATTATATATATAGTATATTACGAAAGAAAGAAACTATGGCATTTGATAAAATCAGACAATTAATGAGCGATGTACAGAACGCACTTAACCCTGCTTCAAAAAAAGAAGCCATAAATAAAGCGTCCGGTTATGTCGACTCTGTTGATTCCGATTTGAAAGCACTTGCCGCGCAAAACGATATTAACATTTTTGCCTCGGGTGAAAATTTTAAAAATTATCTTACATCCTCAACAGGAATAGATGAATCCATATTTACAAAATCCGTAAACGAACTGCAAAATCTTGACCTTTCGGGTTTAACTGTTGAAAAACAAGCCTCTGACGAGGATTCTGAAGATGCGGGTTTTTACGGCATACTTAATGAAATATACTCTAACGAAGCATTTAAAGGTGCAATTGACACAAATGCGGATGGCACAATAAGCGATGAAGAGGCAAAAGATTTTATTCATGCGCTTAAAGGCATGGATTCAAATTCAAATGATTTCTCGCTTGATGATATAGCTTACGCAATTGATAAAATTTCCGAACAAAACAAAGAACAGGACCCGCTCGGTAAAATGTTCGACAACTTTAAAAAATCTTTTGATAACTTTAGTGACAAAATGCTTGAGCAAATAGATAACGCCAAAGGACAGGGTGCCGTTAATCTTCCCACCGGCGGCGGTATTGCAAGCAATCCTTACATATCTTCAAACAATGCTTCGCAATCAGGCGGTGTAAATTCCAATAACGCTGCTCAGACGGAACAGACAAAAACTCCGGAGCAAACAAAAGAAGAACTTGAAGCTAAAATAGAAGAATGCAACAAAGAAATTTCGGAAATTAATGCAGGCACCCACCCTGATGTAAAAGCTGCCGCAGAAGAGCAGGAAGCTGCAAAAGAAGAAATGGAGAATAAACTAAAGGAAGATGAAAAAGTAAATAAAGAAACAAAAGAAAAATTTACAAATGCGGTTAATGATATTGAAAAGAAAGAAAGCGAAATATCTAAGGTTGAAACGGAAATTTCACAAACCGAATCTAACCTTGAACAGGGCAAAAATACGCTGTCCTCTCTTAAATCGGCAAAAGATTCCCTGAAAGCTCCCGAGGACGGTAATGATGACGCTAAGGCAAAATACGAAGAAAGAAAATCGGAACTTGAATCTCAGATAGAAGAGCAGCAAAAGAAAAACGAAGAGTTTGAGGAAAAGCTTAATGAACTTAAAAATAAAAAAGAATCATTAGAAAAAGAGAAAAAAGAACTTGAAACACAAAAAGCCGAACTTCAAAAAGAAATAGAAAAAAATTGTTCTGATGAAACCAAAACGGCAATTCAAAACTACGAAGACAAAAAAACTGCCGTTGAAGAAGTTAAATCCCAAAAACTTTCCGAAGTTCAGAGTGAACTCAAAGAAGCTCAGCAGCAGCTTAAAACGGTAGAAGATGAAATACAGGCATCTGAAAACAAAAAAGCCGAAAACACTTTTGATGCCGATTTTGATAAAATGCTCGGACACATTTTAGGCTCTGAAGGCGGATTTTCCGATCACCCCGCTGATAACGGAGGAGCCACAAATTACGGTATCACGGAAGAAACTTACAGAAATTACACAGGCAACCCTAATGCCGATGTAAGAAACATTACAAAAGAAGAAGTAATGGATATTTACTATAAAAACTACTATCAGGCTTCAGGCGCTGAAGAATATGCAAAAAACGGCGACAGTGCGTATGCCTTTGCGGTATTTGACGCGGCTGTAAACCACGGTGTAGGCGCCGCACAGAAGATGGATGCTCAGGCAGGCGGCGATGTGGATAAATTTATGGAAGTAAGAAAGCAAAAATATATAAATATTGTTGCAAACAACCCGTCGCAGCAGGTATTTGAAAAGGGCTGGCAAAACAGATGGAACAGTGTATATGCCTTTATTGACCCCAGTCATCAATACGAAAATTACATAGGTTAATATTTTATTACAGGTATATTAAACAAATACAGGGCAAATTCACTTTGATTATTTCTTACTGATACAAAAGGAATGCCAAATAATCTATACACCGTTTTGTCATTTGTATATTCAATTTTAAATATTTTTTCAACTGCACCAAGATTTCTCGGGCAGCGATATGATTTAATTTTAATTAACGGAATAAACAATAGTTTTAATTTTTTTGTCGACTTTTTATAAGGCAGATGTTTTTTAAATAATATATATTTACCGAAATTTGTCCCCTGTTCTGCAAGACGGGCAATTTCCTGTTTTATGGTTATGTCTGCTCTGGAATTCATTATGCTTTCAATTAATGCTTTTGGTACTAAAAAAATACGCTTTGCATTAACCAGATTTTTTATGTCCGACAATTCTTTTTTAAAATGTTTTCTGATAATCTCTTCGTTTTCTATAACTGTGTTTATTGTGTTTGAGCTGACTCCGCAATTTCTGAAATTTGTAATTGACCCGGGAATTTTTACAAAACTTGCCCCATTTAGTATAATGTCTATTATTAAATTATAGTCTGCGGCTATTTTGTATTTTGTATCAAAAAATCCGGCTTTTATGAGCGCTTCTTTTTTTACAATCATTGATTGATGACAAAATGGTATATAGTAGAAAAACACTTCAGGTTCGGCATAAAAAACATTTGTTATTTTGTCGTTTTCATCTACGAAATAACAATCTGAGCAAGAAAAATCCGCATCCGTTGCGCTTAAGTATTTTGCGGATATTTCAAGAGATTTTTTATCGGTGTAATAATCATCCGAGTTTAAAAAATGTACATACTCGCCGCTTGCTTTTTTAACACCCTTGTTAAAGGCGTCGTATATGCCCTTGTCGGGTTCCGATATAACCGTTGATCGGGGCGCGATTTCTTTTATTAAATCCAGCGTTCCGTCATCTGAAGCGCCGTCAATTATTATGTGCTCAAAATTTTTATATGTCTGAGAGTATATTGACTCTATGCATTTTTTAAAAAACTTTTTTCTTCCTGCTTTAATTAAATTATAGGTTGCCGTAATGACTGTAATTTTAGGCATTTTATCTTTAGATAATTCTTTTATGAGATTTTGCACATAGGGGGAGTGTGTTTTTTTCATTTTTTATTCCGTTTCAATATATATAAATTATAATATCACCCACATGGGTAATGTAAAATTGTTTTTTATTGTAGTTTTTTATAAATATGATTTATACAGTTTTGTAATCAAGGCAGACATGAAGAAGATTTCGGTTTATTTGCCTGAAGATTATTTTCCGGCAAGGGTATTATACGGGCATTTATTGGAAAAATATGAAGAAATTGATTTTCCGGGCGGCATTGAAACGGCACGTGAATACATTGAAGCTATAGAGAAAAAACCGCTGACGCTGCTTTTATGGATTCGGGACTTGAAAATCCGCCTTTCAGTACTATAGCGAGCGCCTGAGCCTTTTGAGTTTGATAAACTTTATTTGCAAAGACAGGCGGTTCTTGAAACCTTAACGCTTTATGGAGAAAATATGAAAAAGAAAATAACCTTAAAAATACTGTTTTATGTGACTATGTTTTCGGTATTTGTTTTGTTTTTAACCCTTAATAATGCACAGATACCGTTTGCAGGCATAAAGGATATTATAATAATTCTTGTTGCTGCGGGAATTTTGCGCTCAAATTTTAAAAACAAAATGCTGTTAAAAAACACAGAACAGGAAAAAATTATAGAAACACACAATGAAGCTTTTGCGGCAGCACTTACGCATGACCTTAAGACTCCCGTGATAGCGCAGATTCGCTCTCTTGAACTATTGCTCGGCGGTGTGTTCGGAGAGCTTAATAAAGAACAGAAAGAAATGCTTTCGGGAACTCTTGAGTCATGTAAATATATGCACACAATGATAAGCGACATATTATCCGCCTATAAATACGAAAACGGGGATGTAAGGCTCATAAACATGGATTTTGATTTTTATGCGCTTGTTAAAGAATGCTGTGTGGAACTTACAAGCGCCGCCCAGTCCAAAGGGCAGAAAATTACTCTTAAATCTTCAAGTAAGGCGCCTTTTATTTACGGCGATAGGGCACAACTCAAACGAGCGGTTATGAATCTTATTTCAAATTCCATATCCCATGGCTATGAAAACAGTGAAATAACGGCCGTTATAGAAGAAACAAAAGAAGGCACGGCATTTGTCTCAATAAATGAGTGTCCCGATATACCGGGCGAAATTCTCGATAAAGTATTTGAAAAATATGCAACCGGTGCCGCAAAGTTTAATAAAGTAGGCACAGGCCCCGGGCTTTATCTGTCACAGAGAATAATAAGCGCCCATCTTGGTTCAATGACGGCAAAATCGGAAAACAACCATACGACATTCGGTTTTATTGTTCCGCACAAAAAAAGGACGGATGTATTTTCGCATGTATAATTTTTTGCTATACTTTGGCTTGGAAATAAAGGAGAAAAATATTTATGCTAAATGCACAGGATTCGCTTGTTTTAATAATAGATATTCAGGATAAACTGACAAAAATGCTCAAGGAGGATATCTGCAGCCAGATAGTTGAAAAGTCGCAAAAAATTGTTCAAGCCGCAAAGATTCTCGGTATAGATACCATTTTAACGGAACAATACCCCAGAGGGCTCGGGCAGACTATTGAAGGTATAAGAGAAATACTCGGGGAAAATTATAAACCTGTTGAAAAGACTTCTTTCAGTGTTACAAACGAAGAAGGTTTTTCTCAAATGCTCAAGGGATACGGCAAAAAACAAATAGTAATTTGCGGTATAGAATCTCACATCTGCGTGCTGCAAAGTGCTGTTTCTCTTTTAAGTGAAGGATATGAGGTATATGTTGTAAGAGATATATGTGCTTCAAGGAAAAAATTTGAATTTGAATGCGCCATGGACTACCTCAAAAACGAAGGAGTCAAGGTTGCTTCTCTTGAAATAGTTCTTTTTGAATGGTTAAAAGGTGCAAAAAACCCTGATTTTAAAGAAGTACAGGCGCTTATAAAATAAGTTTTACTTAATTTTCCTTTACAAAACACCCGTTTGAAGAAATTTTCTAAAATATTCTGATAAAATGGTTTTGAGAATTTTATTGGGAGAATGTTATGAAAAAGTTTTTTGCACTGCTTATGTTATCTTGCGCGCTGTCATTATCCGCTCCGTGTTTTGCGGGAACCCATGGTGTTGACGGACATATAAGCGCAAGATCCGTAGGAGCCAGCCTTTTGTCGCTTATCATATGGCCCGGGCTCGGTCAAATAGTCAATGACCAGCATGAAGACAAAGTTGTGACACATGCGCTTTTAGGTCTTACAGGCATTTTCAGGTTCTGGTCGTTTTATGACGGCTTAATCGACCGTGACGGCGGTGTATGGCATAACAGAATTTAATTTATTTTTCGGGAGTTTTGTTTAATCAAGCTGTTTATTAAACAGCCACAGGGCTCCCGAAAGTGTACATATCGCAATAAGCGCAAGCGGGATAAGGTTTAATGTGACGTCATAAATCCCCATGTCTTTAAAAATTATCCCCTTTCCTATTACCATATAAAATCTTAAAGGGTCTATAAAGGTAAGGTATTGGAAGAATGCGGGCATATCTTCTATTGGTGAAATAAACCCGGATAGTAAAGACGCGGGTGTTTGAAATGTAAACGCACCTAAAATTGCCTGCTGCTGTGTTTTAGATAATGCTGATATAAAAAGCCCCACGCCTGTTATGGACAGAAGTGCTATTTGCGTACTTATAAAATATAAAATCAGTGAGCCGCGAAAAGGCATTTTAAAATATAAAACTGCAATAATAAGCATAAAACCAGAAAGCCCCGTTGCAACAATCATCGGGGCGATTGTTTTGCCTGCAAGTATTTCAAAAGGCGTGCAGGGGGATACTATCAGCTGTTCGTAAGTGCCAAGCTCTCTTTCCCGTGCGATGGAAAGTGAAGTCAAAAGAAGGGTTATAACCATTGCAAGAAGTACAAGAAGCGAGCAGAGGGTATAATAAAGGTATTCAAGGTTAGGGTTATATTTGCTTCTTGTTTCAATATTAATCCCCCTGTTTTGTTTTTTGTATTCGTCTGCATAAGCGCCGGTAATCTCCTGTGCGTATCCGCCCGCTATAGCCGCGGTATTTGTCTGCCTGCCGTCGGTTATTATCTGGATGTCGGCACTTTTACCCTGTTTCAGCTTTGATGTGAAGTCGGAGTTTATCTCAAGAGCCATTTGCACCTTCTGGGTTTCTATATTTTTCTTCAGCTCCCTTTCGTTTTGTACATAAACTATTTTTCTGAACCAGCGCGAGTTTTCAAACCTTGAAATAAGTTCTCTGCTCTCTGAGGTTTTGCTTCTGTCCAGTACTGCCATGTCGATGTTTTTTATCTCCATTGTCATGGCATGGGCGAATATAAAAAGCTGCATAAGCGGGGGCAGTATAATAAGCATGCGGCTCTTGGGGTCGCGCCATATTATGAGAAATTCTTTTTTAATGAGAGATAAAATCCTTTTTAACATTAAAAAATCCTTGTTTTTAAGTTTTTATAAACAATAAGCGCCATTGAAACCCCTAAAATAAAAAGAAAAACCGAATTTGTCAGCACTATTTCCCAAACCGTGCCTGCAAGAAACTCACTCTGGATAAACGAAACAAAATACCTTGTAGGTACTATGATTGTAAGATTTTGCAAAATCTGCGGCATGGAATTTATAGGAAAAGTAAGCCCCGAGAGTAAAAGCGCAGGCAGGAACCCTATTGATAAAGCGCTCTGGCTTGCAAGAAACTGGTCTTTAAAGTTTGAAGAAATTAAAAGCCCTATACCGAGTGCCGAAAAAAGAAAAAGCGAGCAGACAAAAAACAGCACAAAATAATTTCCGCGAAACGGTATTTTAAAAACTGCCGTACAAATAAAGACATTAAACGCCATAGAGAGCATACCGAGAATAAAATAAGGTATGTATTTGCTTATTATGATTTCGAGTTTATTCACCCTTGTGGATAAGAGTGCTTCCATAGTACCCCTTTCCCATTCCCGCGCTATTACAAGAGTTGTTAAAAGCATCCCTATAAGGGTCATTGTGATTGCAAGAGAGCCGGGCAAAATAAAGTGATGGCTGTTAATATCCTGATTGTACCAGTATCGGATTTGTGCATTTATCGGTTCTTTTTGCATGTCGTATTTGTAAGCGCTCTCATTAAGCCATTGTCTTATAATACTTTGCGGATAACTTTTGACATAATTTGAAAGGTTTACTTCCGAACCATCCGTTACAATCTGCACATCCGCTTTTTTCCCTCTTTGAATGTTTGATATGAAGTCATTTGGTATAACGACAAAACCGTTTAATTTGCCTTTTATCAAGTCTTTGCGCATATTTTCTCTGTCCGTGTAAAATCCCGTCCGCACATATTTGCTTGTGTCAAAAGAGCACATAAGGGTTGCAAGTTCCGGGTTTGTATCCTCAAATTTTATTCCGAGTTTTATTCTTGAGGTATCAAGATTTATGCCGTACATATAAATCAAAAGAAGCATAAGCGGCATGACAAAGGCTATCATTATGCTTGAGGGATCTCTTATTATCTGTAAAAATTCCTTTTTAATAAGCGCACTTAACTTATCCATTGTTTTGCGACCTTTCAATAAGTGTTGAAAAAGCCTCTTCCATATCTTTTGCCCCGGCTTTTTCTTTGAGTTCAAAAGGTGTTCCCGTGGCTATTGTTTCGCCCTTAAAAAAGAGGCTTATTCTGTCGCAGTACTCGGCTTCATCCATAAAGTGAGTTGTCACCATAACGGTGACGCCCTTTTGTGCAAGACCTTTAATATGCGACCAGAATTCCATTCTTGCAATAGGGTCAACGCCTGAAGTCGGCTCATCCAGAAATAATACGGGCGGTTTATGCAAAATGGCGCAGGCAAGTGCGAGTCTTTGTTTAAAACCTGCAGAGAGTTCTTTTGTATCACGTTTAAGATATGGCTCAAGTTCAAAAATTTCTATGGTTTTTTCTATCTGTTCTTTCTTTTTTGCTCCCGAAAGACCGTATACGCTTGCAAAAAAGTCCAGATTTTGTATAATATCAAGCGAACCGTAAAGAGAGAATTTTTGCGCCATATAACCTATGTAGGAGCGTGCCTTTGTCGGATTTTCACCTATATCCGTATTCATTATTCTGGCTTTTCCCGAGGTTGGTTTTATAAGACCGCACATCATTTTAAACGATGTGGATTTTCCCGCGCCGTTAGGACCCAATAATCCGAAGATTTCACCTTTTTTTATGCAAAAAGTATTGTTTCTGACGGCATAAAAATCCCCGTATCTTTTTTCAAGATTTATTGCTTCTACGGGAAATTTTATATCATTATCTTCAAGGTCAAAATCTTTTGCGACAGGGCTATTGTGTTCCTTGTATCCGCCCATAAGTTCAATCACACGTTTTTGAAATTCCTGTTTGTCAGGGCTTAATTCCTGCGGTTTTCCCTTGAAAATAATTTTTCCTCTGTCCATAACAACGCACATATCAAAACTCTGCGCTTCATCCATATAAGCGGTTGACCATACGGTTGTCATATCGTTGAAAGACAGTTCTCTTACCATTTTCATAAGTTCTTTTCTTGAAATCGGGTCAACTCCGACTGACGGTTCATCAAGCACAAGAAGCTCGGGTGACCCTAAAAGCGCACAGGCAAGTCCGAGTTTTTGTTTCATCCCGCCCGAGAGTCTTCCGGCGAGTCTTTTTTGAAAAGGTTCAAGATTCGTAAAGTTAAGAAGTTTTTTAAAAATTTCTTCCTTATTTTCTTCGGGTATTTCTTTGAGGCGCGCATAAAGTTCAAGATTTTCCCTTACGCTTAAATCCTCATAAAGCCCGAATTTCTGGGGCATATAGCCGAGTTTTTTATTTATCTCGTCCCTTTTTAAAACGGGATTTAAATTCAGTGTTAATATTTTTCCGCAATCAGGCAGAATAAGCCCCGTGATACTTCTTAAGAGCGTTGTTTTTCCTGCGCTGTCGGCGCCTACTATGCCTGTGATTCTGCCTTTTTCGATATCAAGACTCAGATTGTCAAGCGCTTTAATATTTTTATCAAAAGATACACTCAGGTTTTCAATCTGTACTGCCTCTGCCATTTTCATCTTTCTGTTTTAAATCTATGATTATTGTTGTCGGCATTCCCTGACGCAGGTATTTATCTGTTTTGTCAACGTATACGCGTATTCTGTAGACAAGATCCGTTCTTAACTCTTCTGTTTGTACGGTTTTGGGGGTAAATTCGGCAACAGGGGATATATAGCCTATTCTCCCTTCGTACTTTCTTTTTTCTCCCGTGTGCGGGTCTGTTGTATCGGTCAGGACGGTAGCTTTCATATTGTATTTTATGTTTCCGAGGTTTTCCTCTCCGACATAAGCCCTTATCCAGACCGGATGATTCAGTGAGATTGTATACACGGGATTTGCAAGACCTACAACCATGCCTTCTTCAACCACCCTTGTTGTTACTATGCCGTCATTTGGCGCATAGATTTTTGTATTATCCCAGTCGTCTTTATAAATTTTGCTCTGTTTAATTTCCGACTCAAGCATTGCCCTGCTCTCATTTTTATCTTTTAAAATTTCATCGCAGCGCTCTTTTGAAGTTGTGCCGTCCGCACACAGTGCACGGTGTCTTTTGTATATAGAATAATAGTTGGCGCTTTGGGCTTTGTAGCGTCTTATATCCGCAAGTGATTTTTCATATTTTGCCTTATATGTAACATCATCCATCAGCGCCAGAAGTTCGCCTTTTTTTACCTCATCCCCTTCTTCTTTAAAAAGTTTTGTCACCCTGCCTTCCGCTCTGAAACTTAAATCAGCCTGTCTTATTTCTATATTGCCGAAAAGTGTCAGTTCAGAGGGGTCTTTTTTGTTAAGTTTTAAATATACAAGTATAACGGCGAGTATTGTAAAGCCAATAGCTGCTGCTATTATGAGGTTTTTATATTTTTTCATAAATTACCCCCGGCAGCTTTGTATAAAGATACAACATCGACAAATTTCTGTGCTTTTTTCTCGAGTAAATTTTGATTTGAGTCTATAAAATCTATGTTTTCCTCAAGGAGTGAAATAAAATCGACCGTACCCTGCGTGAACCTTTTTTCCTCAAGTTCAAAGTTATTCTTGTGTATAGCATATATGTTTTTTGCTTCATTATAGATTTTAATATCGTGGCGCGTCTGGTATAAGGCGTCGTTTACTTCTTTTATGGCATTCAGGTCTGTTTGTAAAAAATTTTCAAAAAGCTCATCATAGCGGGCTTTTTTAAGTCTTAAGCTTGCAATTTTTTTCCCGCCCGTAAATATATCTTGCGCTGCTCCCGCTATAAGGGCTGCAAAAGTTGAGCGCCAGGAAAAGAAGTTGCCGGGACCAAGGGTATTAAAAACATAAAAGCCGGTAATATTAAATGTCGGAAAAAAATCTTTCTTTGCAACGGTTATGTCGATTTTTGCACTTTGCAGTTTATAAAGAGCCGATTGCACATCGGGGCGGGTGAAGATTTTGTCGGATGATATTTCAAGCGGAATTAAAAGGTTTTTTGCAAAGTTGTCAATATCGCCTCTTTTAAGTTCGGATGAATTTTGTGCGCTCTGCGCAATAAGAAGCGCAAGGTTGTCAAGGAGCAAAGACCTTTGCTTTAAAAGTTCTTCAAGCTCTTCATAAGCGGTATTGTAATCTTTTATGCCGTTATTTAACTCCGTTTTAGAGATTGTTCCGAAGTAAAATTTATTTTCGGTTCTTTTTAAAATTTCTTCTCTGTTTTTAAGCAGTTTTTCCTGCAGACTTATTGTTTTGTCAAATTTTAAAATATTTATATATGTTGTCGCAACATCGCCTGCAAGCATTATGTATGCGCTTTTTTCATCATATTTTTGCGCTTTGTGGAGTTTGTGTTTGGATTTTGTTTTATCCCTGTTTTTAAGAAGCAGGTCTGCCTCATAGTTGAATTGAAAAGGAAGAACAAAACCGTTTTTCTTAAAGGCAAAATTATCCAGCATCGGGATTTTAAGCCCCAGATAATTTGCCGCAACATTGAGCGAGGGCAGTTCGTCAGCAAAGCTTGATTTCATCTCCTGCCTGAACTGCTCGCTCTTATATAGCGTGCTTTTTGCTTCGTGATTGTTTTTTACCGCGCAGAGGATATAATTTTTTAAATATTCATCTTCAAATTGCTCCCAGAAGGCAATATTTACATATTCAATCCTTTTGTTTATATCATTTTGCGGCAGTGTTTTTGAAAATGCACAGTTACCTGCCGCAAAAGTGATAAATATACCCGTTAAGAAACAAACCGTAATTCTCATTTCGGTTCAAATTATAATTTGACTTTTAATCGGGGTAAATTAGCAAAAAGGGTTATAGCCTGCTATCTATCAGCTTGATTGTTTCTTCCGCTACAAGCAGAGCGCAGTTCTGGTTTTGACCCGTTATTAAATTTCCGTCAATCTCGACATGTTCGCTCCATGGCTTTTCTGCTATGTAGTTTGCACCGAGTTCTATGAGTTTATCTTCAAGCAGAAACGGCATAAACTCTGTCATTTTAACTATTTCTTCCTCCCTGTCGGTAAAAGATGTAAGAGTCTTGCCTTTTACAACAGGTTCGCCCGAGGATGTTTTTGCGCTTATAAGTCCCGCGACTCCGTGGCAGAGTGAAGAGATGATTTTATCGTTTTCATAAAAGTATTGAACCGTTCGGGCAAGTATTTTGTCATATGCAAGGTCAAACATCGGCCCGTGCCCTCCGGGCAGAAAAAGCACGTCAAAGTCTTTGATGTCTATATCTTCAAGCTTTTTTGTATCTTTTAAATTTTTGGCGGCTTCATCCCACTCCATAGGGTTTGAACAGCTCAGACTCTTTTCGTCAATAGGGCTTTTCCCGCCTTTGGGGCTGGCTGTGGTTATATCATAGCCTGTTGCATCAAAAGTCAGATACGGTACGGCAAATTCTTCTAAATATACGCCGGTTAAAATATCGTCATTAATTTTTGAAAAATTTGTCGTTACAAAAAGTATTTTTGTCATGGTGAAATCTCCTTAAAAATTGTTTTAAAGAAATTTTCCCCAATTTTTAAAAATCTTTTATCCGCTTGTCGGGTATATCAGCGTTTTACTGTTTCACCTTTTTTAGTTTTATCTATTATTTCAAGAATTTCTTTTTCAAGGTTGTTCAGTTTAGCTAAATCATCCCTGCCAAGAGTATGTTTCCAGGCTTCAAGTTCTTTTTTAAATTCGTCGGAACTTATAATGCACTCGCCCGTACCCACTTTGTCTTTGTATTTTTTACCGAATTCATCAACAAAGCCGCCGTAAGCTTCGACAATTTTATCCGACGCTAATTCTGCGTTTTTAAGCATTATTTCAATATCGGAGTCTATTCTTTGCTTTAAATTTTCAGATATGTCACTTGTGCCGAGAGGCCCCCTGCTGATTGAAATTCTGCCTGTATTTGGACCCATGCCCATTTTTTCGACAGCAAGTTTTGCCATATTTGTTGCCATTGACATATCCTGTGTAATGCCCCAGCTGCCGTCCATATTGTAGAATTTCTTTTCACTTGCATGTCCGCCAAAGTCGCATACAAGTTCGGAGAATACTTTTTCAAAGCTCATCTCGTCATTTTCCGAGTCTTTAGGGAACATTGCACCGCCGAAACTGCCTCTGGGGTCAAGTGTTATGAAATTTACCTGATCGGGCAGGTGCCAGGGTTTTTCTTCTTTTTTGGCTATTTCATACATAACTTCAAGTGTTATTGCATGTCCGCATTCATGTTTTGCAACAAGCTCGTCATCATGTTTTGCGCGCGCCCTTGATGAAACCCTGCCCGTTGTTGTCTGCAGAAATGCTTCCGTAAAGTCGGATTTGTCTATGGCATCTTTTCCTCTTTCGCGCGAGATGTCATCGGCTTTTTCAAGCAGGTAAATTAAATCTACGACACTAAAGTAGCTTGTAGTTTCGGAGATATTTTTTATTATTTCCGCTTTTTCATTTTCATTTTGTGCCGCTATTTTAAGACCTTTTTTGTCTATGTAATAATTCAGGATATCGCTCCTGTCTTTTACATCCTGAGGGGAGTAGATAACGATTTTATCCAGAAATTTGTACGGTTTCATGATATTTTCGTCAAGATAATCGGGATAGTTGGTGGAGCCTACAATGATAAGGTTTATGTTTTCATTTTTCCTTACGTTTTCCATTTCCGATAAAAGCTGTGAGAACGCTTTTTGTTCATAAATGGAAGAAATGCCGTACAGCGGGTTTGAGCCGAAGTTGTCGAAGTTTTCAATATATATCATTGCGGTTTTGTTTTTATTTGCTTCCGCCTGTGTTTTTGCCGTATTTATAAGTTTTTTGATTTTAAGTTCGGAAAGATTGGCGTTTTGCGCAAGTGCGTCAATGTCTTTAAGTGCAAAGTCGCGCGCGTTAATGGTAATCATGGGAATGCCTGCTTCCCCTGCGATTGCTTCCGCTGTATGCCTTCTGCCGCCGCCATAAGAGGAGCCGTTATCAAGAAATGTTGTATAACCTCTTGTGTAGCCTTTTCTGCCCATAAGAATCTGATTTACGATACTTTGCGCCTCGGCTTTTGTCATAGGGTTGCCTACGATATCGTCAAGTTTTTTGCCCGTGTCAAAAATAACCCTGAACTCATCCTGCGATTCTTCGCTCTTTTTGATATCGGATGTTTGTTTTTCGTAAGATTCCAAATCTTCAAGTGTTATTTCTTTTTTATCCAGATAATGAGAAGAAACTTTTTTCATATATTTAAGCGCTTTTTCGGGGTAATAGCCTTCCTGATTGTTTGTAATGTCAATAGCGCGCTCTATGGCATCCTGTGTAAAGTCTTTTTTGATTTGCGACTTAATATATTCTCTTCCCGTATCGGCACCGAGTATTTTTTTTGTGTCAGAGGCATTAACCATAGGGATGGAAAGGGTGTTGTAATGCTCAAGATAAGGTTTCATAGTAGAATGGGGCTGGGTATTGCCGTAATACACATCCCTGTTTGAAATGAGCACCATTCTTATGTTTGTCGGCGCACCTTTTTTGCCCTTGTTTTCAATAAGTTTCAGCTCATTTTCATCAAGCATAATTGATTCGCGCTTTTCTGCAAGAGTGTTCGCCTTCAGGATATCGGCAAAATTGATAATAAAAATATATGTATTGTCAGGGTCTTTTTTGGCTTCTTCCTGTGCAAATTTTACAGTTTCAAAGATGGCTTTATCGTTAAATATTACAATTTTTGTATTTTCCGGCGTGAGAGTATTGTATTTTTGCCCCGGTTTTTTAATAAGGTTTGTAAAACTTGAAATAAGGTGATTAATTGAATCTTTGTTGTCGCCTTCATATGTTATATAAGTGTCGTTGCCGAAATCAAGATTTTTCCAGAGCTGGTCAGCTTTTTCGTCATAAAATTTCAAATGTCTTTTTTGTTTTTCAGGCTCGTCATCTATCATAATTGCTTTTTGCATTTCATATTTAAAGCTTTTCAGTTTGTTTTGCATTCTTGTATCATCAGCGCTGAATGCCGCTATAAGATAGTTTGAGTCAAGAAAAGCTTTGGTGTTGTTAATTTGCGTAGTTGCATTGTATGCAGAGTTCAATGTTGCAACGAGTTTATCGTTCATTTTCGGGCCGAGGAGCGAAGGTTTGCGCGCGCTTGAGTTTCTGATGTCATGTGCTGTTTGCTGTATTTGTTTTTTAATTATAGGCTGAACTTTTTTTCTGATTTCTTCGTTTTTAAAAATATCAAAATTGCCTATCAGTCCTTCAAAGGTTTGTGCGCTTGTATATTGTATTTCTTCCTCGTATTTTTTTGTGCCGGCGTTTAAACTTTCCATGAATTTATACAAATCCACAAGAGTTGTGTAGAGTACATGGTCATAGGTTATCTCGGGGCTGTGAAATTTTTTTGCCGTTGCGTTGATTTCTTTCCACAGCCTGTATGCTTCGGGAGTAAAGTTCGCTTTTGCCTGTGCCAGTTTTCTCCTGTTGTTTGCTTCATAACTTCCGCCGAAATTGATGTCATAATATGCGCCGGCTGTGCCGTTTAACTGTGTCAGCGGGTGGGGGGCTGCTATATGAATTGAATTATCCGCTTTGTTTGTCCTAAAATGTCTTAAAGAGCTGTTATTCGCGCTCTCAACCCTTGCTATTTTCATATTTTATCCCCG
Organism: Candidatus Galligastranaerophilus faecipullorum; assembly: GCA_018713115.1. Classification (GTDB taxonomy): domain Bacteria; phylum Cyanobacteriota; class Vampirovibrionia; order Gastranaerophilales; family Gastranaerophilaceae; genus Galligastranaerophilus; species Galligastranaerophilus faecipullorum. The sequence goes on from DVFS01000052.1 coordinate 28,477, forward strand.
TTAAGTAATTTATTACCCCTACAAATCATGCAAATTGTATTTTTTGTTATTTTGCAGAGCTTTCTTTTGTTATGTTTTACAAAAGTTAATATACCCGAGAGTCGGGTGATGAAATTTCCGGACACTTATTTTATACATTCAAAAAAAGAAAGGATATTAACATGTTTAAAAAAATATTACTTGCTGCGGGTGCTCTGGGTGCTGCGGCTTTTGGCGTAAAGGCCGTTAAAAATATGCATAAAATGCCTCTTATAGGCGACAGAGCTCCTTTTTTCAGCGCCAATACGACAAACGGTGTTGTTAATTTTCCCTGTGATTATAAGGGCAGGTGGGTTGTGTTTTTCTCTCATCCCGCTGATTTTACGCCGGTTTGTACAACGGAGTTTATGGTTTTTGAAAAGTATTACGACAGATTTAAAAAAATAAATACCGAGCTTCTGGGGTTGTCAGTTGATAACCTTGCCTCACACAGAAGCTGGTTTATTTCAGTAAAAGACAAGATAAAGTTTGACGGCATGGAAAACACGGATATAACTTTTCCCGTAATTGATGATGAAAAAGGAGATATAGCAAGAAAATACGGAATGCTGCAAAATGATACAAATTCAACAAAAACTGTGCGTGCGGTATTTATTGTTGATCCCGATGCAAAAGTGAGGGCTATTTTGTATTATCCGCAGACAACGGGAAGAAATCCTGACGAAATTTTAAGGCTTGTGCAGGCCTTGCAGGTTAGCGACGGTTTTGATGTTGCGACTCCCGCAAACTGGCAGGAGGGTGATGATGTTATTGTTCCTCCTTCCAAAAAACCTTTTCAGCTAAGCGAAGAAGAACTTAAGGAGCAAAATATAACCTGCTATGACTGGTATTTGTGCACAAAAGCTCTTTCAAAAAATGAGATAGAAGATAAATTGAAAAAAACCGAATGCTAGATTAAAATTCGGGAAAACGGTTGATTTAAATAATGCCCGCCGGTAATAAAATCTATTATTATGTCGGGCGTTATTTTATTTGAAAGCTTAAAAGATGCATTTTGGGATACGCTTTTTATTATCCCTGTTTTGTTTTTGACTTTTCTTTTAATAGAAGTTGTTGAGTTTTACTTTTTTGATAAAGTATCTTCTTATGTTAAACGCTCCGGCGCCTATGCTCCGCTTCTGGGGGCGCTTGCGGCGTCTTTTCCGCAATGCGGGTTTTCAGTTATTGCAAGTGTTTTATATATCAGAGGATTTATTACAAAAGGCGCTCTGCTTGCGGTGTATCTTTCGACATCCGATGAAGCCGTTCCAGTTTTGCTCTCCATGCCCGGGCAGGCGGAGCTTGTTTTACCTGTTATACTTTTAAAAATTTTAATAGGTGTCAGTGCAGGCTATGCATTTGATTTTTTCTTCGGGCAAAAAACCCTGCCGCAAAACGGCGGTATGGATGTTTCTGCCAGAGGCTGCTGTGAGCATGCCCTTGAGGGGAAGGATAAGAAGGATTTAATTTTACACCCTGTTGTGCATACTTTTACAATAAGTACTTTTATTTTTGCAATAAGTGTGCTAATAAATATATTAATATCGCTTTTCGGCTCAGCCGAGGCTCTGGGCGGGTTGTTGATGTCTGGCTCGCCCATGCAGCCTCTAATGGCAGCGCTTTTCGGACTTATACCCAACTGTGCAATATCTGTTGCGCTTATTATGCTCTACGCCAAAGGCTCTATTGCCTTTTGTTCTCTTATTTCGGGGCTGTGCGCGAACTCGGGTCTCGGCATATGGGTAATCTTGACTAAAAACAAAAACAGGAAAGATTCGCTTTTTATAGTATCTTCCCTGTTTTTAATAAGTGTTTTTGCAGGCATGGTCCTTTATTTTGCCTTAAAGTTTACCGGATAAAATTTGTCCAAATTTTCTTTTCGATTTGAGGTTTTTCGATTCCCGATTTTCTGCCCGCTTCAATGCATTTTAAAATCCAGGCCATATTAAGTCCCAGTGTGCGCATAATTTGCAGCCCTTCAAGGTCGCTTTCAACTTCTTCGCTTTTGTTGCCGTGCACCATATTCCAATAGTTTGAAGATATTACGGGCATGTTGTTAATAGTAAAGTGTTTTGTTATCGCGTCAAGCGAGGCGCTTGTGCCTGCACGTCTGGCGCTTACAACGGCGGCTGCCGGCTTGTGGGCAAATGCGCTTGAGCCGCTGTAAAATATTCTGTCCATAAAAGAGAGCAGTCTGCCCGAAGGATGTGCATAGTAGACGGGAGAGCCGAAAATAAAGCCGTCAAAGTTTTTTGCTTTTTTTACAAAATCATTTACCATATCGTCTTTAATTACGCATTCGCCTGTTTTTTTGCATGCGCCGCAGCCCATGCAGTCTTTTATCGGGTCTTTTATTTGTATTATTTCCGTTTCGATACCCTGTTCATTAAGTGTTTTTGAAACTTCAAAAAGCGCCCTGTATGTACAGCCTTCTTTGTGCGGACTTGAATTTACAAGAAGAACTTTCATTTTAACCCTCCTTTTTCTATGTTATTTTCATAACACAAAAAATATTCATGTGGTATGATTTTTAAATAAAATATTTGAGGTTTAAATTATGCAAGATGAAACTAAATGCCTGCACTCGGGCTATACGCCCGAAAACGGCGGCCCGAGAGTAATGCCCATATATCAAAGTACGACTTTTCGCTATACATCCACACAGGAGATAGCGGCTGTTTTTGATGACCCTACGCGTTCGCATATTTATTCAAGGTTTACAAACCCGACAGTAGATGTTGTTGAAAAGAAAATTGCCGATCTTGAGCACGCTGTTGCCGCTATGTGTACATCATCGGGTCAGATGGCTTCTTTAATGTCGGTATTAAATCTCTGCTCTGCGGGTGACAGTTTTATAAGTACAAGTGCAATTTATGGCGGTACGGTCAATCTTTTTGCTTATACCTTAAAGAAACTCGGCATAGAGTGCATCTTTGTAGATGTTGACGCTGACGAGGATGAGATTCAATCTAAAATTAAACCCAACACAAAGGCAATATTCGGTGAAACTCTCACCAATCCCTCTTTGCAGATTTTTGATATTGAAAAATTTGCCCGCGTTGCACATTCAAACGGGCTTCCGCTTATTGTGGACAATACTTTTGCAACGCCTATTTTGTGCAAGCCTGTTGACTTTGGTGCAGATGTTGTAATTCACTCTACTTCAAAGTATATGGACGGACATGCACTGCAGGTGGGCGGTGTGATTGCAGATAGCGGCAAGTTTGACTATACAAACGGTAAATTCCCCGAATTTACGGAGCCTGACGAGTCTTATCACGGCACAATTTATACAAGGGATTATGCCTTTGCGCCTTATATTATAAAGGCAAGAATGCAGTTAATGCGCGACTTCGGTGCATATCCGTCGGGCCACAGCGGTTTTCTTTTAAATATAGGTCTTGAAACCCTTGCAATAAGAATGAAAAGGTACTGCGAAAATGCCATGACCGTTGCGGAGTATTTATCTAATCACCCAAAAGTGGAGCATGTAAATTACCCCGGCCTTAAAGATAATAAATATTACACTCTTGCGCAAAAGTACCTTCCTGACGGTCAAAGCGGTGTTATGGCGGTAACACTTAAGGGCGGTAAGGAAAGCGGCATTAAATTTATGGACAGCCTTAAAATGGCTTCAAATGAAGTACACGTAGCCGATATAAGGACATGTGTTCTGCATCCTGCTTCTGCAACACACAGGCAGCTGAGTGATGAGCAGCTTATCGCCTGCGGGATAAGCCCGGGGCTGGTAAGACTCTCGGTCGGTCTTGAAAATGTTTATGATATCTTAAAAGATATAGACTGTGCGCTAGATAATATATAAAAAATAAACCCGGCTGATTTTGCCGGGTTTATTTTGTGAAAATTATTTTCCCGAAATAAAGTTCAGTACGCCGTTTATAAAGGTCAGGGGGTGCACGGGGCAGCCGGGGATATAGAGATCTATACGGTGTTTCTCAAGAAATTCGCGGTTTAATTTTGTGCTTTTTTGAAAAACTCCGCCCGATATGGCGCAGGCGCCGCACAGGATGACTATTTTAGGATCGGGAGTTGATTTGTAACAGTCTTCAAGCGCGTATGCCATGTTCTCTGAAATCGGTCCCGTTATTACAAGACCGTCGGCATGGCGCGGAGAGGCGACAAAGTCTATACCGAATCTTCCCATATCAAAGTTTACGTTAGAGCAGGCATTAAGCTCCATTTCACATCCGTTGCAGCCTGCGGCTGATACCTGTCTTAATTTCAGGGATTTTTTGAATACGCGTTTTATTTCTTTTCTTACCTCAATTGCAATTTTTTCATACTCTTCGGGTGTCATATCTTCCGTTATGATAAGATTTTGCCTTTGGGTGGAGGATAATTTATAAAAGTTTGTAAAATCTATAGCTCCCTGTTTGCAGATATTTTTGCAGGCACCGCAGAATGTGCACTTTCCCATATCAATTGAAAAAGGTTCAAGACTGAGCGCTCCTGTCGGGCAGACGGAAAGGCACTTTTGACAGTTGCTGCAGTTTTGTTTGCAAAGTTTGGGCAATCCTCTGAACTGCTCCCGCATAGGGGCATTTTTAATGTCTTTTATAAATTGGTTTCCCTGATAAATCCTTGATTTTAGTGTATCAAACATAATTTTTTTCCTTATAAATCATTTCCGCAGTATGACAGGTTAAAACTCTTGTTGCACAGGGGAAAATCCGATACCCCGTTATTTCTGACGGCAAGAGCCAGCCCGTACCAGTTGTTAAAAGACGGATCTTTAATTTTATACCTTGAAAGATTTGCATTCATATCGCTCAGCGCGATATGAACCACTTCGCCCCTCCAGCCTTCAACTATTGAAATCGCCATGGAATCGGGGCTTATTTGATTGTCATTAACGGTTAAAACCTCTTCTTTATATCCGCCTTTAAGCATTTCAAGGATTCTTTTTGAAATTGAAAGCGACTCCATGGTTTCCTGATATCTCAGCTTAAACCTTGAGTTAACATCTCCTTTTCCTGTAAAAATTCTTCTGGGCAGGGCAAGATTTTTAAAACACTCATCAGGAAAGTCAAAACGCGAGTCCAAAACCACTCCGCAGGCGCGTGCCGCCAAGCCGACAAGACCTATTTCGCGGGCTTTTTCAAGACTTACAACGCCCGTTTTTTCCAGCCTTGACATAACCGAAGAGTTTTTAAGCATGGTTTTAACCATTCTCTCAACATCTTTTTCAACTTTTGAAAGTGTTTTTAATGCACGGTCGATTTTTTTATCGTCTATATCAAAATTTACACCGCCTGTTTCGATTAATCCTCTGCCAAAACGGCTTCCCGAGAATTCAAGCATTGTGTTAATCACAAGAGTTCTTGTTGCACCAAAGACGGAAGCGCCCATAAGATAGGCAATATCTCCTGCAATGGCGCCTAAGTCGCCTATGTGGATTGCCGCACGTTCCATTTCAAGCGCAAGAGTTCTTATCAACTGTGCTCTTTTTGAAACATCTATGCCCCTCAGGCATTCCATAGCTTTTGAATATGCAAGATTATGTGCAATTACACTGTCTCCGCATATTGATTCAGCCAGTCTGTTTGACGGGTTTGTGCTCATAAGCTCCTCAACCCCTCTGTTCTGGTATCCGAGCATTATCTCAAGATGGTAAACGGTCTCTCCGTTGCACATAAATCTAAAGTGTCCGGGTTCAATAACGCCGGCATGGATAGGTCCTACCGCCACCTGATGCACTTCTTCGCCTTCCATTTCAAAGAATTTGTATTCTTTTTTATGGGAGCGCACGGGTTTGAGCCAGGGGTGATTGAGCGGCTCTATGCCGAATTGTTCGTAAAATTCTCTTTCAAATATATGAAAAGAGGGTATAACCTGCGTGAGTGATTCGTAACTTTTTTCATCCGCGCCAAATAAAGCGGATGAAATATACAAATCACCTTTTTCATCATCTGCAAGCACCGCAAAAAGTTTTGTTGCACCCGCACCCCAGTCGGAGCCAAAAAAGCCGACAGGACGCAAATTCAGGTTTATTATCTCTTCTCTTAAAGTGTTGATATCGAGGTTTGGGATATCATTTAAGTTAACTTTGGTATTATTTTTTGTTTTAATCCAGTTCATTTTATTATCCTCTAAAATCCTGCAATCGTGCAGTTAATTATATTGTTTAAAAAGGGCGGAATATATACGCCGAGCACAAAAACAATTAAAAGCATTATTATTTGCGGCAGCACCATTAAAGCGCTGATTTTACTTTTATTTTCAAGCACACTTTGTGCCTTATCTTCGCTTAGTTTGTTAAATGCCATTTTTATTACCGCTTTTCCCATACCCCAAAGAACTATGGTCAAAAGCAGTACAAACAGTGTACACAGCACATAGTGTTTTTCAATTATCATTGTTTTTATCATGATAAACTCGCTGATAAAAAGCACTGATGTCGGGAAGGCGCAAATTGCAAGGAATGAAAATATCCACAGCCACCCTGTTTTTTTGTCTGCTTCCATAAGCCCGTGAACCGATTTAATTCTTTTTGTGGAGAACAGCTCAAGTATGTTTCCCGAAGTCAAAAAGAACGAAGCTTTTGCAAGAGAGTGCCCTATAAGGTGCAGAATAACCGCATACAAAGCGCTGCCGCCAAGAGCTGTGCCGATTGCAAGAATACCCATATTTTCAATCGAAGAGTATGCAAGCATTCTTTTGTAGTTTTTGATGTGATATACAAAAACTGCCGTTACAAAAAGCGAGATAAAGCCTGTAATAAGGAGCATTATCCTTGCCCAGGAGTCACATTGGGCAATATCCAGAACTTTAAATACTCTTACTATTACAAGAAAAGCGGAATTTAACAAAGTCGCCGACAAAAGTGCCGAAATGGGCGAGGGCGCTTCCGAGTGTGCGTCGGGAAGCCAGAAATGTACAGGCGCAAGACCCATTTTTGTACCGAAACCAAAGAGCATAAATACAAAAGACAATTTGAGCCAGAAGGGGTCAAAAAGCGCCGCGTTTTTGTATAGTTGTGCAAAATCAAGAGTATTTATATCTCCCTGTGCAATGTTTAAAAATATTATTCCGACAAAAGCCAGTGCAATACCTATTGAGCAGATAAATACATATTTCCACGCAGCTTCAATAGAGTGTTTTGTTTTGTTAAAGTATATCAGGTATGCGCTTGAGAGTGTTGTAGCTTCTACAAAAATCCACGCTATACCCAGATTGCTCGATAAAATCGTACCTGTCATTGCAAGTACAAAAACCATTATCATAAACGAATAATGTCCGATTTTTTTATCACTGCAGTCAAGGGTTTTTATATAGCCCGAGTTGTAAATTGCAACCATAAGAAAAACAACGGATAAAATAATTAAAAATATCAGATTTGTATTATCTGCCGTAAAGTAGGGTATGTTTCCGTTTCTGCCTATGCCCAGAGCCAGAAGTATTGTTGATACAAAATGTACAACTGCATACAAATTAAGCATGGCACAGTCGAAAACTTTTTTCTTTACAATTGCCATTAAGATGCAGGCAATAACCGGAAATATCAAAATTGCATTAATCATTGCTGTAATCCTTTAAATCTGACAGGTTTGAAACTTCAAGGTCTTTAAACTCTCTGTTTATTTCATTGATGAAAAGTCCGAGAATGTAAATCGCTATAAATACATCAAGTAACACGCCCATATTTACAAGAACGGGCATTTCTTTTGCAACGGATAATGACAGGAGAAATATGCCGTTTTCCATTGTAATAAATTCTATAACATTTGAAATGATTTTGTGCTTAATTGTGATAAGCCACAGGCTTATTATTATCGTTGCAACCGACACGCCGAAGTATATGGGAGAAATCATCTTCATTGTACCGGAGTTTATAAAGTAGTTGGGAACAAGGAATCCCGCCAGAAGGATAATACTTGCAATTACAAGGCAGTAAAAATGCGGAATATTCGCTCCTATATCGCGGTTAGCACGTGTTTTTTTCACCACTTTAAACAAAAACCAGGGAATAACAATTGATTTTACAATAAGTGTTTCAACGGTTAAAAATGCTATATTTAGTGCATTCTGGTGGTGAAAGTTGCAGGCGCATATTAAAAATAAAAGCACACCCTGAATTACAAGCAGTCTGAGGTGGGCTGCTATCCTGCTTGTAGCGGCAAGATAGAGCATTGTAAGCCCGAAAAG
>DVFS01000053.1 GCA_018713115.1 Candidatus Galligastranaerophilus faecipullorum
TGAAGAAAAAAACAAAAAGAAAATCTTCCAGGCAGGTTTTACGACAAAAAAAGTCGGCGAGGGCACGGGACTCGGGCTTGCCATTTGTAAAAAAATCATTGAAAAGCACAAAGGCGAGATATTTTTTGAATCTAAAAGACAGGATAAAACAAAACCCGCTGCAGCGTACTGCACCGAGTTTTGTGTTGTTATTCCGATAAACTGATTATTTTACAAGCAGTATATATTTTTTTGACTGTTTTACCGTATCAAGTTTGTTGAATAATCCTTTCGGTTTGAAATACTCATATGTGTCGTTTTTGACAATAACATACACCCTGCCTTTTTGTGATATTGCTTCCTTAAGGGCTTTTATATCCCCGGGCGCGGTATCAACTATATAAATAATCTTTTTGTCAAAATCATTCATAAGGGAATACTTTTTTGCAAATCCGAATGTTACAAGCCCGGCGCCTTTATTATCTCCTGCGGCCATTTTTGAGTATTCTTCAAGCTCGTTTTGCCCGAATGTTGTTATGGCGGGGAAAAGATGAACCGTTGTAATCATCATAACGCCGAGCATAAATATCACATTTGATATGAAAAGCAGCGAGCGGTTTTTTGCAATCAAGCACAGGCAGCCGATGAGCGGCAGAACAATAAACCATATACAGGTAACTTCGCTGAATGATTGGAATTTTTGAATGTATTCGCTTATTGAAGCCGGCGGGAAGTAGCTTAAAACAGCTCCTAAAATACCTGCCGCTATAAGAATTACAAAAGTGATAAGGCTTGAAGCTTTAATGTTTTTGGTGTATTTGTCAAAACATACATATCCCCACCAGAAATAGCCTATTATAAGCGAGAGCGCCGGAAATATTGCAAGCGCATAGGTGGGGAGTTTTGAACTTGAAACAGAGAAGAATAAAAGTGTCGACACGGCGTAAATTACCGCAAAAAGTATGGTTTTTTTATCGTTTGTGTCAGATGTAAACCAGACTTTTATTGATTTTGCAGCTCTGTAGTTTTTCGCTGCCGATTTTATTCCGCGGCATATCTGCCATATAAAAGAAACCGTCCAGGGCATAATTCCCGCAAGTACAATGGGAACATAAAAAAGAAAAGGCTGTTTTCTGCCAAGACCCATGGAGGAGTCTAAAAATCTTGCAAAATGGTGTTTTACAATATAATCATTAAACCAATCCATGCCGTGAACTTTGTAGATAAGAACGTGCCAGGGCATCGAAACAAGCAGAAAGATTATTATGCCGGGTATGATGTTTACGGGTTTAAACAGTTCGCGCACTTTTCTGAATGCAAGAAAGCTTAAAAATACTACCATAGCAGGGATTATTATACCGATAAGCCCTTTTGCAAGAACGGACAGCGCCATAAAGAACCAGGCAGAGTACCAGCAGTATTTTTTATTGGATTCTTTTGAAAATTCGCTTAAAATTGCACAGTAAATTGCAGCCGAGGAGAATGCCATAAATCCCATATCCAAGATTGCAATGTGGGAAAGAAGTAAAAACCATACGGAAGATAAAAGCACAAAAGCGCAAATCAAGCCGTATGCCTTTGACTGCATAACTTTTGAAGCAAAGAAATATGTGAAAAACACGCTGAATGCGGCAGTAAGCGCAGTCGCAAAGCGCGAAACAAATACGCCGGTATCATTAAAAATATGATAACATATGACATTCAGCCAGAAATAAAGCGGAGGTTTTTCAAGAAAATTTTCAAAGTTAAGGTAAGGTGTTATATAGTCTTTTAAAAAGAACATATCCCGCGACATGTTGACATAGCGTGTTTCGTCAATGTCGATTAACGGGTAAAGCCCTAAATTGTGGAATAAAAACAAATAACAAAAGAGTCCCAGAATAATTATATTCAGACCGCTTGAATGTTTTGAACAAAACATTTTGATTTTTTGATAAAATTGCTCCATTTGTACTCCTTAACCTTATTAATCTACTTTGTATACTCTTGTTTTTACGAATGTATGTTTTGCTTTTTCGCTGTAGTCTATATATATTTTCTTAAATTCAGAATTTTTATCAAGTGCCTGTACGCTTACATTGTAAATCCCGTTTTTTACATACTCGTCATCAATATTGTGATGTCCCGAGATAACGGCTATTACGTTATTGTTTTTTGATAAAACGTTGTGAAATTTCTCTATATCATAAGGAAGCACATTCTCTTTTATTTCTTCGGAAGGAAAAATCGGGTAATGCGAAACTATTATAACCGGGTCGTTTTTGTATTTTTTTAAAATCATCTCGAGAAGTGCAAGCTCGTCTTCTTTAAAAAACCCGTACTGGGTGGGTATAAACTGGTTTACTCCGTCCGTGAATACAAAAACAAAGCCGTTTATTCTTTTTGCCTGCGGCAGCTCTTTTGTTCTGTTTTTGGAGAAAAGATTTAAAATCCTGTAGTATTCTTTTTTGTCCAAATCTTTTGTTGCGGCGACATCCTTGTCGCCTAAAACGGTATAAAGGGGCTCTTTAAGTTTTCTTGTGATTTTTGAAAACATTACAAGGTTATATTTATCTGCCGAAGCCAGATTGTCGCCGAGAAATATGGTAAACTCGCTTCCGTTTGTATTTATTATATCTATCGAGTCAAAAAGCTTTTTAATTGACGGAGTAAGTTTTTGAGCGTTTTTAACCGAAGTGTCCGCCTTAATGCCCGAATTTGAAATGACTGAAAATTCCACGCTTTTTGCATCGGCGGCGCCTGCTAAAAATATCGTGAAAATGAACACTAAAAACAGCTTCTTCATAGGCTGATTATACGTTAAATCCCGTTATCTGTAAAGAAAAATCACACTCTTTTTAATGCGCTGTTTACAGGTGTTTATTTTGCTGCAGTCTGAACTTTTGCTTTTGCCCACAGTTCTTCCCACTCGTCAAAAACCATCTCCTCAAGGGGTTTTGAAGCCAGCTCTTCCATCTTTTTAAATCTTTTTATAAACTTTTCATTTGCAATGTTTAACGCCTGCTCGGCGTCGATTTTATTCCATCTGGCAAGATTAACAAGAGCAAAGAGGATATCTCCGAATTCTTCTTCTTTTTCACTCTGTGTTTTTGCATTTTCAAACTCGACAAACTCGCTTTTTACGCAGTCTTTGAGCTGTTTGATATTTTGCCATTCAAACCCTGCTCTTACAGCTTTTTTGGAGATTTTTTGTGCTTTCATAAGCGCGCTTTGAGATTTTGAAATGCCATCCAGAACGCTTTTTCTGTGGGGCTTTTCCTCCAGTTTGAGTTTTTCCCAGTTGGATAAAATCTCTTTAACGTCTTTTACCTTTGTGTTTGAAAATACATGCGGATGGCGGTGTATGAGTTTTTCATTTATTGTGCGCGCCACATCATCAAAATTAAAATACCCGTTATCATCGGCAATCTGCGCATGTAAAACTACCTGCAAAAGCACATCCCCGAGCTCTTCTTTAAGGTGTTTCATATCATCGGCGTTTATGGCGTCAATTGCTTCGTATGCTTCTTCAAGCATATTTTCCCTGATACTCTTGTGAGTCTGCTCCCTGTCCCACTTGCAGCCGTTTTCTCCTCTTAAAATTTGCATTGTTTCAAGGAGTTTTTCAATATTGCTTTTCATTATTTCACCATTTGATCAACGGTTAGAATCAAAATGCCCTTGCCGCCTATGGATTTCAGGTGATCTATACTGTCATAAACCATGTCTTTGTCGACAACTACGTGAATTACAACATTTTCGTTATCTCCCCACAGCTGTGTTACGGTGGGTGACGACAGGCCGGGCATGAAACTTTTTACCTCTTCAATTTTGTCTTTTGGCACATGCACCATAAGGTATTTCTTTTCCTGTGCGTCAATGACCGAATCAAGCGCCCTTACAAGAGAGTTGAGTTTTTTTTGCTTATCTTCTTCAAGATTTTTCCTTGCCACTATAACCGCACTGGATTTTAAAATTTTGTCTATAATTCTCAGGCGGTTTGATTTAAGCGTTGACCCTGTTGAAGTTATATCTATTACAACATCTGAAAGCCCGAGTGACGGAGTGATTTCAACAGCTCCTGAAACTTCAATTACTCTTGCTTTTTTGCCGAGTTTTTCAAAGTAGCGTTTTGCAATGTTCGGGAAAGACGTCGCAACATTGATTTCATCAGGTAAATCCGCGGGAGTTTTATATGGGTCCTCGTCTTTCACCGCGACAACCATTTCGCAGCCCCCGAAGTCAAAGTCCTTAACTTTGTCAAGTTCTACATCTTCTTCAACTACTACATCCCAGCCCGTAAAGCCGACATCTGCCACTTTTGCATCCAGAAATCTCGGTATATCTTGAGTCCTTACGAAAATCAGCGAGTACTTGCCGTCGCGGGTTGCGATTTTAAGACATCTTTCATCCTTTACTCCGAAAGACAAACCTGCATTATTTAAAAGTTCGTAAATTTTGGTTGAGAGCCTGCCCTTATTGGGAATGGCTATTTTTAGCGTATTGTCCATAACTATAAGATTAGCACATCAAATCTTAAAAGCAATAAAAAACTCCCTTAAAGGGAGTTTTGCTTAATTTTGTTCGCTTCTGAGTTTTAATGCCGTAGCAATGCATTCAAAGCCCATATCCCTATCCGCTTCATTATCGCTCATTATAAGCATATTGCCGTAAAACTCCCAGTAGCGGGGTCTGTCGGAGGCAAGTTCAATGGCTTTTTCAATATCCGCTTTTGCCTGTTCGGTATCTATTCTTTTGTTAACTTTTGCTCTTTCGTAGTATGTATTTGCCGAGCCGGGTGTATATTCAAGTGCCTGTGTAAATTCATCTCTGGCTTCGGTGTTTAAGGGTGAATAAGGACTGGGAGCCAGAGTATAAAGGCATTTACCTTTCTTATGGTGGGCATTGGCGAGTTTTATTTTAACTCCCGTATTGTCGGGGTTTTTGGCAAGTATGTCTTCATTTAAAATTATACTGCCCTCAAGTGCATCTATTGCTTCCCGGTATTTGTTTGTGTTCATAAGGGCGTTTGCTTTGTAATCGTAGATATCGGGATTATTCGGGTTTAGTTCAATGCTTTTGTCGTAATCCGAAATTGCCGAGCTATACAGTTCTCTTGAATATTCAAAGTCCTCGCGTTCTATTTCCTGCGCCCATTTTGCTTTGCTCAAACCGCGCAGACCCACGCTGTTTGCACTGTCGGGTCTTAATTCAAATGCTTTTGTATAGTCTGCTATGGACTCTTCGTATTGTCCGAGTTCTTTTTCCGCGCTTCCTTTGGCATGCCAGGCTCTTGCGGAGTCCGGATTAATTGCAAGCGCTTTTTTAAGGCTTTCTATGCATGATGTGTATTGTTTTTGGCTAAAAGCTTCATAACCTACCTGCTCGAGTTTTTTTGCGTATTCTTTTTTCTCCTGTTCGGACAGAGTGTCGGCTGTTGCTTTTCTGACAAATATATCCTGTCCGTCAGTGCCGTCTGCTTTTCCTCTGAAGGATACCTGATTTGTGTTTTTTGTTACGGGGTTTGTATTATGTGTTCTGTTTATTGAACTTAACATGCCTGTAAAATTCGGGGAAATACTCAACATATAAAAACCTTTCTTCCTTATGTATATCGCTAAACGCCCGTAAAGAATCGCCGTTGATATATGCGGTGTAAAAATTTACATTTCTTAATTTTTATATATTAAGTATGATTTGTGTTTTTGAAAATAATTTTTTTTATCATAAAATATTACATATATTTTATGTGAGGAAACAGGATATGTCAGAGGATAAAAAAGAATTTAAAAATACGCTTAATCTGCCGCAGACTACTCTTGCAATGCGTGCAAACGCTCCTGTCAGAGAGGTTGAAATCCAGAAGTTCTGGGAAGAAAATAAAATCTATGAAAAAAATATTGCACAGCGCGATAAAGCAAATAAATTTATCCTCCACGACGGCCCTCCGTACTTAAGTTCGGATAAAATTCACATAGGAACGGCGCTGAATAAAATTTTAAAAGATATTGTCGTAAAATATAAATCCCAAAAAGGTTACTATGCGCCTTATGTTCCCGGTTATGACGCGCACGGGCTGCCTATTGAAAATGCCGTTGTCAAAAATATAAAAGGCGGCAGAGAAGCTTTGACTCCTTATGAATTAAGGCAAAAATGCCGTGAGTTTGCGCTTAAAAACCTGAAGGGGCAGGAAGCAAACTTTAGGCGTCTTGGCGTGTGGGGAAACTGGGAAAATCCTTATCTTTCGATTGCTCCCGATTTTGAAGCGCAGCAGGTAAAAATCTTTTATGATATGTACAAAAAAGGCTATGTTCAAAAAGGTTTAAAACCGGTTTACTGGTGCGCAAGCTGTGAAACAGCGCTGGCTGAGGCCGAGGTTGAGTATGCCGACCATACATCGGAATCTATTTATGTGAAGTTTAAGTTTATCGATGAGGATGCACAGAAAATATACAAAATGTCCGGACTTGACGAGAAAAAACCTCTCTGCAGCGTCATCTGGACAACAACCCCCTGGACAATTCCTTCCAATATGGCAATAAGCCTGCACCCTGATTTTGAATATCAGATTTTTGAATACGGCGGCGAAAACTACATTGTTGCAAAAGAACTGCTTGAAAGTTTTGTTAATGATGTTGAATGGGAAAATGTTTCTCTCAAAGGCAAAACTCTTCGCGGCTTTGAACTTGAAAATCTTAAGACAAAACATCCGATGTATGACAGATTTTCTCCCATTCTGACAGGCGAGCATGTTACGCTTGAAGCAGGTACGGGTGCCGTACACACTGCCCCCGGACATGGTCTTGAAGACTGGGAAGTCTGCCAGAAGTACGGTATAGAAACTTTCTCGCCTTTTGATTCAAAAGGACGCTGGACAAATCAGGTTCCCGAACTTGAAGGCACTCCTTACTATAAAGGCAATTCGCTTGTAATAGAGAAACTGAAAGAACTCGGTGTGCTTATTAAAGAAGCACCTATATCTCACAGTTATCCGCACTGCTGGAGATGTAAAAACCCTGTTATGTACAGGGCAACTCCCCAGTGGTTTGTTAAGGTCGGCGACTTTAAGGATAAAACCCTTGAAGCCATAAAAAATGTTACCTGGATTCCCGCCGCAGGCGAGAAAAGAATTTCAAACATGGTTGAAAACCGCTCCGATTGGTGTATTTCACGCCAGAGAGCATGGGGTGTGCCCATTCCTGTCCTGTATTGCAAAAAATGCGGCAGGGTAATTATTAACGATGAAACAATTAAAATCATTGCAGATAAATTTGAAAAAGAGTCTTCGGATGCCTGGGTTAAATATGAAGCAAAAGACTTTATCCCGCAAGGTTTTAAATGCGAATGCGGCTGCGGTGAATTTGAAAAAGAAACCGATATTATGGATGTCTGGTTTGACTCGGGTTCATCCTGGTCTGCAGTAGTTGAAAAAAGAAGCGACGAACTTGGCACAATCCCTGTTGAGATGTACCTTGAAGGCTCTGACCAGCACCGCGGCTGGTTCCAGTCTTCGCTTTTAACATGTGTTGCAACCCGCGGAATTGCGCCTTACAAAACAGTTTTGACCCATGGCTTTGTACTTGACGGCGAAGGCAGAAAAATGTCCAAGTCGCTGGGTAATGTCATTCTTCCCCAGGAGGTAACAAAAGTTTACGGTGCAGATGTTTTAAGGCTCTGGGCTGCAAGTGTCGATTACAGAAACGATATTAAAATAGGCGAAAACATAATAAAACAGCTTGTTGAAATCTTTAAGAAAACAAGAAACACTGCAAGATTTCTGCTAGGCAATCTTTTTGACTTTAATCCGAATGTTGATTATGTTGAGTACAAGGACCTTAAAAACATTGATAAATTCGCACTTTCGCGCCTTAATGCCCTTGTTAAAAACGTAGATGAGGCATTTGAAAATTACGAGTTTTATAAATACTTCCAATACCTGCAAAACTTTGCGGCAGTGGATTTAAGTTCTTTTTATCTTGATATTGTAAAAGACAGGCTTTATACATCGGGTAAAAAATCCCTCTCGCGCCGTGCCTGCCAGAGTGTCATGTATGAGATTCTTCAAACTCTTGTGAGGATTCTTGTTCCGGTTATGCCCCACCAGGCGGAAGATATCTGGCAAAATACACCAGAATGCCAGAGAGGCGCTCTGGAGAGCATTCTGCTTTCCGATTGGGTAAAAGCAAAGCCGCAATGGGATAACCCCGCGCTGGAAGAAGAGTTCGGCGAACTTTTAAAAACCCGCGATATTGTGTCGCACGCTATTGAACCGCTTCGCTCGGGCGAAGAAAAAATCGTGGGCAGTTCGCTTGAAGCGGATATTTTAATTACTTCAGCCGATACTGAAAAGCAGGCTCTTCTTGAAAAATATGCCGATGACTTAGGCGATTTATACATTGTATCGCATGTCTTTACTAAAGATGATAAAGATTTTGAAACAATAAGCACATTTGAGCAGGACGGATACATTGTGAAAATCCAAAAAGCAAACGGTCAAAAGTGCGAACGCTGCTGGAAATACCGCAGTCTTAATCAGGATGGTATATGCAGCGACTGTGCTCAGGCAATCAATTGTTAACCTGTGTTACAATTTTTAAAAAGTATGTAATTTATAAGTGCAAAAATTGTTAATTATAATATAGGATATTTGTCCGTATCCTTATGACAGCAAAACTTGCACGGGGTTAAAAAATTGATTCAGCTAAATCTGGATTTAAATTACCTTTCGCAATACTTTGAGATAAGTACCCGAAGATTAAACGAGTATGCTTCAAAAAGTATTGAAGAGGTCATGGAGCTTGAAGAACAGCAGGGTAATTCCGCCGCTGCTCTCATTTCTTCCGCCATGCAAAATCCCCAGAAACTTGCTAAACTTTTGCAGCTGATGGATCCTAAAAACAGGTTTTTGATTATAAGAAATCTGTCCGAAAATGACCTTGCAAAGCTGATTCCCTATCTTGAGCAGGATGATTTGCTCTGGGGTTTAAGATATTTTAGGGTGGATAAAATTATAGAAATGCTCAATAAACTCCCGACCGAAGAGCTTTTATCGGTTGTTATGCAAAACTTTACGCTAAAAGAAATTTTTGAACTTATGCCGACACAGGAGATGAACAAGTTTCTTGAAAATGACGAAGTTGAGCGCAGGGATGTTATGAAATATTTTGAATCTCTTGACCCGTCGGAGCTGGAAGAAATTCTTGTCGAGCAGTTCGGTCCGCAGATAAAAGAAAAAAATCAGGAAGAGCAGCTGAAATTTCTTGAAGCAATGAAGGATGATGACTTTACAAAAATGCTTCAAAGAATGAAAAGAAAAGATAAGGTTAACCTTATGGTAAGCCTTTGCAAAGAAAAACCCCAGCTTATGGAGCAAATTAACCCCGAGGACATAACCCGCCCCATGCGCACAATGGAAAAACATGACATTTTAAAATCCATGGAAGTACTCGACCCCGAGTTTTTAATCCCGATGGTGGAAGAGCTGCCGCCTGATTTGCTGCAGGTGGTTGCAACCCAAATCGACCCTATTGTTTTTGCGCAGGTGCTGATTGACGAGTTCCCGGATGTTTTGTCAAAAATAGCGCTTTAGGATATGGTGTAGGCTTTTTTGTAATATAAATACGAGCCTATAATAAATATAGAAATAACCGGAAGCCATGCTGCCATAAAAGGCGATATGGCTTTTGTTTCGCCTAAATTAAGCGAAAAGGCGCGAATTAAATAGTAAACAAAAATTATAATAACGCTAAAGAGGAACCCCCTGTTGTATCTGACTCTCGGGGGTGTGATTGCAAGCGGAATACCCACTATTGTAAGTGCAAGTGTTGTAACAGGCAGCGCGAGTTTATCGTATAGATCAACCTGATATTTAACTTTCAGCTTTTCGACAAATTCTTTATCGAGTTTGTTTTTGTTTATGTATTTTAAAAGTTTAAAGAAGTTATACTGGCTTGCGGTTTCTTTAACAAGCCCGTCTGCGTTTTCGATGCCGAAACTTACCGTTGAGTCGTCAAAAAGACTTGTGTTAAAGACTTTTCCGCTTCTTGAAATTGTATAAATAACCCCGCCGTTAAATATCCAGCCTAAAGCCCCTGTTCTGCCCGCTTTTGCCTGTACTATTTGAATGGCGTCTTTATCCGACAGGTCGACAAGGGTTATGTTGTTAAGCGTTTTATCCTGGCATTTTTCAATGTAGATAAGTCTTTTCAGCACCCCGTCTTTGCCCGAGTCTTTCATGGTAAAGTTCATTCTGCCCTCGGGCACGTGTTTTTTCTGCAGCGAGTATATGGCAAGGTGTTTTGAAGTCATACTTGTTGTAGGTACTATAACTTCACTTATAAAGAAACTTACCAGAGTCATTACTATTGCAAAAACAAAAATAGGCTTTGATATTCTTGAAATACTTATACCGCAGGCTTTAAGCACGGTAATTTCAGAGTTCAGACTGAGTCTGTTTATTGTCATAACGGTTGCAAAAAGGGTTGAGATAGGTATTGTCATAACAAACACCTGCGGCAGGTTCAGAATAATCATCATAAGCGCTATGTTAAAGGGTATGCCGTAGAGGGTTATTTGTTTTATAAGCTGTGTAAATGTCTCCGAGGCGAAAATGATGGAAGTAAAGATGATAACGCCCATCAAAAACACTTCAAGAAGCTGCTTTAAGATATATTTATCAAGAAGCGGAAGTTCTTTGTATTTTTTATAGATAAAAGTCTTAATCAGACCCGGGATTGAACTTATTTTTGCCTTTTTTGTCATACATCAGTGCTCTTTTTTTGCTTATGTTTTTAAGCACTTCTATTCTCTCATCATCGTTAAGGTTTTTCAAGTAAGTCAGAGATTTAATGAACAAATCTAAACTTTTATCTATATTTTTTTTGTTGAGTTTCAACATATCATAAGCAAGGGTTTCATTTGTCATGCTAAGGCGTGTCATATCTCTAAAACCGCTTGCGGCGATGGTTTTTGCTTCGTCTGAACGCACCGAGTCAAAAAGTGCAAAAGCAATCAACATCGGGGCATGTGAAATCTGTGCCGCGGCAATGTCATGGGTTTTTGCATCCATTAAGACAGGCTGTGCACCCATAAATTTTATTATTTCTTCTAAAATTGCGTTGTGTTTTGTGATTACCCATTTTGCCCCGTGGAACAAATCATCTTTTGAAGCGTCAAAGCCTGATTCTTCCGTGCCTGCCATCGGGTGTGTGCCTATGTAGTTAAATTTGTAGCCGCCATCTAAAAAGCCCTTAAGGGAGCATACATCGCATACGATACACTTTGGCGAAACTATTCCCTCAAGCCTTTTTAGGACATTTTTTGTTTCATTCATCGGCGAACATACAAAAACAACATCTGCACCCCTGACATCTTCAATCATATCCGAAGCATAGGGAGTGTAGCTTTTTGCCTTGTCATAACTTGATTTTGAAATCGCGGCAACTTCCCAATCACTCTGACTCAGTGATTTTAAAATCGATCCGCCTATCAACCCTAAACCTATAACAGCGATTTTTAACATAATAATATTATAGTATAAAATTCGATGTTTGTATTATAATAGTTAAGAAAATTGAAGTATTTTTTGGAGGTAAAAATAATGGGCAATATCGGGGAAGTAAAAAAAGGACGCGCTTTTAAGTTCGGCGATAATATCTCAACAGACCACATTGCACCGGGCAGGCTTTTTCACCTGAGAAGCAACCTTGAAGAGTTTTCAAAACATGTGCTTGAGGATGCTGACCCTGAATTTGCTTCCAAAATGCAAAAGGGCGACTTTGTTGTTGCAGGCAGCAACTTCGGTCTGGGTTCATCCAGAGAACATGCTCCGCAGATTATAAAAATTGCGGGCGTAGGTGCGGTAATTGCAAAAAGTTTTGCAAGAATTTTCTACAGAAATGCAATAAACATAGGGCTTCTTGCTATCGAGTGCAATACCGATAATATTGATGCCGGAGATGAACTTGAGCTTGACGCAAAAGGCGGTGTTTTAAAGAACCTTACAAAAGGCGAAACAATTAAAATTACCCCTCTGCCCGATGTTATGATAAAACTGTTAAACGACGGCGGACTTATTGAGCACTTAAAAAAACACGGAGATTTTGACCTTGTATAATGTAACTTTAATAAACGGGGATGGTATCGGTCCCGAGATATCCGATGCGGTAGTGAAAATTCTTGACGCTGCAGGTTTAAAAATTAACTGGGATTTACAAACCGCGGGTGCCGATGTAGCCGAAAAAGAAGGTGCGCCTCTGCCCGGGCGGGTGCTTGATTCTATAAGAAAAAATAAAGTTGCACTTAAGGCGCCTGTCACAACCCCTATAGGCAAGGGCTTCCGCTCGGTAAACGTGCAGTTAAGACGCGAACTTGACCTGTTTGCAAACCTGCGCCCTTCAAAAAATCTGCCCGGGGTAAAAACGCCCTTTAATAACGTTGACCTTGTTGTGGTGCGTGAAAATACCGAAGACTTATATGCGGGCATAGAAAATAAAATCAGCGATGACAGGGTTGAAGGCATAAAACTCATTACTCGCGAAGGCTCGACAAGGATTTGCAGATGGGCATTTGATTATGCCGTTAAAAATAACAGAAGTGAAGTCTGCGCGGTTACAAAAGCGAATATCTGCAAACTCTCTGACGGTCTGTTTTTAGATTGTTTCAGAGAAGTTTCAAAGGAATATCCCGATATTGCACCCAGGGAAATTCTTGTGGACAATCTCTGCATGCAGCTTGTGCAGAACCCTTCGCAGTTTGATGTGCTTGTACTGCCTAATCTTTACGGGGATATTGTTTCAGATTTGTGCGCAGGTTTAATAGGCGGTCTGGGTGTGGCTCAGGGTGCAAATATAGGGCTTGACTGTGCGGTTTTTGAACCCGTACATGGAAGCGCGCCCGACATTAAAGGCAAAAATATCGCCAATCCTACAGCGCTTCTTTTAAGTGCAATTGAGATGACAAAACATTTAGGCGAGTTTGAAATTGCAAAAAAACTTGAAGATGCCCTGTTTAAGACACTTCGTGACGGCAGAGCATTGACTAAAGATTTGGGCGGAAATGCTAAAACTACCGAATTTAGGGATGAAATAATTAAAAATCTCGGATAAAAGTATATTATGAAGTTAGAAAATCTGGGTCTTGGCATAGATGTCGAAAATGTAGAGCGTTTTAAAAAATATGCCGACAAAAACAACCCTTTTATAAGTAAAATTTTTACAAAAAAAGAAATAGAATACTCTTATGCTTCAAAGAATTTTGCCCAGCACCTCTGTGCGCGTTATTGTGCCAAGGAAGCCTGTGTGAAAGCGCTTTATTCTCTCGGTGTGGACGGATATTTCTGCCGCGATTTTGAAGTCGAAAACCTCTCCTCGGGTGCCCCGAGAATTAACCTTATAGGACCTAAAAGAGGCGATAATCTTGCTTTTAAAGTATCTCTTTCACACACTGATACATTTGCCGCTGCCACGGTAATTGCGGTTATTAACTAAATATATACTTTTGTAATTTTTTATAAAGTTGTGTAAAATTTTTCATAAAACATGATGAGATTGGCTTAAAAAAGCGTTAAACTCATCATGCTATGAATATTGTAAAAGTACTCGATGACTATTCCAAAACGGAAGAACAGAGAGAACTGGTTGAGTATTTGAAAGGAATTCTGCCTTCGACTGTTTGTTATGAACCCATTAAAAATAAAGAATTTTTAAGAAAATACATGACCCCTCTCAATGACTTTGTAATCTACACGACGGCAATTCCCGGTGCGGATGCGCGGCGTGTGCTGAGATAATTTAAAACCCGCCCTGATTAAGGCGGGTTTTTTATTTTTTAATCTGATACCTTTATTTTCATTTTGTCCATATAGTTTTGAATTGCGCCTTTGTCCCAGCTTACATCTGTTTTTAGGGCATTTATATCCATTTTAAGGGATTCTTCACGGCTCAGTGAAATATCTTTTTTCATTGCGGCTGCAAGTTTGTCAGAGTTTCTCTCTTTTCTTGCGCCTCTGTCCCAATCGGGCGAAATGCACATAAACTCATAGTCTTTAACCGTTATCGCATTTGCCTTGTCCGCGCCGTAATCATCATAGGCATATATTTTTCTTGAAATTTCTCCGTCCGATTTCATACCGCCTACTTCCGTTGCAATAACGTGAGAACCTGCGTAAAGTCCTTTAAGTTCGGATATTCCGTAAGGCTCAAAGTCAGAGGGCATGCAGTTTCTTGTTGTCATATTCATTAAAAGAAGCCCCGAGTTTGAGATGCGGTTTTGTGTAAATAAAATTCTTTTGCCGTATTCGCCGAGGTCGTCTTTTTTTGCCTGAATATAGTTTGCAAGGTTTTTGTCGCCTCCGCCGGATATTACCAGTACGGGCATGTTGGTGTCGTTTTTGTCATAAGTTTTGACAAGTTTTGAATAAGCGTCAATCATTGTGTCAAAACCTTTCTGGCTGTCAAGGCGGCTTGCCATGGTGAATATAGGGGTTGATGATGTTATATTTTCGATATCTATTCCATACATTCCTTCATAGAAGTCCGGTGCTTTTGTGCCGTGGATAAGCGGTGTGGGCATGGAGTTATTTTTTGCGGCATCTTTAAGCAGTGCTTCAAAAAGCCTTTTGTTGTATGTTTTCTTCCTTGCAAATGCACTCGGATTGATTGAGTCGATGTCATCGTCATAGTTTTCAAGATAAGGCTGTACGTTTACTTTTTTGCCCAGTATTTCTTCAAGCCTCAGCCCGAGATCGGCATTTACTCTTTTTATGTTTTCTCTTGTTGCGGCAAGCGGTTTTTTGTCTACGCCGTTAGGGTAAACATCAAGCGAACCTTTTGCGTCCTTGATTTTTATAATTGTATCAAGTTTTGAAGATATGCCCTGATTTGCAAGCTCATACCTGTATCCTTCCGAAACGGGACCTATGCTTGTAGACAGCACTGTTGCGGCGTGGGCGGGATTTAAGACATCCTGATAAAAACCTATTCTCTGTGACGGTGTGCCAAAGAGCATAAACTGTCTTTTTCCGACATCTGCTATACAGCTGTTTTGCACTATATCTCTTGCAAAATCATTATAGAGGGTATTAAAATAACCTTCCATCACGCCCTTGTCCCAGCTTTGACCCTGATATCCGTCGCCTAAATTGTGCACCACAACGGCAGTATTGTCGGCAAGCTTTCTTAAATAATCGGTTGTTGATTTTCTTCTTGAGTGAATTGAATCTTCAGCGCGGGAGTACAGGCGCATTTTGCACAAAAGTCCCGCCGACTGCCAGGCTTCATGTGCAATAAGTTTGTCCGGCGCTTTAAGTTCACTCCCGTCGGGAAGTTTTACTTCGCCGTCTTTTGCTCTGGCAAGAAGTTCATAGGTCATGTTGTTGAACTGTGCCATGCGTACTCTTTCCGGGCTGTGGGGCAAATCCTGATATACCATTGGAGTATTTGTATCACCGAAGTTGAACATATCATCATCGTACAGAAAAAGAGTTTTTTGTCTGTTTGGACCGAATTCTCCATAGTAGACGCTGAATTTATCCATTCTGCCGCCTGTTTTTAATTCACCCTCGTACACTTTTTCAACAGCTGTTTTATTGCCCGGGGTTACATAATAAAGAGTGCCGTCCGGTGCTTTTTCCAGATAGTTTACAGGTTTTGAGTTTACACTCATATTGAACATAGGTGAAATTGCAATTGTGTTAACTCCAGCTTTGTTGAGCGCTTCGGGTGCTTCGCGCGCGATATCGGTTTGTCCGCCCACCGGGTTTGTGTATTCATAGCTTATTGACCATACATCGGGATTTACAACTTCATCGGGTTTTGTTTCGCCGTTTAAAACGCGTGCTATATCTCTTGTCATCATACCCTTTGCGCTGGAGGGGAGTTTCAGGTCATCCTGTAAATCAAGGTAAAGCCCGCCCCATATGCTCAAAGGATGATTGGGAAATTCAACGGGAACGGGGATGTTGCGTGCGGCTTCAAGAGCTTTGTATTCCAGTTCGTCAAGCTCGTTTTGAGGGTATCCTTTGGCGGAAATTGCCTGAAGCTCTTGCAGCATTTCTCTGGTTTTGGAGTTTATGGTTGCACTGTACAGCAAAAGCGCATCTGCCGAAGTCAGAATATTTCTTTCTTTTTGCGCACTGTAGCTGTTAATACCGCTGTCCTTGTTTTTTGACTTTGTGCCAAATTGCACGTCATTAAAGCGCGGAGCAGCTTTACCGTAAGTGCAGGAATTTACTCTTAACATATATTACCCTCATTTTCGTATAAACTAACAACACTTGTTTATTTAACATACCTGAAAAATTTTTTTTGCGCTTTCTTCGAAAGTTTTTATATTAAAAAATGTAAACAACAAGCCTTTGTTCGACAAACACGTATAAATTGTTGTAAAATATTTTTATGAGCGACAGTTTAAAAGAATTAAAAAACTCATATCCTGATTTTAACTTTGAAAATCTTGCAAAAATTGCAAATGTAGAGGTTAAACTCACGGCTCAGCTCGGCAAAACAAAAGTTCTTTTAAAAGACATCCTTCGTTATCAGCCGGGTACACTTGTTATGCTTGACAACAGGGAAGAAGAGCCCGTGGATATTTTTGTGGATTCGGTTCTTGTTGCACGGGGCGCTGTTGTTGCACTTGATAATCATTACGGTGTTAAGATAACCGAAATCATAGAAAACTCAAAATAAAGTGTGGTTTACAATAAAAAAGCGCGTCTTTATAAGGCGCGCTTTGGCTTTCTTTTTTATTTATATTTTTATTCCTCTTCGTTCCAGGAATACATTTTTCTCAATTCTTTGCCTACGGCTTCAAGCTGATGATCAGCTTTAAGTGCGCGGGTTGCAAGGAAGTTTGCCCTGCCGCCGGCTTTGTTTTCTTTAATCCAGTTAGAGGCAAAAGTACCGTCTTGAATTTCTTCCAGAACTTTTTTCATTGCTTTTTTGGTTTCTTCGGTAATTATTCTCTTGCCTGTGCAGTAGTCGCCGTATTCAGCGGTATTTGAGATTGAGTATCTCATTTTTTTGAAACCGCCCTGATAAATAAGGTCAACAATGAGTTTCATTTCATGGATACATTCAAAGTAAGCGTTTTCAGGGGCATAACCCGCCTCAACGAGTGTTTCAAAGCCTGCCTGCATAAGAGCCGTAACACCGCCGCAAAGAACTGCCTGTTCGCCAAAGAGGTCTGTTTCGGTTTCAACTTTAAATGTTGTTTCCATAACGCCTGCACGCGCGCCGCCGATACCTGCAGCGTATGCAAGACCTATGTCCTGTGCTCTGCCTGAAGCGTTTTGATAAACCGCGATTAAGCAGGGAACGCCTTTGCCTTCCACATATTCGCTTCTTACGGTGTGTCCGGGACCTTTGGGTGCTATCATAATAACATCAACGTCTTTAGGCGGGATAATTTGATTAAAGTGGATATTAAATCCGTGTGCAAAAGCAAGAACTTTGCCTGATGTTAAATTGGGTTCAATGCTTTCTTTATAAATGTCAGCCTGAATTTCATCAGGTAATAAAACCATAATAATATCTGCTTCTTTTGAAGCCTGTGCAACCGTTGCAACTTTTAAGCCCGCATCAGCCGCTTTTTTCCAGGATTTTGAACCTTCGTAAAGTCCTACAACTACATCAACTCCGCTGTCATGCAGGTTAAGCGCATGAGCATGTCCTTGTGAGCCATAACCTATGATTGCAACTTTTTTGCCGTTAAGCAAGCTTAAATTGCAGTCATTTGCGTAATAAATTTTAGCCATCTTATTTCCTCCTTAGAATGGATTTGTTTCTAGTTTAGCCTTAAAAAATGCATCGGTCAATCATTTTTATGATATATTTAAGCTATGAACGAACTTTTGATTTTGAATTATAAATTGCTTACTTTAAGTATATTTTCAAATGTATTAAAAGATAGTGCAATAACTGCCCTTATGGGGGTTTTTGCATACAGTTCAAAGTCCTTAAGCGAATGCATGCTGTATTATTCAAAGTTTTTAAAAGTGTTATACGAGAGTCCTTTTGAGGGCGATTTCTCGCTTTATCTTGCGGATTTAATAAAACACGATGAAAATGTATTTACAAAAGGCGAGGCTTCAGGCAGAACTTTAAGCGAAGAAATTATAAACTCCGCGCGAAGAGAACTGCAAACACTCGGCGAACTTGCACTTTTAAGTCCGCAAAAAATCAAAGAAGTGCTGGATAATCAGTTTTCAGGTTCGAAAGAAATCCTTTCTCTTGCGGGAGATTTTAAAACAAACGGCACCGCGGTCGGCTTTGATGAACTGAGAACTTATGTCAGGGAAAACTGCTGGGGAATTTTTGCAAAATACGGCGCGTTTTTCTATACAAAAGAAAATATCTTAAAACCTGTCGGGAAGACAGATGAGATAACTTTTAAAGATTTAAAAGATTATAAAACGCAGCAAAATACGTTAATTGAAAATACAAGACTTTTGCTTTCAAACAAAAGTGCGAATAATATTTTATTGTATGGCGACAGAGGCTGCGGCAAGTCATCTAGTGTAAAAGCTGTTTACAATGAGTTTAAAAATCAGGGATTGAAGATTGTACAGATTTTAAAAAATGACCTTGCAAATCTTGACGGGCTGCTTGAGCACCTTTCAAATATCCCCGCCAGGTTTATAGTTTTTATAGACGATCTTTCTTTTTCACAGGAGGATGAAAACCTTAGTGCCGTAAAATCCGCCCTTGAAGGCGCCATCTCAAAAAGAAGCGATAATGTGGTAATTTATGCCACTACAAACAGGCGCAACATTATAAAAGAAACTTTTTCATCCCGCGAGGGAAATGAAGTGCACCTGTCGGATACAATTGATGAAAATGCTTCGCTGTCGGACAGATTTGGTATTACACTTACTTTTATGTCGCCAAATAAGGCTAAGTTTATTGAAATAGCAAGAAAAATAGCCCAGGACAAAAATATCCCCATAGGGGATGATTTTGATATTCAAGCTGAAAGATTTGCACTGCTTAAAGCCTCCCGCTCTCCCCGTGTGGCGCAGCAGTTTATTAACGGATATCAAAACTGAATTACATATCTGCGGAAAAATCGCCCCATTGTTTTAATGAGGCGACCTCCTTTACCCGAAAATGTCTGGTTTAACGGGTAAATCTTCTGTCGTTCAAATTTAAATTCAAATGTTAAATACAACCTGAAATAAAAATAATTATATACAAATGTAAGGTACATGTAAATATATTTTACATGTGATTGTAAATTTTTTTTGTTATATAATTATGCGGTTATGATTAAAGCAATTGCACCCGTAATACTCTTAACCGTTTCAAATATTTTTATGACATTTGCCTGGTACGGACATCTTCGCCACAGGCAGAGCGCTCTGTGGATTGTGATACTTGTCAGCTGGGGTATTGCCTTTTTTGAGTATTGTTTTCAGGTGCCTGCAAACAGAATAGGTTCATACGTGTACTCTGCCGCCCAGCTAAAGACGATTCAGGAAATAATAACCCTGGTCGTGTTCAGTGTATTCTCTGTTGCTTATTTAAAAGAGCAGTTTCGCTGGAACTATCTTGTCGGATTTTTGTTTATAATTCTTGCCGCATTTTTTATATTTAAAAAATGGTAACATTTTATTTTCATGCCTTTTCTTTGGTGCTAAATTGTAAATATGAAATACGTACCCTTGCACCTGCACACGGAATACTCGCTTCTTGACGGAGCTATAAAGGTAAAAGACCTTTTTGACTTTGCAAAAGAAAATAACATGCCTGCCGTTGCAATCACCGACCACGGTGTTATGTTCGGCGTGATTGATATGGTTTTAAACGCAAAAGAGTGCCCCGAAGTAAAACCGCTTATAGGCTGCGAGTTCTACATTTGCGAGGGTGATGTAATAAATGACAAGAGCACAAAAAAGACCATGTATCACCTTGTGCTTCTGGCAAAAGATAATGAAGGCTACAAAAATCTTGTAAAACTGGACTCTATTGCCGCAACGCAGGGGTATTACTATAAACCCAGAATTAACCATGAAATCCTTGAACAGCATTCATCGGGTCTTATATGTCTGAGCGCCTGCATTCAGGGCGAAGTTGCAAGAAATATTCTTGACGGCAATGATGAAAAAGCCTTTGAAAAAGCAAAATGGTATAAAAACCTCTTCGGCGAAGATTTTTATATTGAACTTCAAGACCACGGGCTGCAGGAGCAAAAAGATTCGAACCCCAAACTTATTCAAATCGCAAAAGATTTAGACCTGAAAATGGTTATTACAAACGACTCGCACTACCTCCGCGCACAGGATGCTCTCTGGCATGATACGCTTTTGTGCGAACAAACCAAATCTTCAAAGTCGGATACCAACAGGTTTAAATTCTCGAATAACGAATTTTATGTAAAAACCGTTGATGAATTAAGGCAGGCATTTAAGTGGATGGATGAAGAATCGTTCAACAAATGCATTGAAAACACGGTTGAAATTGCAGATAAGTGCGATGTACATATTGAACTCGGCAAATCGCACTTGCCTTCTTATCCTGTTCCGGAGGGTTTTACAATCAGTTCCTATTTTGACCACCTCTGCCGCGAGGGCTTGAAAAAGCGATACGGAGAAAATTACCCCAGGGAAATTGAAGAGCGCTATGAGTACGAAAGAAGCGTAATTGAGAAAATGGGCTTCCCTGCCTACTTCCTTATAACGTGGGACTTTATTAACTGGGCAAAAGAGCACGGTGTGCCGACAGGCCCCGGGCGCGGTTCGGCGGCAGGAAGTATCGTGGCTTATGTTCTCGGTATAACGGAACTTGACCCCATCAGGCACCATCTGTTGTTTGAGAGGTTCTTAAACCCCGAGCGTATATCAATGCCTGATGTTGATATCGACTTTTGTAAGCGCCGCAGGGGTGAAGTAATTGATTATGTTACCCGAAAATACGGCGAAGACCACGTCTGCCAGATTATTACATTCGGCACGCTTGCTGCAAAGGCTGCACTCAAGGCTGTCTGCCGTGTATATGACATACCCTTTTCGGATTCAAACAAATGGGCAGGCATGATTCCTTCTGCCCCCGGTACCAAGCTTGATGACGCGCTTCAAAACGGTATGGAGCTTAGAAAACTTTGTGATGAAAACGATATGGTGCGCCGTCTGGTGGATGAAGCCCGCCACCTTGAAGGTCTTAAAAACCAGGTCGGAACGCACGCAGCGGGTGTAATTATTTCACACAAGCCTCTGGATGAAATTATACCTATTGCACTTTCAAAGGAAAAAGCCACGACCACGCAGTATCCGATGGTGCACATCGAAAAACTCGGTCTTTTGAAAATGGACTTCCTCGGGCTTGAAACTCTTACCATTATCAGGGACACGCTCGACCTTATTAAAATGCGCCATGGTATTGACCTTGATATAAATAAAATTCCGCTTGATGACCCCGAGACATTCGAACTTTTAAAACGCGGCGACACTGACGGCGTGTTCCAGCTTGAATCCGGCGGTATGAAAAAGCTTGTAAAAGATTTAAAACCCACGGTATTTGAAGATTTAGGCGCTCTGGTGGCACTCTTCAGGCCCGGTCCGCTTGAATCAGGCATGGTCAAGGACTTTGTCGACAGGAAACACGGCCGTCAGAAAATTGAATACGCACACCCGCTTTTAGAGAAAATCTTAAAAGACACTTACGGAACGATTGTTTATCAAGAGCAGATTATGCAGATATTCCAGACGCTTGCAGGTTATACACTGGGCGGTGCGGATATGGTGCGCCGTATGATGGGTAAGAAAAAACTCGATGAAATGGCTAAACAAAAAGGCATTTTCATTGAGGGCGCCGCTAAAAACGGTATGTCAAACGACGCTGCCTCGGCGCTTTTTGAACAGATTGAAAGCTTTGCAAAATACTGCTTTAACCGAAGCCACAGTGCGGCATATGCTTTTGTTGCCTATCAGACGGCATATCTTAAAGCACATTATCCCGTTGAATATATGTGTTCAATCCTGACTTCACAGGCGGACAATCAGGATAAAACCCAGCAGTACATTCTGCAGTGCCAGACTCTTGGTATCAAGGTGCTTCCCCCTGATATCAACAAATCTTCGGCGCAATTCTCGCCTGACGGAAATAATATCCGCTTCGGACTCGCCTCGATTAAAAACGTGGGCGGCGCGGTTATTGAAGAAATTGAAAAAGAACGTGAAAACAAAGAATTTGAAAGCTTTTTTGATTTTTGTTCACGTGTTGATACAAAGTGCCTCAATAAAAAGACTCTTGAAAGTTTAATCAAAGCGGGTGCTTTTGTAACACTTGAAAAGAGCAGAAAACAACTGCTTGACAATATTGATAACGTTGTGGATTATGTTCACAAGGACAAAAAAGCGCAGAGCACGGGACAGGTGAGCCTTTTTGCGGCACTTGGCGAAGAGGCGCAGGATTTAAATATTCCGACTTTTGAACTTTTGGGTTCATCGGATGATGAGTTCTCGGACTCCGAGATTCAGCAGTTTGAAAAAGAGCTTCTGGGGATATACGTTACCTCGCACCCGTTATCATCTATTAAAGACACACTTAAATACATTACAACCGACACCGTACAGGATATTATGGAAAAGCCTGAAAATGACAAATCCGTCACAATCTGCGGACTTTTGTCGCAGGTGGTTCAAAAACCCACAAGAAAAGACCCTTCAAAATTCTTAAAAACAGGCACAATCGAAGACCTTACAGGCAGAATGGAAGTTGTGGCATTCCCCAAAACCGTTGAGAACTGCGGTCAGTATATGGCTTCCGATGAAAGAGTTATAATAAAAGCTAAAATCCAGAACCGCGATGAGGAGGTCAACCTTATTGTTCAGGATGTTAAGCCCATAGGCGAAGTCAACCTTGTTACCATAAAGTACAATCAGGACTTAGCTTTTGAAGAAAATATTTATTTAAAAGAGCTTCTTGCAAAGTACAAAGGCGACGACCCGGTTGTGATTGACTTTGCCGACGATGATTCGCAGCGCATACAAATGCTTACAAGTTCCAATCTCTGGGTAAATAATGACCCGCAGCTTGAATCCGACCTCAAGCGCGCCTTTAAAGACAAACTTGATATGGAAGTCACGACACTGAGATAGGGTTGAAGGCGCCCTGCATTTGTGCTATAATAATGCGCGAAAGGGAAAGATATGTCATTGCTTATTAACTCGCTTTATCAACAGCAGCTTATTGCACAGAGAAATAACGCCATATACAATGCCATGGCTGCAAATCAGGCGCAGATGAATCTACTGACAGGTTTTAGCGGTAATGACATTTTGGATTTATCAACAGCACATAAAGCCGGGCAGCAGTTGACATTTACCGGGTTAATTAATTCACTGCGCGCAAAAATTGCAAATGCACAGCTTAAGGCAATGAATAAAGACAAATAAGCCTTTAAATAAATTATTCGTTTTCCTGCTGTTTATTTTTCACTTTTGTGACTATCAGTTTTTCGCCCTCGAAACGAAGTTCGACAAAGTCGTTTTTAGGGTCGATACCGAGTATTTCAAGCATTGTTTTTGTAATGGTCAGCGAGTAGCTTGAACCGCTTTTTGACAGCTTTTTAATCATATATTTATAATAACAAAATATCTTAGAATGATAAAATTGTTGCATTATCATGATAATATCTGTATAATATACGTATGAATAAAGACGAACAATTTATAATTCTCGAAAAACTAAATACAGCAGCCTTATGTCTTACCCAACTTCAAAATTCGCTCAATATCATAATGCAGACTCCCGAGGAGTCCTGTGAGCACAATGTTTTGAGCATTGCACACAATGAAATTCTGAGCGCAATGGCGAAGCTTTCTAAACGCTGAATATATCTTTAATGTCTTGATATGTAAGCGTTTTTGCGATATTTCTGTCGATAGAGATTACGCTGTCCACAAGCGAGCGTTTTTTGGATTTAAGCCGCTGGATTTTTTCTTCCACCGTGCCTTTTGTAATTAAGCGGTATACAAAAACTTTCTTTGTCTGACCGATACGGTAGGCTCTGTCTGTTGCCTGATCTTCAACGGCAGGGTTCCACCACGGGTCGTAGTGAATAACATAATCCGCTCCCGTAAGGTTGAGACCCGTTCCGCCGGCTTTAAGCGATACGAGGAAAATGGGAATAGTGGGGTCGGAGTTGAAGCGCTCGACAACTTCCTGACGGTTTTTGGTCGCGCCCGAGAGGTATTCATGCTTGATGCCTTTTGTTTCAAGCCATTGTTTAATAATATCGAGCATTCCGACAAACTGGCTGAAAAGCAGTATTCTGTGCCCTTCGGAGATGATTTCTTCAAGCATTTCCTGCAGATGTTCAAATTTACCCGACTCGTTTATGCCTAAAGTGCCTTCTTTGTCGTAGAGTCTGGGGTGGCAGCATATTTGCCTTAAGCGCAAGAGAGCCGAGAAGATAGACATTCTGGACTTTTCAAGGCCCACTGTTTCAATCGACTTGAAGAGTTCTTCTTTTGTAGAGTCCAGCACCTGCAGATAGAGGTCTTTTTGCTCAGGTGTAAGTTCGCAGTATGCAACGGCTTCAATTTTATCAGGCAGGTCTTTTGCGACATCGCGTTTCATGCGGCGCAGGATGAAGGGGAAAATCTGTCCCTTGAGGCGTCTTTCAACCGCCTTGTCGCCTTTTTCGACAATCGGGTTGACGTAGCGGTAGTTAAATTCATTTGCGTCAAATAAAAAGCCCGGCATAAGAAAGTCAAAAATACTCCACAATTCCTCAAGCCTGTTTTCAATAGGTGTGCCGCTGAGTGCCAGTTTGTGTTTGGCATTGAGTTCTTTAACGGCTTTTGACGTCTGCGAGGTTGCGTTTTTGATATTTTGCGACTCATCAAGTATTACATAGCGAAACTCGTGTTTTTTAAGTTCTTCTATATCGCGCCTTACAAGGGCATATGAAGTTACGATGACATCGTATTTAGGTATGTTTTTAAACTGTGTTTTTCTCTCAACTCCCGTGAGTACGAGGTATTTAAGATTTGGGGCGAATTTTTCTATTTCATTTTCCCAGTTAAACACGACCGATGTCGGACATACGACAAGTGCAGGCTCTTTACCGTCTTTTTCCTTTGCTTTTTGCAGAAGCGTCAGGGTTTGGAGAGTTTTACCGAGCCCCATATCATCCGCCAGAATGCCGTTTAAGCCGTATTTATACAGAAACCACAGCCAGCTGTAGCCTTTTGTCTGGTATTCGCGAAGTGTTGCAACTGTTGCCTTGGGAAGCGGAGTGTTTTCCATGTTTGAAAAAGTTGAAATTTCTTTCCAGAATTTAGAAAACTTGCGCGACATTTTGAGCTTGACACCCATGGACTCCATTTCGGAAACAACGCCCGCACGGTAGGTTTTGACGATAAATTTATCTTCTTCGTTTTTGTAAACATCATATGTGTTAAAGGATTTTAAAAGGGATAAAATATCATCCGCAGGGATTGCCGCCTGACCTTTGCCCTTTGTATTATAGTATTTTGCACCTTCGTATACTAAATCCTGAATCTTTTCAAACTCTATTATTTCGCCGTCAACTTCGCCATGGAGTTCTATTTCAAACTTATCGGTAGACTCTTCTATAAAGTCTATCGTTGCTTTGAGTTCGAAGCCTTTATTGTTGAGCTTGTACAGGCTCATATCGTCTTTTTCAATAAATTCCCAGCCTTCGCCCGCTTTGTTTATATAATAGTTATAAAAGTCGATTGCATACTCTTTTTCAAGCGCGAGGTTGTTTGTCTGCATGGGGGCAAAACGGCAGGCAAGGAGCATTTGATAGGCTCTTTCTTCAAACTGCATATCCCTTTTAACCCAGTAGAGCAGGTCTTTTTCCGGCTGTTTGATTGTTACGTAAGGGGACTTGGGCGTTTTTGAATAGGGCACCCTGACACCGTCGTATTCAAAGTCTAAAGACGCTTTAAGCGAAAGGTCGTAGTCAATGCTTAGCTCTACAATGCATTTTGGCGGACGCTTTTCAAAGGCGAGTTTTTCCATTTCTTCGCTTAAGTATACGCTCATCATCTTGCGAAGTTTCGGGAGTTCTTCATAGATAAATTTTCCGCCCTCTGCGTCTTTAATATCCGTAAATGACGCTTTTGTGAGATATTGAGGTAAAATCGACACCTGCGCGTCTGTTTGGAAGATAACATCTTTGTATCTGCCCCATTTAAGCTGGCGTGAGAAGTAGCGGATTTCTTCAAAAGGATAAACTTCGCTTCCGTCGGGGCGCTCCCAGTAAAGCGAGAGAAGTACGTTGCCGACGTAGGAAATATTTACCGCAAGACACAGCTTCCAGGTTTGATTGTCAAAGCGGATTTTCTTATGTGTTTTGGCGTCGATTACATCTTCCATTTTGGAGAGCATTCTGAAAAATTCGTCGAATTTATTTATCTGGACATCATACCAGCCCGATTTTTTATCCAGCCTTGATTGCTTAAGAAGCATTTTAAACATCATTGCTTCAAGTTTTTGCGCGTTGTTAAGCTGAAAATCCGGGTCGTTTTTCTGTGCTTCAAGAACTGCTTTAAAAATGCCTTCCAAGTCCCTTATGACGCGTTTTGTATTTCTGTCCATAACAAGTATGGAGAAGAAATTCTGCCGCCTTTTGGGGTTAAAGTGGAAAATATATCCGCCCTGCGGGTTCTCGCACATCGGCAAGTCTTCATCTTCAAAGACAGGCGTAATGTCGTGTTTTTCGTATAAAAATTCATCCCACAGGTGATCCTTAAGTGCCGTTAAACCAAGAGCCACGGCATGTTTGCACCAGGGCTCTTCAAGCGGGCAGGAGCAGGAAGGTTTTGCACTTGTTTTGTTGAATTTTATGGATGTTTCATAGTAAGACTTGTAGTTGCCCTTAATTTTGCCCGTTACGGTTGAATCTTTAAGGGTGATTTCTTCCACCTGTCCTTTTTGAAAATACTCATAACCGCGGCGCCAACTGCCGGGTTTAGAGTTATCTTTTAAATATTTATTGTTGAATATATACTTCACGAAATGCCTAAAATGCTAAAAAGCCAAACTTCACTTCAACTAACATCCAAATCATTAAGCTAAACCGTAAAACCCATTCTCTGTAAGGTTATCTAATCGCTTAACAACTACACTGATAAAATAGCATTAATTTATAAAAAAAGCAACATTTTTTATTTTTGAGTTTTCAAATACCATAGTGATTTAAGGAGAGTGTTATGAAAATAAGTGCTTTGAACCAGTCAAACAGTTTTGGTGGCAGATTGAAAATATCTAATAGTAGTTATGGAAACAGAGAAATCAATAATGTTGAACTCGTAGCTCAAACTCCACAGACTTTTAAGGCACTGAGTGATGCTTTTGAAAGAATTGATGAAGAAGCTAAGAAACACGAAAGTAAATTACCGTACTACAATACCAATGATTTAAAATTGCAACTTACTTGGTCGCCAAATACTTGTAATACATTGTTTAGGGTTGCTTATAAGGAAGGCAATAAAGAAGAAAGCTATACGAATGAGGCTGTTTTACCCTTAGATGTACCTGAAGCGCAAAAAATACAAATCATTAAGGAATTTGCAGATTCTGTTTGTTATAAAATTTCCGGTAAACACGAAGAGAACGCAGAAAAATTACTTAATCGTTATGTATAATATTTAAAATGGGGCTTGATTTATCAAGCCCCACATAGTATTTATTTTACAAAATAGTTAGCGTTCACGTTGGCGTACATCTTAATTGTACCAAGTTCGGTAGGAACAACAGATTCCATAGCCGCGCTATCTGCTGAAGCTGAGGAAAATTTTGCACTGTTTAACATTCTTGCCTGAGGGTACATAACGCTATCTCCGCTGCAGCTGGCGTTTATGGACTTAATTCCTAAAACATAGCTTCCTGCAGCTTTTGCAAGTTCACCTGCTCTTGTGCGAGAAAGTGCAGTTGCTTCTTTAATTAAAGAATTACAAGCGTTATCCGTGTTATCAAGCGAGAAATTCAGGTCATCCACGCGTGTTGCACCGTTTTGAAGTCCCTGTGCTATTACATCGCCCAGTTTGTCGGTGTTTTTGAGTGTTACCTGAAAACCGTTTGAAACTCTGTATTGAATAAAAGTTCTTTTGCCGTTTTTGTAGTTATATTCCGGGTTTGCACTGAAATTAATTGTTTTTACGCTGTCGCCTTTTGCGCTGTCAAGCTGCTTTTTAACTGCTTCAAGCGCTTTTGCGGTTTGCTCTTTATTTTTTTGAGTTGCAGCATTTAAATCCTTGTCTGATGTTTCAATGTAGAATTTAATGTTTGCTACATTAGGTGCAAACTCCTGGGCGGCTTTTGTTGAAACGCTTACATAGGCTTTTTCTTCGCCCTCTGCCGCAAATACGCTGCCTGCCGCAACTGCGCCTATTACGCCTAAAACGGCGGCTGCCGCTAAAATTTTTTTCATATTTCCTCCTTATTACTGATGAGTTTTTTAAACTCCTCTTCGTTTATTATCTTAATACCTAAATTTTGCGCTTTTGTCAATTTTGAACCCGCATTTGCGCCTGCAATAACGTAATCGGTATTTTTGCTTACCGAGTTGGGGGTTTTGGCGCCCAGAGATTTTAAAATCTCCTGCGCCTTATCGCGCGAAAACTCTTCAAGTGTGCCTGTAAGCACAAAAGAAAGACCCTTGAGTTTTAAATCTTCCTCGCGCCTGTATGTATTTTCGGGTTTTAGACCCAGAGAAAGCACTTTATCTATGGCTTTCAGGTTTTCTTCATTTCTGAAATAATCATAAATGCTTTTTGCCATTTTTTCGCCTATGCCGTCAATTGCGTTTAAATCCTCAATAGAAGCGGATTTAAGGGCATTCAGGTCAGGGAAATTTTGCGCCAGAATATCGGCGCTTTCTTTACCTACAAGTCTTATGCCCAGCGCATTTATAAACTTGGGCAGTTTGACATTTTTTGAAGCATTTATGGCGTCAAGCAGATTTTGTGCGGATTTTTCGGCAATTAAGTCAAGTTCTAAAAGCTGTTCTTTTGTAAGTTCGTATAAATCCGCATAACTGTAGACCATTTTCCGCTCTACAAGCTGCGAGATGATACATTCGCCCAGGCCTTCTATGTCCATTGCATTTTTAGATACAAAATATTCTATTCTTCCTTTAATCTGGGCGCTGCAGCCTGTTTTATTGGGGCAGTATAGTGCTACTTCGCCTTCTATCTCGACAAGCGGTGTTGAGCAGCAGGGGCAGGTTTCGGGCATTTTGAAGGGTTTTGATTTGCCGGTTTTTTCCGTTCTGATTACTTTCGGGATAATTTCTGCCGCTTTTTTAACAAGCGCCCTGTCACCCGCCTCGACGTTAAGGCGTTTAATTTCGTCAAAATTGTAAAGGCTTGCACGCCCAACGGTGCTCCCTGCAAGCAATACGGGTTTTAAGTTTGCAACGGGTGTCACTATACCCGTTCTGCCGACGGAAAATTCTATGCTCTCCAACTCCGTCCAGACCTCCTCGGGCGGGAATTTAAAGGCTATTGCCCACTTCGGGACGCGGGAGGTAAAGCCGAGTTCTTCCTGTTTTGCAAGCTCATCTACCTTTATGACAACACCGTCGGTTGCCCAATCAAGCCCGTGGCGGATTTCATCCACGCTTTTGCAAAATTTTACGGCATCATCTATACCGTTAACAACCGTTACTTTATTTGTGCGAAAACCAAGTTTGGAAAGCTTTTCCATAGTTTCGCTGTGGGTTTTGGGGGCGTCTTTTTTTTCAAAGATTCCGCCGTAAATAAAAATAGATAAATCCCTGCCGGCGGTAATTTTCGGGTCAAGCTGGCGCACACTTCCCGCGGCTGCGTTTCTGGGGTTTGCAAATGTTTTTTGTCCTGTTTCGAGCTGTTTTGCGTTGAGTTTTTCAAAAGATGAAACAGGCATGTAAACCTCGCCGCGCACCTCGACGTTTAAAGGTTCAAAAAGCTTCAGGGGTATGGCTTTTATGGTTTTTAAATTATTTGTGATGTCTTCCCCTATGATTCCGTCGCCCCGTGTCAGCCCCTGCGTAAATACGCCGTTTACATAGGTAAGGCTGACTGCAAGACCGTCGATTTTATATTCGCATGCAAGAGGTATTTTAGGCGAAAACAGTGTAAGCTGCCCTTCTAAGCCTGTTGTGTCTTTCAGTACTCTTTCATACCACCTGATAAGTTCTTCGTCATTGTTGGCGTTATCGAGGCTGTACAGGCGGTTTTTATGTGCAACCGCATCAAATTTTTCGCTTATGCCGCCTACGCGCTGTGTCGGGCTGTCGGGTGTAATGAGTTCGGGGTGTTCGTTTTCAAGCTTTTGAAGTTCGCGAAAAAGTGCGTCATACTCATAGTCCTCAACCTTAGGGCTGTCCTCTACATAGTAGTAATAACTGTAAAGCTCAATCTCTTTGCGTAATTTTTTGATTTTTTCTTGTACATCCATATCAAATATTCTATTATAAAAATTAAGATGAGCATAATAAAATTATTAAGCAAAAAACCTGAGCGTATACTTTTTACCACACCCTCGCACGGGCAAAAAAGCCCTTATTTACCTAATCTGGAGGGTTATTATAACTGGGACTACTCTGAAATTGAGGGTTTTGACAACCTTGCAGACCCCTCGGGTGCTATTTTAATGGCTCAGGGGCGTGCTTCCGATTGTTTCGGGGCAAAAAACACTTTCTTTTTGACAGGCGGTGCAACGCTCGGTATTCTTGCCGCGATGAAATCCGTTATTCAAGAGGGCGACAGGGTTCTGGTTGCAAGAAACTGCCACAAGTCTGTCTACAACGGTCTTGTTGTTACATGCGCCCGTGTTGACTGGCTTATGCCCGAGACGAATGATTATTTCGGAATTTACGGTGAAATAAATCCCGAAGAGGTTGAAAACAACCTGAAACTTAACCAGTACAAAGCATTAATTATTACAAGCCCTACTTATGAGGGCGTAAACTCTGATATTGAATCAATTTCTAAGATATGCAGGCAATACGGTGTTTATTTAATTGTCGATGAAGCGCACGGCGCTCTGTATAATTTTTCGGATAAACTGCCTAAAACCGCGCTTGAGCAGGGTGCGGATTTTGTAATAAATTCGCTTCATAAAAATGCGGGCGCGCCTAATCAGTGTGCGCTTTTACATGTTTCAAACAGAATAAGGGATGATTTTGAGTGGCGTCAGGTGCAGCGTGCGATAAACCTTTTTAATACTTCATCTCCCTCATACCCGCTTCTTGCCTGTATTGAGGCGGCTGTTACATATCTTCATTCAAAAGAAGGCAAAAAAGCGATTGATGATTTGATAAATAATATAGAACATTTTAAAAAAGATTTAAGAAAAGAGGGCTGGGAGTTTTATGACAACGAAAACTCGGACCCGACAAAGATTTTAATAAAAAGACCCGACGTTTCGGGCTTAGAGCTTTCCGAAAAACTTTTCAGAGAGTTTCATATTGAAGATGAAATGGCTTCAGATGTCTGTGCGCTTTATCTTTGCGGCATAGGAACGACAAAGGCAAAACTCGACAGGCTGAAAAATGCAATTAAAAAAGTCAAATTAACAAAACAAACGCAGGAGCCTAAAGTAAGTTTTCAGCCTTTCCCGTTTGTTAAAATGCTTCCGTTTGAAGCTTTCTATAAAGATTATGCTTTTGTTTCAAAAGAAAATGCAATTTTAAAGGTTTCATCCGAAATGATTGTGCCTTATCCGCCCGGAATCGGCATTTTATACCCCGGGGAAGCTATACAGGAGTGGCACCTTGACTATTTGGGAGATGACGCGGGGGTAATAAAATGAAAAGAGCGGCAATAATTGTCATAGATTCCATGGGCATAGGCGCCATTGAGGACGCCTGTGACTACGGTGATGATTTAACCTGCAATACTCTGTGCAACCTTGCAAAAAAAGAAGGCGGCTTAAATGTGCCGAACTTTGAAAAACTGGGGCTTGGCAACATTAAAGACATTGAAGGTGTTAAAAAAACGGACACTCCCGAAGCTAAGTACGGCATTATGAAAATGAAGTCAAAAGGCAAAGATACCACGACGGGTCACTGGGAAATAGCAGGTCTTGTACTTAAGCATCCTTTTAGAACTTACGAAAAATTTCCGCCCGAAATAATTGATGAATTTATCAAACAGACGGACTGCAAGGGGATTCTGGGAAATATCCCCGCTTCAGGTACAAAAATTATCGAAGATATGCACAAAGAACATGAAAAAACAAAATTTCCCATTGTCTATACAAGTGCGGACAGCGTTTTTCAGGTTGCTGTCGACATAGATATTATTCCGCTTGAAACTCTTTATGACTGGTGTAAAATTGCAAGAAAAATTCTTGATGACGGCAATTGGGGTGTTTCAAGGGTAATTGCACGCCCTTATCAAATAATTGAAGGCAAACCGACGCGAATAGGTAAATTCAGGCATGATTACTCGGTTCCGCCGCCTGAGTCGACGCTTTTAAATAAAGTTCAAGACGCTGGCAAAAAAGTGCTCTCTATAGGAAAAATTAAAGATATATTTGTAAACTCGGGTATAAGCGGGGCAATCCCGACAGGTTCAAATAAAGAAGGGCTTGAGGCGACCGTTAAGTCGCTTAAAGAAAAAAAATGGGATTTAATTTTTACAAATCTTGTCGATACTGATATGCTCTACGGGCACAGGCGCGACTCATACGGGTACAAGTGTGCAATAGAGCAGATTGATTCTTATTTAAGCGAAATTATTTCATCGCTTGATAGTGATGATTTACTTATAATAACAGCAGACCATGGCTGCGACCCTACATTCAGAGGCACAGACCACACGCGTGAAATGGTGCCGATTTTAGTGTATAATAAAAACCTGAGGGGTGAAAATATAGGCACTTTGCCGTCTTTTACCTATGTAAGCGACATTGTCAAAAACTGGCTTGAAATAATTTAAAAAATCGTTAAAGGTTTATAATGAATAATTTTAATCCTTCGGGATATTTAAACAGGCTTGTAGCAAATATTATAAACAATCAGATAAAGCCTCGGAATACATTTAAAGCAGGCGGGGATTTTTCGGCTTCAATTATGTCAAATACCCCTCAAACACAGCAAAAACAGACTCTTTCGCCCGAGCTTAAAATGACGCGCATGGAAGTTGAAGAAACCGCAAAATATGTAAAAGAGCTCTTAAATATGCCAAAAGAAATCACGCAGGTAATTTCACAGATGGTGAGCGCTAAAACTCTTACAAGCGCGCAGAATATGCAGCTTCTTTTGCTTTTATCAAGCGGAAAAATAGATTTAAACGCACTGGCACAGCTTCTGGGAGATAATTCAAAAGCTGCCATGCAAAAACTTGTACAGACAATGTCGCAGGCTGCAAAAGCGGGTATAAGCGACACACAGCAGCTTAAAGACCTTATAAATACTTTAGGTGTCATAAGTGCCGCGACCACGGACTCTACATCTGCTCTGAAGAATTTCATTCTGCTTTATCTTCCATGGCTTCCGCTGAACGGCAGGGGCGAGAACCTTGACTTTGATATAGATGTTTTTGATAAAACAGGTGCGGAATCCTCTGATGACGGATTGCAGAGTATCACCATTCTTATTGAAACCATGAATTTTTCAAATGTTAAAGCTTTGCTTGAGATGACGCAGAGCGGCAAGGTTGAGATTATCATAAATTGTATTGAAAATTTTCCGCGCGAAAAGGTGCTTGCCGTTCTAAAGAAAGAATCCGAAGATTTAAACATTCAAACGGGGCTTATTGTAGAAACTTCAAAAAAAGAAATCCCTAAGGACACCGTTAAGAAAGCGCGTGCGGAGATTTCAGCCTCATCATCCGTATCACCGCAGTTAATGCTTATGGCACATGCGGTTATAAAAATCATATTTAAAATAGATAAAGACTTTTCCAATTTGACTTTTGAAAAAAAATAATTAAAAAATATCTGGGTCATACAGAGTATTTTTTGAAGGTTCCCCTGTATAAAACCCGCATGTTGCCGACGCAACGTAAAAAAGGAGTAACTCAAAATGAGATTACAAGGCGGTGTAAGTTTATCCAAAACAGGGCTCGGAATGTCAATTTCAGCCATGCACCTCGGTATGGAAATTATGGGCATAGGCTCTGAAAACGTTACAGGTTCCGATAAGGTGGGCTATCAGAGAAAAGAGCCCGTTGTGTCATCTTTTGCACAGTATTTGGGAATCCACGCGCTGTCAACTGCGGTTGATGATCAGGTCGGAAGGATAATCGTATCCCAAAGTCCGCTTGATTGTGCGCTCAGCGAAAAGGGTTATTTCCAGCTTCTGCATAAAGACGGGACGATAGAACTTACGCGCGACGGCAGATTTCATCTTGATAAAGACGGAAATCTCCTGAGTGTTAAAGGTCATAATGTCTTATCCGCAGGCGGTCAGCCCATTGTTTTTCCCGTTGTGCCTGATGAGCTTAAGGATGTAAAAATTTCAAAAGAAGGAAATATCAGCATTTTTAATGCACAGACGCGAAAAATGGTTGACGCGGGCAAAATTGCCGTCGTGTCCTCGGAAGGCGCGATTGTAACGGAGCCATGTGTTGAGCAGCAGTGTCTGGAGTACTCAAACGTTTCTTTGCAGCAGGAGTTTATGGAACTTGTACCCGTTAAGAGAAACTTTGATGCCAACAGGCAGCTTTTTATGCTGCAAAACAGCAAGTTATCAAGAGCAATACAAGAGTTAGGAAGTGCATAATAGATGTATAGCGGTTATAATTTACAGGGAATAATGAGGCGCAGCACCATAAATACCCTGCACCAGTTTGAAAAATTCGGATATTATTCTCAAAATATAGGCAATGCAAATACGCACGGCTATAAAGCCATGCGCTTTGATGATGTTTTAGACGAACAGGGCTATGTGTCGGGAGCTATTCGCACAAACCATGCACAGGGCTCGTTTCAGTTGACGCAAAATCCTCTTGATATAGGTCTTAAGGGCCCCGGGTATATGCCTGTAACCTCTCCGGGCGGTGAGATTTATTATACCCGCGACGGATCTTTTACATTAAATAAAGACGGTTACCTTGTTACAACAACGGGTGATTTAGTCGGCGGCGGCATAAAAATTGACGCAGCAAGCGTTAAAACCGAAATCAGACCCAACGGGGAAGTATACACCTATAAAGACCCCGCAGGAGAGGGCATATATTGCGGTACGATTCCTCTTGTGCAGTTTGCAAACCCGGAAGGCTTAAAAGAGGTGGGTAAAAACCGTTTTGCAGCTACCGAAGAATCGGGCGATACAGTACTTATTCAAGACCACAACAGAATTGCCCAGTACGGTATAGAGCGCTCAAATGTTGATATCTTTGCAACGGTGGATGAAATTATGCGCCTTAATACCTCGCTTCTTGCTTCGACCACGCTTATGAAAACGGTCGGAGATATGTATGACAAAGCAATTAACATAAGGGAATAATAAACTATGTATTCACCTATTGATCCTA
The DNA here is from genome assembly GCA_018713115.1 of Candidatus Galligastranaerophilus faecipullorum. Taxonomy (GTDB): domain Bacteria; phylum Cyanobacteriota; class Vampirovibrionia; order Gastranaerophilales; family Gastranaerophilaceae; genus Galligastranaerophilus; species Galligastranaerophilus faecipullorum. Next base: position 35,396 of record DVFS01000053.1, read on the forward strand.
TTCAGAAATCACAACTTTTTCTTGACTTAATAGCTGCAAGGCAGGAGGCTGTATCAGGTAACATTGCCAATATGGATACACCTAATTATGTGCGAAAAGACATTGAATTTTCCCAGTATTTAAACACCATGAACTCTGACCTTGAAACAAAATTAAGTCAAAAACTCGGCCCCTCGGGTGTTATGGAACCTCAAAGCCAGGCGCTGAGTGCAGAAGACGAGCTTGCACTTATGCAGAAAAACTCCATTCTCTATGCGGTTGCGGCGCGCCAGATGACAAACACCATAACCGAGATAAAGACGGTAATTAACGTAGGTAAGTAATTGAAAGGCATATAAAATGAGCATTATGGATGCTTTTGATGTCGGTGCGGGCGGACTCAGAGCGCACGGCAGAAGAATCGAAGTTGCGGCAAGGAACGTCGCAAATATGGATACACCTAACTATGTAAGAAAAATACCCGTGTTGAATGCGACCGAGGATATATCTTTTGCGGGGCTTTTAAATACAATGAAAGAGGATGTTTTCGGTATCGGAACCATTCCCTTTCTTGAAGGCGGGGTAAAGTTTACGGGAATTGTCGAAGACCCTACTCCTGCGGAGAAAGTTTATCGTCCGGGGCACCCTGATGCAGACAGTGAGGGCTTTGTCAGGATGTCAAACGTCAACCCCATGGTTGATATAGCTGACGCAACGCTTGCCCAGAGGGCATATGAGGCTTCTTTAGGCGTTATGTCGATTACGAAAGCCATGGCAAGCAGAGCGCTTGAAATAGGCAAGTAATTTAATTCAAAAATTCATTTTGGTATTCGTCCAATGCGCCGTCAAGAAGCATTTGCGTAAATTGAGGGTTGTCTTTGAGCACCTTATAATATGAAAGAATTTTCTCCGCGTACCCGTCTGCACCGTAATAGTTGCCGTTTTTCACATTTGCAGGGCCGCAGTTGTATGCCGCAAGGGCGTTAAACATATCATCTTCAAAATAATTGTTTAAAAGTTCACTGTCGTATGCAATCCCGAGTTTTAGATTGTCTGTGGGGTTATCTCTGTCCATGGGATTTTCGCTGAAATAAATTTTATTCATGTCAAATTCGGCATCAGTGCTTATTTGCATAAAACCGTTGCAGTCAGCATAGCTTGAATTTACACTGCCATCGTCAAGATAGTGCATGCCCGATGATTCTGCAAAAATTTGCGGCAGAACAAGTTCTATTTCAACACCTTTTGCCCAGGGTTCATCAAGGAGTTCTTCAAGTATTTCTACAGGCTCGCCTATGGTCTGTGCCATATTATTTTTTGTTTCTATC
>DVFS01000054.1 GCA_018713115.1 Candidatus Galligastranaerophilus faecipullorum
TAACATGTTGTGGGAGACATACTGCGGAGGATATTACGAAAAAATAAAAGAATATGCAAAAACAAAACACGGCATATCAAAATATCATCCCGTCAGAAACTACAATGCTCAATATTTGGAATATATCAACAAAGATGCGATAAAAACCATTTTTGATGCAGGATTTTGCAACGGTATCCAATCGCTTGCATTTAAAAAACATTTTCGCAATCTTAAAAAACTATACGCTTTTGAACCGATGTATGAAAAGTTTAAAGACGAAAACTATGACTTTTTTATAAAGAAAGAAAATTTTGTAAAAATTATTCCTATGGGTTTGTGGAATGAATCAAAAGAACTGGAGTTTTGTGAAAATATTGCAGCAAAATCGGCATCCAGAATAAAAGGAGCAAAAGGAATAGCCGAGAGAAAACCAAATGAGACAATAATAAAAATAAAAACAACCACTATTGATGAAACAAAAGATATTGAACAAATAGAAAAAATAGACTTCATAAAAATGGACATTGAAGGAGCCGAGCTGCCGGCGCTCAAAGGCGGAGAAAAAACTCTTTTAAAAGACAGACCGCAGCTTGCAATCTCAATTTATCACTCAATAGACGATTTTTGTTCAATACCTCTTTATTTACACGGATTGTTGAAAAATTACACTTTCAAAATAGGACACTACAGCTATGACCTTTGTGAAACCGTTTTGTATGCAATCCCAAATGAATTAAAAAATTAAATTTCAAAATAAGAGAATAAAAATAATCTGCAAAACATTAAAAATCGCTTAATTAAATGAACTTCAAAACAATTATTAACAACTGACATAAAAAAGTTTACGGCAATGTTTTTTTTCAAAAAGCTATTGCCGTATTTGTTGTAAATATGGCGTGCAACTTTTTGAAACATTTTATAATATCTTCTTTTATAACAATAAGGCATATTTTTGAAATAATAAAAAAGTTGACAATATCTGTTATACAAAAAAGAATCCAGAAGATTTTTACTGTTTGAAAATTTAAACTCTTCAAAAATTTTCTCACAGGCATAATACGTCTTTTCAATCGTATCTATATATTTATAGGCATTGCTTGTTGTTGAAGAACCGTGAATCCTGTAATTAACAACATATTCATCAACACATTTCAACCCTTTTGCCAGGAGAAGTGCCTTTATGTAAAACTGTGAATCCTCTATAAATCGTGTGTTTGAGTATTTTATTTCATTTTTGACAAGAAACTCTCTTTTATAAACCTTAAAGGGAAGTCCGTTTGTACAAAACAAAACAGATTCTGCTTCTAAAGGTGTAAATATGTTGTCTTTAAAAATGCAGTAATAGCCGTCAACATATCTGTTTTTATATTTTGAAGAGGTATTTTCAAAAAAATTGTAGTTATTGAAAAACAATATATCAACCTCTGATGAAAGATTTTTGTTCAATAATTCCAAAGCATTTTTTTCAAGCCAGTCATCAGAATCAAGATATAAAACAAAATCACCCGCCGCATATTCCAATGCAAAATTTCGGGCTGCCCCCTGTCCTTCATTTTGTTTTGAAAAAACTTTTATTCTCGCGTCTTTTTCTTTAAAGGTATTTAAAATTTCCAAAGAGCTATCCGTTGAACCATCATTTATGCAAATGGCTTCAAAATCATCAAAAGTTTGTTCTAAAAGACTTTTCAGGCAAGTGCCGACGTACTTTTCCGAATTATATACCGGTATAATTACAGAAAGAAAAGGCACTATATTACTCCTAAAAGTTCTTTAATGTCATTGATAATATTAAAAGCGGCATAATTATTTTCATATCCGAGTTCCTGCAGGGCAGTCAGTCTTTTTTCTCTCATAAAATCATTATTCTTGATTAAAACAGAGTCAAGAGCCTGCTTCAGTTGATTTTCATCAGTAACATTGTAATAATTTTCGACAATCTTTGTAACCGATGGATTAAAAGGAGTGGCGCCCAATGATTTCAGGTGAATAAGAGGTTTTTTTGTCAAAAAATATTCTGTTTCAAAAGAACCGCAATCTGTAATCATTACTTTTGATTGCATAAACATTTCAAGATAGCCGCCTGTTTCGCAAACCTGTCCGATTTTTTTCCACTCATCCCAGTATGCTTTTATTTCATCTTCTTTCATATAACCGTGTTTTTTTAAATAATTGGCAAGACAAGGATGGGGTTTAAAAACCCAGTTAATTTCAGGATGATTTTTTGCATAATTGAGCATAAATTTCCCAGCCCATAAAAACGTACCCCAGAACAAATCATTCTTATTATCAACAGACCAGTGCGGAGCATAAATCACATATTCTTTATCTTCAAAAGTTTTGCCTTTATTTAGATAAAAATAATCCAGCATCGGATGCCCCAACGGTTTCAAATTTTTACCTTTATTTTCCATTCTCTGAGAAAAATAATCCTTTACAAGATTGTTCAAAACATAATGAGTCTGCACATATCTGTGAAATCTGAGATAATACTCTATCGGAGAAACAGATGTCGCAACAAAATAAGGAACATAAAAAGTAAGCGCAAACTTTGAGCAAACTACAGGTCCCTGAGAAGCTTCTATGTACCACGGGTGTTGATAAAAAATTATATCAGGTCTCGGGTTCATTTTTTCAAAAGGAATGAACATCTCGTTTTCAATGTCATAAGCATAAGAAACTCTCATGTTCTTTTCTTTAAAAAAGTCATAAACCTTTTTTAACTCACAAGACTTTTGATGGTTAAAATTCTCCCTTGGGGCATCGTTTTTGGTTATAAAAATATAAGGAACAGCAAAGCCGCTCTCTTCCAGCAAATCGTAGATACTCTGACACTTCCATTTTGTCTCGTCGTATATATAAAAAGCGGCAATAAGTTTTTGTTTTTTAACTTTTTTACGCAAATTTTTTAAAACATATTTTTTATTTTTTTCAATAAATTTTTCATTACGTTTGATTTTTGCGTTATATCCAAACAGGCGCAACTTTAATCTAAACTTCGACGGAAGAAAAAGTGCAATAGTCTGAGCTAGTTTGTAATAAGGGATAAACATAAAGCTTACTTGCTCCAGATTTCCTTAACTAAATCCCAAAAAGGGATTCTTGCCAGAGGATAAACTCTCGTTTTGGTCTTATTAAATATGTTCAGTTCAAAGTCCTCTATAATCGAAACATATTTTAAAGTAGAAACAAGAACAACATCCGGATTGTATTGTGTCATTTTGTCTTTTGGAATAATTTTATAGCCCAAAAACTCTTGTCCTTCCATTTCAGGTGTAAATTTCATGTCAGATACACCTATAATGTTTAATTTTGAAAGATCGTAATGCTCTTTTATATATTGGAAAAGGGAGCCCGGGCCATATATAATAACAGACTTATTTTTCAGTTTTTTATTAAGCCTGTTTAAATACTTCTCAAATTTTATGTACTCGAGATGTTCCCTCAAATCTGCGCTCATCTGAAAATCCTCTCCGGTATAAGTATAAAAACTTCTTATATTTTATCAAAAATCAAAAGTTTTGTCATAAATAAAATTAGCCTCTTTAAAACAAATCTCCGGCAGGCGGATTAACGGTATAATACTTTAAAAAGACCCTCCTAAGCAAAGAGGGCCCGTTACTTTAAACTCCAGGACACAGCGGCCCTAAAAGGCGCACACTGTTAGTGAGGGTTGCTGATTAGGCGCACTCTGATTTCGAAAGTGCATAATCTTATCCGATTTTGATAAACCGAAGATAAACTGAGTCTGATTATTAAGACTACCTCACACGAGTTTAAATATCCTGCTCTATGCCCATCCGTAAACGAAGCATACTCCGAGGATAATTTCTCTTATTTTAAATTCCGCGTTTTAAAAATTCAAGCCGTAAATACATTTGTCATATAAAAACACGCCTGCTGCCGAACACCAGGACACAGCGGCCCGAAAAGGCATTGCGAGAATTGTTGTAATTCTCGTTGAACGACCCGTTGTTCAGGTTCCGGTTATAATAGTTACTGCCGCGAGGCGTAGACGACCACACGTTGTTCGGGTTGCAGTTACCATTGTTCGACCCCGGACAAGCGTCGTTGTAGTTGTTGCACCTCGCGGAACCGTAACCGCTGTAGTTGTCACAAACTATCACGGAGGTTGCATATGATGTAGCGGTATAAACCCCGATACATGATATCTGCCAAAGGCAGCTTTTGAGTCTGATTATTAAGACTACTCCGCACGAGTTCGGCTCCCGCTCTGCAAATATCCTTGAATAGTTTGCACTCCGGGGAGGCGTGTTATCCTGACAATAACACATAACAATTATATCGTCATGTTTTTTACAATAAAAATTACAATTTTAAAACTAACTTGAAATTATCAATAAATATGT
>DVFS01000055.1 GCA_018713115.1 Candidatus Galligastranaerophilus faecipullorum
GCCGTATTCATCAAATTTCTTTATTAAAACACCTTCATCGCGGCGATATTTAATTACGGGATTGCCTAAAACATTCGGGCGGCTTTCAAGGTTTTCAAAACGTTTAAATTCCTTGCCGTCAATCGAGGAATGCGTCATAAAGCCGTCTTTATAGCCGATTGAAATCTCATTTCCTTTTTTATTAACGGTTTTTAGTGTACCGCTAAATCCCGAACCGTCTTCAAGAAGCGCTTTTCCGCCTTTGAGATTTACCTTTCCGGTAATTTCATCACCGCTGTCGCTGAAAAACTTCTTTATATTTTTTTGAATATCACTTGCAGTATCTGCTGCCCCCTGTGAAATATTTTTTAAATCACCCGGATCGACAGGCGGTTTTTTCTTTGTTTTCATATAAATTGCAACACCCGCAATACCGGCACCGAGAACTGCAAGTCCCATAAGCGCTTTGGTAAGGCCGTTGGACTCTGTTTTCTCTTGAGAATCCGGAGATATCTGGGTGCTTTGCCGTACTGTGGGATTTGAAACAGTGTTATCAGTTTTCAGCACATTTGGAGCATAATTATATCCTGACTGTACTTTTGAAAATGCTTCCATATTTTCCCTTTTAATTTATAACCTATGTTTATATAAAAAACCGTAAATTAGAAAAATTGCCCGTACTCATACGGGCAATTTGCATAAATTTACTTTGCATTCAGGAATTTTTGGACATTTGTTCCCATGCTCTCTTCTTTAATCTTCCAGCCCTGGGGTGTTTTTGTGATTATAAAGCTGGCAGGCAGCCCGGTTTTATCGTTTCTGGGGATTCTTATTGCACTTAGTTTGTAGTCATTTCCTGTTTTTATTACTTTCTGATTTTCGTACCTGTTTTTATAGCGTACGGTTTTTGCAAGCGCAGCACCTTTCTTAAGCTCCAGAAGATATCTGTCAAAAGGTATTATAACAGGCTGTTTTGTGCCGTCGGGTTTATGCACCACACGCACGATTTTGGCATTTGGCACATAGTAAGATGGAAGATTTGTCGCATAGGTATTTGAAGCGTTTACAAAATTGTTAAAAAAAGCTTTAACATCACCAGCTTCATCCGCCATAACCGCAAGGGGCAGGGCAAAGGCGCATATAAGGCTTAGTATAATTTTCTTTAGCATATTCTCTCCTAAATAATATCCGCATCTATTTTAACATTAAAAAAATCATTCGGGCATAAACTTTAAGACAGTTAAACTCTTAGCCCGTATGTATAACGAAAAACATTTAAAAAAGTTCAAATAAAACCCCGCCGTATCAAGTGCAGCGGGGTTCTTTATCAATAATTGAAATTATTCAATCGTAAAATCGGGCGCCCCGAACATTCCTTCGATTTCCTCAAGGATTGCGGAGGGTTTTCTTGCCTGATTTTTCTGCTGGGCACGTCTTAAGGCTTCTTTTTCTTTTTCCTCATTAGCGTTAATAAGGTGGTAATAGCCCGTACCTGCAGGAATCAAGCGGCCGATGATAACGTTTTCTTTAAGACCTCTGAGCATATCCTTTTTGCCTTCAACAGCAGCTTCGGTAAGGATTCTTGTTGTTTCCTGGAATGATGCCGCAGAGATGAAGCTTTCGGTATTCAAAGATGCTTTTGTAATACCGAGAAGCAGAGCTTCATAGGTTGCTTTTTCGCCGCCTTCTTTTTCAACCTCAGCATTTTGAGCCTCGATTTCCTTGAGTTCGACAAGCTCGCCGGGCAGAAGTTTTGTCGTGCCGGAGTCAACAACGCGGACTTTCTTAATCATCTGACGAACGATAACTTCCACGTGTTTGTCGGCAATTTCAACACCTTGCGAGCGGTAAACTCTTTGTACCTCATCTACAAGATATTGCTGGGCAGCGTTTGCGCCTCTTAATCTGATAACGTCATGCGGGTTCAGGGGACCTGATGTAAGTGCCTGACCTTTAACGATTTTTTGTTTATCCATAACGATAACGTTAGATTCAATCGGGTATTTAATTTCCGTTCTGCCGTTTTCGTTAACGATAAAGAGCCTTGCAACGTCATCTTCGTATTCAATTTCGGCTACACCGTCTTCTTCCGCAACGATAGCACAGTCTTTCGGCTTTCTTGCTTCAAGAAGTTCTTCAACACGGGGAAGACCCTGAACGATGTCGCCCGTTTTTTGTCTTTCAAATACAAGTGTTGCAAGAAGGTCGCCTCTTAAGATAAGCGCCGAGTTATCAACCTGTAAAAGCGTACCGGGGCTTATCAGGTGGGGTCTGCCTATTCTCACCGTAACCGATTTAGGTGTAACGTCAACTATGCGGCCCGAGCAGTCTGATGTTTCGCCCGAAGATGAGATTACCGCGTCAAGTTTAACAAATTCACCTTTTTTAACCGTAGGCTTAGATTTAAGGTCAATTGTTCTTTCATAAGCGTCAGATACAAGAAGCAGTCTTCTTAATTCCTTATCGGTTGATTTAATGCTTGCAACAGAGTCGTTGACCGAGAGCACCTGAGTTTTTGTAACAGGGGTTCTGGGCTCGATTATCTGACCGTTTTCAACAAGCAGCTCCGTTTGAGTGGAAGAGAGCATTCTTGAGCCGTCTTCCTGTTCACGGCGGACGATAAGAGTTTCAAGAACAACAATCTTCAAGCTGCCTGATTTATCAAGCTCTACAAGACCTTTAAGATGGCTCAGGTAACCGCCCATCGAAAGAACGAGCGAAGTTCTTGTGAGCACCGCACCGTCAAGGTTTCTGACTCTTGCGCCGTCTTTGAACTGCAATTGTGTCAGAGGAACGATTTCAATAGAATCATCAGTAGTATCAAACTCAATAGAGACATCCTTGGGTTTAATTTCAAATCTCTGGATAGGTCTTATAAGTATTTGAACCGATTTGTTTTCAATACTGTCTTCTTCAACGATATCCTCTGTTATATCTTCATCTAAATCATCGATTTCAAGAACATCCGAGTCGTTTTCAACAATTGTTACAATTGAATCAGCTTTAGCTTTAATGCCTGCGGCAACAATTGTACCCGCTTTTACAACTTCGCCTTCATCAACTTTTAAATCATTGATTGAATCAAGTGTGTGCAGTTCGCCGGGACGAATAACGACTTCGTGGATAATATCGTTAAATTCTTTTATCTCAACAATACCGTCGATGTGGGTGTAGAGGTCTTTAACAACTTCCGTGCCCGCTTCAACGTATGTACCCGATTCAACGAGTTTTAAAGATGAATCTTTTGAAATCTGGTGGATTTCTTCGGGGATAAATATTGCCTCGCCCGCTTTTGTAACCACCTGATTTTCATCGACTTCAACACCGTTGTAGCGGATTTCACCCGATGATTCAACTTTGTGCTCTTCATCAACAAGTTCTGCAATTATCATGCCGTTTTCAACGGTTGTATCAACGGGAGATTTAACGATGTATTTTTCGCCTGTTTTATCAACAGTCCAGAATTGTTCTTTTTTGGTTTGTTCAAATGTCGCATTTGAAGGCTGAATAGATGCGATAACAATTGTAAGTTCCTTACCTGCAACGATTTTCTTGATTTTTTTGCCTTCAAATTTGACTTCTTCAATTTCAAGGGAATTACCCACGCGAACTTCACCGCCGTGCTCGGATACGATAAGAGTTTCGGCAAGTTTTTCGCCTTTTTTAATTTTCTGACCGTCGGATACAAGCACTTTTGAGCCGGCAGGAAGCGTGTAAACATCACCGCCTAAAACCCAGACAATGCCTGATTTGTTGGAAGTTCTTGAGATGTTGCCCTGTCTGTCTTTCTTTTCATCGGCAACGAAGTCTTCAAAGATTACTTCGCCTGAAATGTCAGATGTAATATCTTTTGTGGCTTTTTCGGTCAAACGTGAACCGTCACCTTTTGAAGCAGGTTCGTATTCTGCGATTTCCTGGCCTTTTTTAACTTCCATACCCTGTGCAACATAGATTTTTGCGCCGGATGGTACGTGAGCCTTTGTTATATTGCCTTTTTTATCTTCAATTTCAATATCGACTTCTTTAATTGCAACCTGAACGACATCCCCGTGGCGTGTTCTCAATTCACGGGTTTTAACCGCAGTTTTAACAACACCGTCAACAGGCGATTCAACGTGTTTCATGGCACCTGAACCTTTAAATACACCGCCCGTGTGGAATGTTCTCATCGTAAGCTGTGTACCGGGTTCACCGATTGATTGAGCCGCGATAATACCGATTGCTTCGCCGATATCTACAAGTTTCTGGGTCGTCATTGCCCAGCCGTAGCATTTCTGACAGATACCGTATTCAAGTTCACATGTCAGAGTTGAGCGCACATCAACTTCTTTGAGTTTAAGTTCTTTAATTTTAGCAAGGTCTTCGCGGTTAACAGTCGTATTTTTAGTAACAATAACGTTTCCGTCTTTATCTAAAATATCCTGTGCAACAGTTCTGCCTAACAATCTGTCTTCCAGAGGAACGATAATTTCATCACCGTCCATAATAGCGGTTAACTTGATTGACCTGTTTGTGTGGCAGTCCTCTTCGCGGATAATAACATCCTGTGCAACGTCAACAAGACGGCGGGTCAGATAACCCGAGTCAGCCGTTTTAAGCGCCGTATCTACAAGACCTTTACGCGCACCGTATGAGGAGATGATGTACTCGGTAACAGACAGACCTTCTTTAAAGTTTGACTTAATAGGCAAGTCGATAATCTGCCCCTGTGCGTCTGCCATCAAGCCGCGCATACCGACAAGCTGTGATACCTGAGATAAGTTACCTCTCGCACCTGAGAATGCCATCATATAAACAGGGTTTAATTTATCAAAGTTTTCAACAACCTGCTCTGTAAGTTTAGCCGTTGTTTCAGACCATGTGTCGATAACTTTTGTATATCTTTCAACCTCCGTGATTTCGCCCTTCATATAGCGGTATGTGGATTCTTCAATCTGGTTCTGCGCTTCTTCCAGAAGCTGCTGTTTAACTTTGGGTACGCTCAGGTCATGGATTGAAATCGTTGTACCTGCTTTTGTGGCATATTTAAAGCCGAGGTTTTTTAAGTTGTTGGCAAGTTCAGCCGTCTTAGCCCCGCCCCATTCAAGATATATCTGGGAAAGGAGCTTTCTGAGGCCGCCTTTATCGACTATTCTGTTAATAAATTCAACAGTATGTTTTTTCTTTTTACTCTGCGGAGTTAACGTAGTCATATTTTATAGTTTCCTCATCATTTTTAATTACATTTACATTAGGCAAGAATTGATTTGCGAACTACTTCGTTAAATACGATTCTGCCGGGCGTGGTTTCTATTCTCTTTCCGTCATCATCACGGACAACGATTTTATCGTGGAGTTTTACAATTCCCGATTCAAGCGCGGAAATTGCATCCATATAATCGTGGAAATAACCCTTAACAGGTGCGTTTTCATCTTTAAGGATAGTAAGGTAGTAAATACCCAGAACCATATCCTGCGAAGGCGTGATGATAGGTTTACCCGTCGCGGGAGCGAGAATGTTGTTTGTAGCAAGCATTAACATTCTGGCTTCAGCCTGCGCTTCAATTGAAAGCGGAACGTGGACAGCCATCTGGTCACCGTCGAAGTCGGCGTTAAATGCCGTACATACAAGCGGGTGAAGCTGAATAGCGCGTCCTTCTACAAGGATAGGTTCAAATGCCTGAATACCGAGTCTGTGAAGGGTGGGGGCACGGTTTAACATAACGGGGTGGCCGTCAACCACTTCTTCCAGAATATCCCATACAATGGGTTCGGAGCGCTCGATTTTCTTCTTGGCTGATTTAATATTTTGAACAAGACCGCGTTCAATTAATTTATTAACAACAAAAGGCTTGAACAGCTCGATTGCCATTTCTTTGGGCAGACCGCACTGGTTTAAGCTCAACTGGGGCCCTACAACGATAACCGAACGGCCGGAGTAGTCGACACGTTTACCGAGCAGGTTCTGTCTGAAACGGCCCTGTTTACCTTCGATAATATTTGATAATGATTTAAGGGGTCTTGAATTAGGCCCTACAACGGTTCTTCCGCGTCTGCCGTTGTCAATTAAGGCATCGACCGCTTCCTGGAGCATGCGTTTTTCGTTACGTACGATAATTTCGGGGGCACCCATTTCCAGAAGTCTTAAAAGACGGTTATTACGGTTGATAACACGTCTGTACAGGTCGTTTAAGTCGGAAGTTGCAAAACGTCCGCCGTCTAATTGCACCATAGGGCGCAGGTCCGGAGGAGTAATAGGAAGAACATCCATAATAAACCAAGTAGGCTCGGTGCCTGATTCAATTAAAGATTCAACGAGTCTTAATCTCTTGATAAGTTTTGCCCTCTTTTGAACGGAACCGCCTGCAGCATCAAGCTCGGAGCGGATTTCTTCGGCAAGCTCGGGAAGTTTAATTTCAGACAGAAGATCTTTTATAACTTCAGCGCCGATACCGACTTTAAGAGTTGAATCTTCGTTTTCAAGAATGTAGTCTTCGTATTCTTCTTCAGATAAGAGCTGGAATTTTTTAAACGGGCTTTCGCCGCCGTCAACTACAACGTAGTTGTTAAAATAGATGATTTGCTCTAAATCTTTTAATGTCATATCAAGGAGCAAGCCAAGGTATGAAGGAATACCTTTTAAAAACCATATGTGAGAAACGGGAGCTGCAAGTTTAATGTGGCCCATACGGTGGCGGCGCACTTTAGAGTCGGTAACTTCAACACCGCAGCGTTCGCATATGATACCCTTGTGGCGTACTCTTTTATATTTACCGCAATAGCATTCCCAGTCTTTTGAGGGCCCGAAAATTCTTTCGCAGAAAAGACCGTCGCGCTCGGGTTTTAAGGTGCGGTAGTTAATTGTTTCAGGTTTTGTAACCTCGCCGTAAGACCATTTCAATATGCGCTCGGGAGAGGCAATTGAAATTCTTATATAATCGAAATAATCAATACTAGTAGACAACTTTTATTCTCCTTAACTGTTGTTTATTATCTTTAATTAGTCTTTAAAACTTGTAGGTGTTTCAAAGAAGTTGATGTTTAAAAGTTCACTGTCCATATCGGAGAGAACTCTTTTGGGTGCGGATTTTCTTAAATCATCCGTATCCGACATCAAGTCGACTTCTTCGCCGCCTTTTTTGGAAACTGCGATATCTAAGCCGATACTTTGAAGTTCACGTACCAAGACTTTAAAGGACTCGGGAATACCCGGACGAGGTATATTATCACCTTTGACGATAGCTTCATAAGCGCGGCTTCTTCCGTTAACATCATCTGATTTGATTGTTAACATTTCTTGAAGAGTATAAGCTGCACCATAAGCTTCAAGTGCCCAAACTTCCATTTCACCGAATCTTTGACCGCCGAACTGTGCTTTACCGCCCAGAGGCTGTTGAGTAACGAGTGAATAAGGACCTGTTGAGCGAGCGTGAATTTTATCGTCAACAAGGTGAACAAGTTTCAATATATATGAAAGACCGACAGCTACAGGCTCATCAAACGCCTCACCCGTTCTGCCGTCATAGAGTGTTACTTTACCGTCTTCTCTTACCCAGTCGCAGCCTGATTCTTTAATACCTTTAAGAAGTTCTTCTTTGGTAGCAATTTCAGACTGGTTGGGGCCGTACATTTCATCAAAAGACGGGGCTTCGTAGTAGTTTCCTGTTAAGTATGCAGCCAAACCTAAGAGCAGTTCATAAGTTTGACCCACATTCATACGGGAAGGAACACCCAGCGGGTTAAGTACGATATCAAGCGGAGTACCGTCAGGCAGGAAAGGCATATCTTCTTTGGGAAGAATCCTTGAAACAATACCTTTGTTACCGTGGCGGCCTGATAATTTATCACCCACCGAGATTTTACGTTTTTGCGCAATGTAGACGCGAATTACGGTATTTGCACCCGGAGGAAGCTCGTCGCCTTTTTCGCGGTCGAATACTTTAACGTCGACTACCCTTCCGCCTTCGCCGTGAGGAACACGCAGCGAGTTGTCTTTAACATCGCGTGCTTTTTCGGCAAATATCGCGCGCAGAAGTTTTTCTTCCGGAGGATGTTCAGACTCGCCCTTGGGAGTGATTTTACCTACCAGAATATCATCGGCATAAACTCTTGCACCGATTCTGACAATTCCGCGCTCGTCAAGGTGCCTGATTGAATCTTCGGAAACATTAGGCACTTCGCGCGTAATTTCTTCGGGTCCGAGTTTTGTCTGACGTGCGTCTATTTCAAGTTTTTCAATGTGGACTGATGTAAATACATCATCGTACACAAGTCTTTCGCTTATCAGGATAGCATCTTCAAAGTTATAGCCTTCCCAGGGCATATACGCTACAAGAACGTTTTTGCCCAGTGCAAGTTCGCCCTGATGGGTCGAAGCGCCGTCTGCTATAACATCGCCGGCTTTAACCTTGTCGCCCGCGCGAACGATGGGGCGCTGGTTGATGCAGGTATCCTGGTTGGAGCGGACATATTTCAATAAAGGATACTGATACATTTTACCGTCAGTACCTTTGATGTGAACCTCTTCACCCACGACTCTTACAACTTCACCGTCAACCTCAGAACATGTAACCATACATGAGTCTTTTGCGGCGCGCTTTTCAAGACCGGTACCGACAACGGGGCGCTGTGTAACAAGCAGAGGAACTGCCTGACGCTGCATGTTTGAGCCCATCAGCGCACGGTTAGCATCGTCGTGCTCGATAAACGGAATCAAAGACGTTGCGACAGATATTATCTGAATCGGGCAAACACCGACATAGTCGACTTTTTTAGATTCGCCCATTGTAAATTCCGATCTGTAGCGGACAGGAACATATTCTTCTTTTATGCTTCTGTCGGGATTTAATTGAATATCCGCAGGCGCTACACGGTAGTTTTCATCTTCATCCGCCGTTAAGTAGTGCACTTCATCCGTTACAACACCGTCTTTTACAACAAAGAAAGGTGTTTCAATAAAACCGTAGTCATTGACTCTGGCGTGCGTAGCAAGAGAGCCGATAAGACCTGCGTTAGGACCTTCGGGAGTTTCTACGGGGCAGATACGTCCGTAGTGCGAAGGGTGAATATCACGAACCGCAAAGCCTGCGCGTTCTCTCATAAGACCGCCGGGACCAAGAGCCGAGATACGTCTTTTGTGTGTAAGTTCGGCAAGCGGGTTTGTCTGATCCATAAACTGCGATAACTGTGAAGAACCGAAGAACTCTTTTAAAGAAGCCACAAGGGGTTTGGTATTTAAAAGGTTCAAAGGTGTAAGTGTTTCACTGTCCTGCAGTGTCATTCTTTCTTTAACGATTCTTTCAATTCTTGAAAGACCGACTCTGAATTGGTTTTGAAGCAATTCGCCGACCGAGCGGATACGGCGGTTGCCGAGGTGGTCGATATCATCAAGAACACCTTCATCGTATGTAAGGTTGATTAAGTATTCAATACCCGCAACAATGTCCTGAACGGTGATTGTTCTTTGAGTTTCAGGCAGGTTGAGACCGAGTTTTTTGTTTAATTTGTAACGGCCGACTTTACCTATATCGTATTTTTTCTCATCAAAGAAACGCGCTTCAAGAATGGAGCGGCCGCCTGCAGCTGAAGCAGGGTCGCCGGGACGAAGTTTTTTATAAACTTCAATAAGCGCTTCATCCGTTGAATTTGTTGTATCTTTTTCTAAAGTTTTCTTTAAGAATTCAAAGTGGGTAAACAGAGTTTCCATTTCAACAGGGGTAATACCCAGCGCTTTAAGAAGCGTTGTAGCGAGGATTTTTCTGTTCTTATCAATTTTTACGTACACAAGGTCGTTAGAATCTGTTTCAATCTTCATCCAAGCACCGCGGTTAGGAATTAATGTAGCGTTGTAAAGACGTTTACCTGTGGGAGAAACTTCTTTTTTATAGTAAATACCGGGAGAACGCACGATTTGAGAAACGATAACACGCTCCGCACCGTTTACAATAAATGTACCTTTATCGGTCATGGTCGGAATATCGCCGATGTAGACTTCCTGTTCTTTAATTTCCCCGCTGTCACGGTTTACAAGACGCATCATAACGCGCAACTGCTTGGCATAAGTAGCGTCATGGATACGTGCTTCTTCAATTGTATATTTGGGGTTATCAAATGTGTAATTGGGGAGAAAATGCAGTTCAAGTCTGCCTGTGTAGTCTTTTATAGGTGAAAAAGAAAGAAATTCTTCTTTTAAACCTTCTTTTAAAAACCACTCAAACGACTTTTTCTGAATTTCAATCAAGTCGGGTAAATCCTTAAGGCGTGTTTCGGGTATGCCCATAGGAGTAACTCGGTTCGCATATTTTGTTGTTGACATCTAAGTACCTCTAATATATGTAATTACAATTAAATTTTAAAACAGCTGTTAATGGTATAATTCTTTCTTGAACTTAAATTTTGCAAAAAATGATTTTTTCCCATCCTGCAATATCCTAGTCAGACATACTCAATCATATCTGCTAAATACCGCCAGTCAAGAGCAAAATTTTACATATCTTTACATTTTGTGGTAAAATTAATATACGGTTTTACGCTCACATGAAAAAAATAATACTCACAACAACATTTTTACTCATATTTTCACTTTCGGCAAATGCCGATATCACACCGCAGTACTTAAACTCTGTCAGTCACTGGGGTATGGGTGTTGCAACAGCCGGCAAAGACATAAAAATATATGACGCGAATAATTCACAGGCAAAACTCAAGGCAAACATTATCTGGGATGAAAAAGGAAATGTCGAGTGTAAAAACACAAATATGAACTGCGAAGCGCGTGAAATATTCCTGGGGTTCTCGCCCGAAAATTCAACCGCGCTTTTCTCGGTTGAAGACGAAACCGACGGGTGGATATTTATATGCTATAACCAGAGATTCAGACTTTTTGGATGGATAAAAAAGGATGATTACACAAAATACCTTAACTGGAATGAATTTCTTATAAGTTACGGTAAAAAATACGGCATGTACTTATTCCGCGATGTTCCGAAAAGCTATAAAAGGCTCTATGCCGCTCCAAACATTGAAAGCGGCTGTGTCGACAGCTTTTTCCTTGCCACCCATATAAATCCGTGGCTTGTCAGCGGAAACTGGGTTCTTGTAAAAGTAGAAAACTATGATGACACGCAAAAAACCGGCTGGCTTCGCTTCAGAAGCGACACAGGCCGGCTTTTCGGTTTTGTAAATTTAAAATAAATTACATCTGGAAAAATCTGCGCATAATTTCATCATGCGTTGTTTTACCTTTAACAAGAGGCTTGTAGAATGTCGTTACCGTATCATCAATCACAATTTTATTGCCGTCGGCACGTCTTAATCTACCGTCTGCAACGTAGTATTTGACGGGATTTCCGTTTGAATCCGTTTCATCGACAAATTTTCCGCTTATGTAATTTCCGTTTTTATCATATTGTTTTTTATATACCTTGCGGTACATGTAATGTTCGCTGCTGCGTTTATCCGCCGGCATATCCGAAGGGTCGGCTTCCGGGTTAAAGCGCATATCGGGCGTGTAGCACACACCGTTTGAATCAGACATTTTTATGGAAGAAACCTCAATCTTTGCCCCCTCATCCATTTTTGAATACGGGTCTTTTGTCATGCCTGCATTTGAGAAAACATGCAGCACGTTAGAGCCTTTATCGTCATATTTAAGAAGGGCATAAAGATTTTGGTTATCCTGCGGGAGAGATACCGGTATGCCGCCGGCTATTGCCGACAGACCGTATTGCTGGTAAAGTCCCGCGCTTGCCTGCATTCTGTCATAATATTCTTTGATTTCGGGTTTATAGTCGGCAGAATCTTTTTGTATCCACTCATGGCGGGTCAGGTTCCTGTTTGCAACGGAAATGTTCTTGGATGCATATTCATATCCGGACTGGCCGAGGTTATTTCCGGCAAAGAAGAAAGGAATACCTGTTATGGAGTTAAGGAAATCGGACATTTTGGTCATTTTTTGAAGCGCGGGAGCCATTACATCCTTAAATACTCTGTCTGTAAGCTCTTTTGCTTCTCTATCGCTATACCAGTCTTTTTGGTCACGATTTGCAATATATTCAGCCTGTTCCATAATGTCTTTTATGGAAATTTCAAAAGGATTCTGCCCGAAGGATTCTGCGCGCAGGAAGTCTATATTTGTTTTGGTTTTGAACATACCGAGCGCCAAATCTCTTATTGCTTCGTTGATTATTTCAAGTTTTTCGGGATCATTTTTCAACTGTCTTTCAAATCCCCTTTTGAAAAAGTCGCCGACAACAATTGCTTTTGAGCTTATGGGATCCATATTTTCCGGCTCTTTGCCAAGCACTCTTATCATTGCTTCTTTGGCATGTTTAACGTCTTCTTCCGTTGTGGCACCGGAACGATTAATTCCAAACCTTGAAAGATATGCACCCATATCAAGTGCAAGACAATGAAGCGCCTGCGGCTTATCATGGTTATCGACAAACACATGGCTGTGTGTCAGATAAAGAAGCGGGCCGGAACTCAAATATTCTTCCATTTCCTTTTTAAGTTTGTCCATATTGGCAAATCTGTCGGTAATATTACCGTTTTCAAAGTTTTGTCCGAATAAATCAGGAGTAAGTCCGAAGAATGTAGAGTAGTTTGAACCTGTGGTGGCGCCCGTTTTTTCATAGAGCATGCGCTCTGCGGTTGCAGGGTCTTTATACTTGCCCCAGTCGATGTCCCTTAACTCTTCCGCCACTTCGTGAACGTTGGCGTCAGGGCAGTCATACTTATCCATCAGCCTTTGTGCTTCCATTATATACTCGGGATTATTTGCTTTATAGAAAGAATGCAAATCCGTAACTTCCGCCACAATATAAGATGAGGGATTAATTTTTCTGACATTTTTAATAAAGTTGCCCCAGAACTCAATAACATCGTCCCAGGAATTTTCAAATGTCCTTAAGCCGTTGCGGTTTGTGTTTAAATCACCTATATCTTTTGCGGCATCAAAACGCCAGTTCAGGCCTGCATCGGTATGTTCCAGCATTGCTTCCGCCATCTGGAAACCGTCCAGTTTGTATTTTGCAATTTTTGAATCGGCAATCTGCTCGGCAAGTTCCATCTGCTGATTGTATATGGATGACTCGCGGTGCAGGTTTTTGTTTATTATTCTGCCAAGCTGCATGGCCTCATCGTCAAATTTACCGGACATCATAACACCGGCTTCATACAAAGAACGCTCCTTCATTGCCTTTGAAACTTTAAGCGAACCGTCTTTAGGGTCAATGTGGGCACTGTCGTTCGGGAACATTGCTTTTAAAATTGCATAGCTTACAATTCTGTCTGTAAGAATATCCGCCACATACCTGCCGTAAGTGGTAAGTTTTGCACTGTCGTTGATTTGTTCTCTTTTGTTTGATTCCGTTGACAGTACGTCGGATACTTCGCTTGAAGGATCCATTACATTTTCTGCCATATAACCGTCAAGTTTTTTGAGGGTGTCTATAACATAATTGGCAAGTTCGTTTGCAACTTCGGTTTTTTCCATATACTCCCGAAACTCGGGGTAGGCAAACACTGCCTGAAGCTGCGGCGAAACATCAAGGGTTTCGTATCTGAACTTTTCAATTTTATTTTTTATGTAATCTTTTGCGCCCGTAACGGGAAGGCTCATATTAGGTTCATCGGAGAGCGTTCTTTCAAGTATTTCCTGAAATTCTTTCAACCCGATACCGTTTTTCTTTGCAATATCGGCGATAACTTCTTTTCCGTTGTCCTGAGAATAAGCATCCGCTATATATTCAAAAATAGCGTCTTTTGCAAACTGAGTCCAGTAAGTTGCGGCATTGTAAAGGTATTCTCTGGCATCTGTATACCCCAGGACATTTCCCTCAAGAATATTCGGATTGGAGAGGTTCATTTTGACAATATCTACATTGCCGTCCCAGAAATTTGCACCGCCAGAGCGGCCTTTTCTTACAATATCAAAATTTTTAAAAGAGAAGAAAGAATCAAGCCTGTCCTTAATTTCAGGGTCATTAAGCATTTTTCTTGAATAACCGCTGAATCTCTTTCGTACACTGGGATCGGTATAATCCAATTCAAAGTAATAAGGCAAAACCGAATCCTGATGGGTTGTTATGTCGAAATGGTCTTTGGAATTGGAATTTGCATATCTTTTGATGAGATTTTTATTGTCAAACTGCTGCTCTTTGCTTGCAAGTCTGTCATCAAAAAACTGTATATAACTGGGTTTATAAGGATTGTAACCTTTGGTTCCGCGCGGGTTAACGATTTTAAAACCTATGTGATCCATGGGTTTTTCACGTTTGGGATTTGAGGTAAAAAGGCTGTCGGGAAATACACCGAGCTTTAATCTGCCGTTAATTTTAAACCAGTGATAATAAGGGGACTTCATACCGTATTTCAAAACGCTTTGAAACATCGGGCTTTGTATGCTCTGTGACGTAAATGCACCATCCGCTATGTAGCCCTTTCCTTCTCTGAAAAGCTCGCCTATAACCTGTCTGAATTTTCCTTCCGAGGGAACACGGAAGAAATTTTCACCCCAGTATTTATGCGAAGATACCGAGTCGCTGCCTATGTAGGGGTTTGTCATAACATAACGGTAGGGTTCGAGTTCTTTTTTGTATTTTATAATTCCGTCAAGGTCGCCGCCTGCTTTATTGAAGTGATTTCTGACAAATGAAGAGCGGTCTATGCCGTTGCTGTCAAATGAATCGTAAAAAATATGCGCGGCGGAACCGGACTTGGGTGTTACGCCCATGTTATTTGAAATTACGGTAAATTCGCCGTATTTACCTATTTTAACTTTAGAACCGGGGTCAAGTATATATTTTTCGGTTTTAATTTCACCGAAAGGGTCAAATTTTTTGTCGGGGTCTTTTTTTCTTTCTTTTTCTACCTCAGATGCCTTATCCTTGCTCACAAGCCTGAATCTGTAGGCCATATACTCGGATTCTCTGGGGTTGCTTATGGTAATATGCCTGGGGTATTTTACATATCCCTTGTATAAAATTTCATCATAAGACTTATCATATGTAAAAGGTCTGTTAATCAGGCTGTCATCAAGGACAAATCCGCCTTTACCGTCAGATTTTACGGGGCAGAGTTCAAGAAGCAGACTGTATTTTTCCTTATCATAAGGAGGCGCATAGAATTTATAAGCGTCGAAGAATTTATCCTCACCCGCCACTCTTTTTACGCCGTTAAATGCGGTATTGTTCTTTTTATCTGCTTTTTGCAGTTCTAATGCCGAGATTTTCACAGTATTTACCCTTATTGTTCCCTTTATTTTTTACAAAACATCTGAATAAATAAAATTGCTTAAATATGCAATTTTATTTTACAGATATTTAATAAACCTCATTATAAACTTACACAACTAAAATTTTTGCTGCATAACGTTTTTAGGATTTGAAAGCTTTTCAATATCAGGAGTATCAATTTCAAAAACATGCGCTCTTAGCGGGCCTAAATCCACAGTCATTGAGCCGTTTCCTTTTTGGAAATAGCTGGGCTGGGAATAATCGGGCAGCATGTTGTCCAATTTTTGATCGGCTTTAAATCCGGGTATGGTTATTTTTGCGCTTGTTCTCATATTAGCGTTTCTGTTACCGACAAAAAGAAGTGTTTTTCCGTCTTTGTGTCTTGCATATGCAATAATTTCAGGATTGTTAGTCTCAAGTTTTATAAACGAGCCATGCTCTATAACATCTTTAAATTTAGGGTCAACTTCACCGTTTCTTATTGCAAGGGAAGACTTTATAAACTGTTGTATCTGCGGGAAGTCGCCGCCGGGTTTTCTTGAGAAATTGAATATATCCAGTCTGCCCGTGTGAACCGTGCATTCGTTATTATCTGTCTGAGTTTGCGGAGCATGGGCATGGTCATAAGGATACAGGAAGTAATCACCCGTTTGAACACCGTCTATATAATAGGGGTTAACCATAGGAAGCGTTGACTGCATGGCAGTTGTAAACATTACCCACGGTGCACCGCCGTAGTACATGGGGCTCTGGTCATCGTGTGTCGTAAAAGAACCTATCATGGACTTGGGCTCTTTTTGTCTGTTTGACATATCGATGTTTTCTTTCATGTAGTTAAACAAATCATCAGCTTTTGTCCACTGGTTAAATATGTGAAACTGTCCGTAGTAAGCGTCGAAACCTGCTCTGTATTGGTCTTCGGGCCTGTCGTACGGCATATTAAGCTGCGGAGAAGCGTCTTCGTGGGTGTAAGACTCTGCAAGCCAGCCGAATTGAGGATCAATCGAGTGCGAATAAGGAATAATTACATTCCAGAACTCAACCGGTTTTGCGCGCGAAACATCGGCTCTTATACCGTCGATACCGAGTTCAACGCAGGCATCTACATATTTTTTGTGCATATCAAGCAGTGCGGGATTCAGTTTTCTTTTGCCTTCATCATCCCATACCCTGAACATTCTGATATCCTGCCAGCCCTGGGGAGTTTTGTCCTGTCCGTCTTTTTCTTTGGCCATCAGCTCGGGGTGTTTTTTGGAGAAATCAAGACTTGCACAGGAAGGCAAATCAAGCATTACGGAAATTCCGCGCTTGTGGCATTCATCAATAAACATTTTAAAATGATCCCACGCGCTGCCTTCCGTATCGGGGTCTTTTAAATTGGGGTCAACTGCAAGTTTGCCGTCATCTTCAATAAATCTGTCAGGGGCATACAGGGAGCCTGCCGTGCCCATTGCAAGAGTTTTGCCGGTAGGGTGAATAGGAAGAATATGCAAAGTGTTAATTCCCATATCCTTAATTTCATCAAGTCTTTCTATTGCGTTGATGAAATTACCCGTTTCTTCGCCTATTTGAATAAGGCCGTTGCCGTCGGTGTCTTTGGCATTCATAGTCCTTGGAACAACACCCAAAATGGTTGCTTCGTTATTTTTAAGCATGTCTTTAAAATGGTTTTTCCATTGGACATTTTGCGCGCCGGCCGCGCCGTTTACGGCATTAACCGTGCCCGCGGGAAGTATTTGGCTGGATTGCTTAATAATATATTTGCTCAAAAGCGGATTGTAGGGAGTTTTTTGAACATCGGCAGCAGCGCTCTTTTCGTTTTGAACAGCTTGCCTCGGAGCACTTTGGGAAGGATATACCAAATAGCGGTTTTGTATGTTATTTACCTGCATTTACCCCTCCTTGAGCATTGTTTTTTTCGGGTTTATATAAATGCTCATGTCTTGCTTTTCCAAAGAATGCCTGCGACAGAAGCGTCAGCGCCGCAACTGCAATTCCCAATCCGCCGAATGTCTTCATCCAGCGTTTGTCGTTAAATGTCTGGCTTGCGGTTTCCATAAACAATTCACTTACGGATTTTCCGACCATTGAATACTGTGTCTTCTGGTTTGCCGTAATTGAACCAGCGAGTTTGTGTCCCTGTCTTGCAAGGTCGTTTGTTTGCGCGTATATACCAAGAATATTTCTTCTTGTAGCCTCAAGCGCATCAATGAGTTTTTCATCGCAGTGTTCAATCGTTTGCCTGCTAAGACCGAACACAGGCTCTTTATGTTCATCAAGCCTGTCTGAAACACCGAAGAGAAGTCTAATGATTTTTGGTGCTTCAAGACCGTTTTCATTTAAATAAAATTTATTTGAAAGATCGTTCATTGTGCCGTCGTAAATTATATCGCGGCAGGCTTTTTTGGCGGCTTCAAATGTATCTTCGCCATAGCCGAGTTCTTTCCAGAATTCAAGAAGTTCGCCTGTCTGTATTCTCTTTTCAAGGTCGGCCGCAAGCAGATATCTGTGACCTGTTGCCTTTATGCCGGCGCCTTTTTCCTTGACGAAAAGATTAATAACTTTCTCATAAAGCGGAGCAACTTCGTGTTGGGTTTCACCCAGTTTTCTTACGGGCACGGTTTCATTTTTGTAGAAAGCAAGAGGCGAGTTGTCGTCAATTTTTTCTGCAAATACACTTGCAATAACCTCATCTGCGTATTTTTCCACTTTTGTAAGAACTTTATCTATTGTCCTTGCTTCAAGTTTAGCCTGTTTGGCAGTTATATTTTCCACAAATTCGCCATAGCTTGCATCGTTGCCGGCAATTGAGGAAAGAGCGCCTATAAGATATTTTTTGGAATTTTCTACCGAATGTCTTGCATTTTCAAGTTCTTCCGCCGGTGTGCCCAGAGCATCCATAAATGCCTTTAAGGAATCACGGTGAAGAGTTGTGTGGACAGACTCGTATTTTTGACCCACAAGTCCGTTAACGAATTCTGAAATACCTTGAAAATCCTGGCTTATCTTTCTGGTTTCGGGAATGTAATTTTTTCTCACACTCTCACAAAAAGTTCTGACGGCATTTTCATGGGTTACTTCTTGCTCAGCCAGCACGATTTGTGCTTCTTTTAATATTCTGGGTGCCACGGGATTATCAGGCATCATTTCAAGCACTTCTTCATAAGATTTCATAAATTTATCAAAATCAATATTGGTGCTTATAATCCTGTTATGAATATCACGGGTAAACCATTTGTTTGCGTCGAGTTTTTTTGCAAGAATATTAAAGAAATCAGCACCTTCATAGGATTTGCCTTGCAGCATGTTTATTCCCGTACCGCTTTGCGAAATCCCCCTGAGGCGTCCGATGAAACCATGGTACTCAAGAGTAACGGGCACCACTTCTTTAGATTTAATATTTTCAAAATCGTTTTTTAGCCTTTCGCTGATTCTGGGGGCAAAACTTGAAAAATCAGAAACCAGATTGGCATCATCCGCATCTTTTGCTACGGACAACTGTTTAAACGGATCGAGGTATGAAGCAATATTTGCAAAAAATCTGCTGTCGGGTGCCTTTGTCCTGTCTTCAAGCATAGCGTGGAGTTTTTGCATATCTTCTTTGTTAAAATCAGGATTTTGTTTAATATATTGTTTTACAACTTTGTCTATTCTGTCGACATCCGAGAGAATTTTATTATATTTTGAATTTACAATATATCTTGTAACCCCTCTTTCGCCGAGATTGCATATCATGGAAGTCAAAAGCGGGCTGAAACCTGCGGTTAACATCCAGAGCGTATTACCCTGAAGCGCAACTGTGCGCATTTTTTCTTTTGTTAATTGCTTATAGTCGGGGATACTTTTATCTATGCCCATTTTATCCGCAACTTTATCAATTTCTTCATCGGAATAAAGATCCGGGATAAACTGGTTGTCAAGATAAAGTCTTTTTTTGCGGCCCTGAGCGTCAACGTATTGCTGGCGTATATCAAAGCCGAAGCGATGTTTTAAGGGCTCGGAAATCAAAATTCTCGGCCACATTGCCATAGAAGCAAAAAACGCACCGAAGCCCAGAAACTCCATTATACCCTTGGTTCCGGTACCGCGTCTTGTAAAGAGGTAAGAGGCAATACCAAGGCCGCCCAGTTTCATGCCAAGGTCATTAAACCTGCCGAGCTGGTTATCGTTTGATTTACCTGTGGCAAGCGCCTTGCCAAGTTCAATTACATCCTTGCCCGTATCAGCAGCACCTATAATAATGCTTGAAACCGGATTGCGGCTCTTTAGCAGATAAGCTTTATTTTGCTGCGGAGCAACAGAATTTGCGTTAAGAACAAATGCTCTGTAAACATCCTGTTTTGCGATATCTTCGCGGAGTTTGTCGTATTGTCTGTCAAGGATAGAGGAATTAATATTATTATTCATTAGTGCACCTCATATTCCTTGTTTACATCTATTTGTGTGTCAGGTTGATTTTTTGCAACTTTAAATCCGCGGGTTGCATTTGCTATGCCTAAAATTGTAGAAGCAAGCGCACCGAAGATAAGCGTCCTGCCGACAATTTTTGCACCGCGCGTAAATTTAAAGTTATTACCGTTGTACAAGTCCATAAAGCTGTCTTTAAGCGTTACCGCAAAATTTCTTACATATATGCCGATTTTTTCGGAACGTTTTGCCACCTCGGGCATAACGATTTTTTCTTCAAAAGGCGCCTGAGCTGCAAGCGCAACTCCTAAACCTGCCCATATGAACGAACTTATGGATTTTGCGGCGCTTGATTTTACTATCACTTCTTTTACTTTTTCCTGTACGGTTTGATCGGGAGAATTTAAGGGTTCTTTAAAGCCCATTTTCTTTGCTATTTTGTCATACCATATCCATCTGTTGCCCTTCTTTTCTCCCATTTTGTTAATTAAGTCCCATCTGGGGAAATCGGCGCTTTCAAATACTCTGTGGTATTCAATGGATGTTACGTCTTTATCTCCGGGGTAATCCGGAAGTTCCGTTACAACTTTTCTGTAGGGCATTTCAAGGTCTACGCCGGTTCTTGCCTCTACGCCTTTGTTTATAAGTTTTGAACCGAGCCATTTGCCAATAGCGTAAAATACAACGCCAAATGCCATTTTTCTGCCCGACATGCCTGCAAAATGCTGATCGGGCATTCTGTAATGTTTATTTGCCGCATTAAAAAGCGCAATAAGCATGCCTGAACCTACAACGTTAGGTATAAGGCCGAGCGATAAAAATTCATAAAAGTTGGAGTTTCTTGAGCCCTTCATGCCTTTTGGAGCGTATACAAAAATGTCATTTACAAATTTATCCGCAACAATCCTTGCACCTGTCAGAGGGGTTTTTTTGATAATTTCATCCGAGGTGCTGGAGAGCTTTTTATGCGCTTCTGCCTGCGCATAGTAAGCATTTTGCGGTATATTATTCGCCAAATTGTTTTGACTTGTTTGCACTTTAGTTACAGAACTCCAAAACTAACACACACATTAATGAAAAAGCCTGAATGAAAATATTTGATAACATATTTAATAAAATTTACATTGGTTAACAAATATTTTTACTTTTCACCAATAACAACACTAAATGTAGATAAATGAGCCAAAATTATGTAAAATAAATATATGGATACATCCGATCTTCAATTTAGTATTGAAATTATAGATAAAATCAAAAATTTTTACAACTCGACAAGTGAGCTATTGCTTTTATGCGGTTTTTCAGGCTGCGCAAAAAGCGAAATCCTGAACAAAACCCTTGAAGATTTAGATGACAATACTCTTGTGTTCAAGCATTTATGCTTTGAACACACCGCAATTGATGACTTTTTACTGAACTTTTACGATTCATTCAGAAAGTTTTCGCTTGAAAAAAAAGTAAGCCTTAAAAAAACCATGGGTGAAAGTTTTGCCAACAAGGTAAGCTTTTATTTTAAAGATATAGACAAAAAATGCATAATAGTTGTAGATAATTACGAACTGGTTTCGGACAATATTGAAATTCTCAATCTGCTCGCGCACATTGCAAGTTTTAAAAATACAAAAGTAGTGCTTGTTTCAAGAGATAAACAGGTGCAGTTTTTTATAAACCAGAATCTCGCCGTCCAAATAATTGAAATTACCCCCAATGACTTTGAAACATTCAAGGCCAAGATACAAAACGAAGGACTAAGTGCAAATGAGGACACACTCGAGGAGTTTTTTAAACTTTCGGGCGGTTATGAACTGTATCTTAAAATGGTGACAAGATACTCAAAAACGACAGGCATAAGCATAGGCGATTTAATTTCGGAGTTTAATAAAAAGTCCGTAGAGTTTTCCGACTTTATAATTTTAAAAGTAGCTTCCCTTGTGCCCGGCGCATATCTGGAATTTCTTAAAAATTTAAGCGGTTTAAATCATGCGGTAAGCATTGATTTTATAAAAAACTATAATCTCGGCGACATAAGACAAATTGATTATCTGGAGAGAAATCTTTTAATATCTAAAATCGACAATGATATTATTTTAAGGAATTATTTTAAGCCGTACTTTCAAAATATGCTCTCCGTACAGGAAAAATACAGAATCTTCACACGTTTTGTGGAAATTTACGAAGAAGAACTTGCCAAAAGTCCGCGCGACAGACTGCTTCGGCTTTCAAGAGAAAGTATAAGAAAACAAATAGAAATGCTCAAACAAAACATCCCCAGACTCGGCTCGGGAGGCATGAGAATAAATCAGGACAATTTTTCTTACATTTCTCTTGCCCAGGAAGGAGCCAACCCGTGGTTTGACAAAAAAACAATAGACAAAAAACAAAAATATCTCGACAAAAAAAGAGAATTGCAAAACAAAAAACCTGCAGCAAAAAAAGATTTCATAAGCGAAGAAGATGCACTGATTTTAAAAGAGTACCGCAGAAAAAAACTTCTTGAAAGACAGGAGTATCAAGAAAGCATAAGCGAGGAAAATGATTTTATGCTCGAGTTTAAAAAAGCTGATGAATACGAGCAGACATACCGCTATGCACAGGCTGTTGAAATTTTGTTAAAACTTAAAAATAAAGCTCCTGATGATGAAACAAAAATCGAAATACTAAAACACCTTGCAAGAAACAGCGAGAAACTAAACCGCTTTGAAGATGCGCTTGAATACTATACACAGACGGGCAGTCTGCACCTTATAAGACAGGACTATGAAAAATACTTCAAAACACTGCTTGATATTGCTGTTTTATATAAAAACCTCTACCGCTTTGAAAGTGCAAAAGAAGAATATTTCAAAATAGTAAACACGGAAAAGCCCGTTCAAAAAAGTGTTGTCACTGCAGCATACACAGGACTCGGAGATATATTTGAAAGCGAAAACTCAATAAGCGAAGCGCTTAAATACTACCGCCTTGCAAGTGATTTTTCAGACCCCTCGGACATTGCCGCAAATGCGGAAATAACATATAAAACCGCTATCCTGTACGACGATATGCAAGACTTTGACAATGCGATTGAATTTTATCTTAAAAATATTCAAACAAGCACCGATACAACGCTGAATAAATGGCTTTCGCAGTGCTATGTAAATCTCGGGCTTATTTATTCATACAAAAACGACAACGAAAATGCCGTTAAATATATAAAACTCGCACTTGAAAAAGACAGGGAAGACAACAACCCTGCGGGTGTATATTTTGCCTCAAGAGAGCTTTCAAAGATTTACGAAACCGAAAACCTTGAAAAAGCAATAGAATATCTAAGAGAAGCTCTTGAATGTGCAAAAACCCTGCATGATGAATTTAAAGAAGCGTTTGCATATCTTGAACTCGGGGATTTGTATTATAATTTCAATCAGGACGAACTTGCTCTTGAATGCTTCTTTGAAGCAAAAAAAGCACTCGGGGAAAACATCCTTGATGAAAATGAGCAAATCATTAATCAGAGAATAAACGATATGAAAATAAAAATGCTGCCGGTTGAGTTTCAAAGAATAGAGGTAAATTATGCTCAATGAAAAAAATCTTAAAATTCTCGAAGAAAATTTTAACCTGAAAGTAAATGAATCAACCATAGAAAAAGTCAACCTGTGGCATAAGCTTTTTCTTGAGTATAATTCTCATACAAATCTAATGAGCAGGGGCGACACGGATAAACTCTTTGAAAAACATGTTTTTGATTCTCTTGCCGTTTTAAAATGGGATGAATTTGACCCGTCAAAAAAACAAAAAATTCTGGATGCAGGCACAGGCGGCGGTTTTCCCTCTGTTATTCTGGCGCTTTTTTTCCCCGAACTTGAAATTGTTGCAAACGATTCAAGAATGAAAAAAATTAACTTTATAATAGAAATAAAAGACAGGCTGGATGTCGAAAACCTTAAAATCTCCTATGCGCGCGTAGAAGACCTTGAACCCCTTAACTGCGACATTGTCATCTCGCGTGCGGTCGGTACAATAAAAAATGTCCTCAGACTTACAAAAAAACACATAAAAGAAGGCGGGCATTTTGTAATTTATAAATCCAAAACCCTTGAAGAAGAATTAAACGAGGTTAAAGACTTGCAGGCAAAGATTATTAACTACAATCTCCCTCTTGAAGGCGACTACAAAAGGCGCCTTGCAATAATTAAAATGTAGACTGTCCGCCCTGCGGGAACTAATCACAAAGTACTGCGTCATTCTGATACATATGGGCAATATTAGTCGGAGGAAGTAGTATTTTGGGTATTAATATATGTGAGCATACACAAGAGTTGAGGGAAGATATTGAGCTTGATAATATCTTAATTAACGAAGAGGAAGAGGATGGAAACAGGGAAGAAATAAGAACTTTTTCCACCATTGCAAACAAAGATGAAATTCTTCAAATGTACTTAAAAGACATAGGAAGAGTGAAGCTTTTAAACCGCAACTCCGAGATTGCACTGGGGAAGGCAATTAAAGAAGGCGGGAGAAAAGAAGCGCAGATAGCAAAAAAGAAACTTGTGCAGGCAAATTTAAGACTTGTGGTATCCATTGCCAAAAAATACACGGGGCAGGGAATACTTTTTATGGATTTAGTGCAGGAAGGATCCCTGGGGCTTATCAAAGCGGCGCAAAGGTTTGACTACACAAAGGGTTTTAAATTTTCGACCTATGCCACCTGGTGGATAAAACAGACCATAATCCGCGCCATAGCAAATTCTTCCCGTTCAATCAGAATTCCCGTACATATGAGCGACAAAATAAGAATGCTTAAAAAAGCGATAGTAAAATTAAGCGTTCAAGACGGCACAGAGCCAAGCGACGAGGAACTCGGGGAATATTTAAAAATGGATGTAAAGAAAATCAAAGCCATCAAAAAAGCCATGATAAAAGAACCCGTCAGTCTTGATACGCCCGTAGCGCAGGACTTATGCCTTGAAGATTACATAGCCGACAGCGAAAACAAAATGCCTGAAATAAATACCGAAAAAGAATTTCTAAACAAAGACATCACAGGCATTTTGGATATTTTAAACCAAAAAGAAAGATTCATTTTGATAAACCGTTTCGGCTTAGGCGGAAGAAAGACAAAAACACTTGAAGAACTCGGGAAAACTCTCGGGTTTTCTAAAGAAAGAATAAGACAGATAGAGTGCGAAGCGCTTAAAAAACTAAGACGTTCCGAGAGCGCAAAGAGCCTTAAGGATTACTTAACTTAGCAATGCACATCTATCAAATGATATGCTACAATTAGCATAATGGAAAATCTGGCAGAAATAAAAAACCTTTATAAAACATACAGTGACAGCACGGGCTTCTTCGGTGCAAAACAAGAGCCCGTGCATGCACTAAAGGGCATAAATCTTGAAATTAAAAAAGGGGAAATCCTTGCCCTTGTAGGAGAATCAGGCTGCGGCAAGTCAACGCTGGGCAACTGTATTTTAAAGCTTCTTGATGTAACATCGGGCGAGATTTTATTTAAAGGCGAAAATATCTTAAACTATGACAGAAAACAGACAAAAGCATTCAGAAAACACGCCCAGATGATTTTTCAAAATCCTTATTCAAGCCTGAACCCTAAAATGAGAATAAAAGAAATCCTTGAAGAACCGCTTATAATACATAATTTTAAAAACAAAAAAGAAAGAGTTCTTGAAACTGTGGAGTTGTGCGGACTGAATCATAACGACCTTAAAAAATACCCCCATGAATTTTCGGGCGGG
>DVFS01000056.1 GCA_018713115.1 Candidatus Galligastranaerophilus faecipullorum
AATTTGTAACATTTTTTCTCTAAAAAGGCACATTATTTGAGTCCGCGGAGTTTATTAATATATGGAAGTGGAGTATAGAATATGAGTTATCCTCTAAATTATCAACAGCAATATATGCCTCAGGCAGTCCCGACTGCTACATGCGGTGCTGTTTCAATAAACATTATGAATCCGACCGTAGGCACTACAAACCCCATGTGCCAGCCCTACCAAAACGGCATTTACCAGTATCCTCAAGCAAGTTACTATTCTGCCCAGCCGGCTCAAATGCAGTATCCTATGAATTACAACAATAATGTTAATAATAATTCTCTAAACGCAGTCGGCGATTCTCAGTCTGCGGCTCAAACACCTGCTCCGCCTGCACCTGCTGCATCGGATGAAACAAAAAATGAAACTAAAAAAGAGGATGAACTGAAGGAAAAAATCCCTCTTACCGATGATTATATAAAGTCACTGGAAAATTATTTAAATTCACAAGATTCAAAAGTGCGTTTGATGGGCGCAAAGGATGTCCTTGAAAGATTTAAGGAAGATCCTGCAAGAAAAAATGACGCCGCACTTACGGCACTTTTAAATAAAATTTTACAAGACCCCACGGCTGCCGTAAGATTCCTGGGCTTAACCACGCTCGAAGCTGGCTATGCTACGGGTAACGAGCAAACAGTTCAAATACTGAAAGCAATTCAAGCCGACGGTCAAAAAGAATACGGTGAAGATTCACTGTTAGCCTCACAAATCCTGCTTAACATGAGCGCAGGGGACAAAGTTAAATTTAAACCCGAAGGTGCTGCAGCCGAAGAATTAGCTGCACGCGACAGTAAAAATGAAGAAAAAACTAAGGAGGCGGCATAATGGCTCTATTAAACGTAGCTTCAAAAGCAGCGGCGCTTATGGCCACAGGTGCTTCTTTGTATGATATTCATTCTCTCGGCAAAAGAGAGGCAAATATCAAACGGGAAAGCAATTATGCCGATGATTTTATTGCACAAAATATAGGTGCTTCAAAACTAAATTATCCCGGTGCAAAACACAATGCCATGAAACAATGGATTATGGATTTTCAATATCCTCTCCAATTGTCGGAGGTATGGAATACTGTTTCGGGGTATGTTACAGGAGCATTTAAGGGTATATGCTATAATGCTGCCACACTCGGCTTCTCCGCTCTGGCATTTTTTGCCAAGAAAGACGGCATGAAGAAATTCGGTGTGATAGGTCTTGGCTTATCTGTAGCATGGGATTTCATCAAAAACAGTACAAACCTGTTTGAAAAAACAGACTACCTTAGAAAGAAGTAACGTCATAAACCCGTGCAGCGCAACGTAATTTGTGAAATGTTAAGAAAACTTAATAAAATTAAAAAAAATAGCAATTTATTTTAATTACAAGATTTATTACAACTGTTAAAAAGCAAATCAATCTGACATAAAAGGAGATTTATATGATACAACCGCAGTATTCACAACCGATGTATTCACAGGCACCCAGTGCAGTCAGCATTAATATTTACGAACCTAAAAGCTATGGTTCTGCACAGCCTCAAAGTGTACCTTACGGCTATACAAACCAGCTTTATGCAATGCCTGAAACATCCGCCTGGGCTCCCCAAACACAGAGTGGTGTACAGTCTCCTTATCAACAATATGCTGCAAACCCTATAGTTCCGCAGTATGCTCCGGTGGCTCCCGTTGCGCCCCAGCCCATGCCTGAAAGCACTATAGATACGCAGACACAACAGGCTCAAACTACGGAGCAGACACAGGCGCAAACTCAAATGCCGGAAGTCCAACAGGGGGAGCAAGCTCCAAAAGTTGACACAGACGCATTACTTGCTGATTTAAAAAGCACCGATTACAACACTCAGGCAGAAGCAATAACATCCATTGCAAACTTTACACAGGCAACACCCGATATTGCCCTTCAAGTTGCAACAGACCCCGTCAAACAGTCGTTGGTAGATATAATTAACTCCGACACAAGCGCACTTCCGGATGCAACCCCTGAGCAAAAAGCGCTTGCCGAAAAACAAAACAAGGGTGAAAAATTAACCCCCGAAGAACAAGCTCAGCTTGACCAGCTTTCACCCAAAGTAGCGGCAAATAAAAACAAAATCTTTGCTCTGTTCACCTTGGCAATGGTGCAAAAGCTCTCCAGAGATAATGAAGCACAATACTCTCAATTCCAGACTGAACAAGGCAAACAGGCTCCCGCGCAATTGGCGCTTAAAGACTTAATGGGTTACAACGAAATAGTTAATACAATTCAAAATGAACCCAACAAAGAACTCAAAATAGCTGCAATTCAAGCTCTACAATACATTGCAAAACCCGAAGAAAAAGCAGAAGTGGAACAGGTTCTCCAATCTTCTCTGAATGATCAGGACGCAGATATAAAACAAACCGCTCAGGAAGCGCTTGCTAAATTAGGCGATGTTTCTCAACAACCGGCTCCCGCAGCTCCTCAAGATGCAGCTGCTCCCGAAGCAAATGCACAGGCTCCTGCGGAAGGACAACAGCCGGCTGAGCAAGCGGAACAAAAAACAGCTTAATTGAATAAGCACAAAACATCTTTAAGCTATTGAAAAAAACTAAACCCGAACTGTTCTGGTTCGGGTTTTCATTTATTAATATATATTAATTTTTTGATAAAATTTTCATACTGTTGTTAAATTGTACTATGAGTAAAATAACCAGGTTTGACCCTAATAGTAACAATAAAAAAGTAGCACAGCTGAAAGCATATCTGGGATTTGAGTATATTAAACTTAAAAAAGACGTTAACGGTCTGGAGTTTAATTTTGAACATTTGTCCGAATATGCTAAAGGCGTAAGATATATTATATCTGTTGCAAGAAAAACAGACGGCACCACATCTGTCTATAATTTTTTTGTAGAAGGCGTAAAGCTAAATATATTTTTTGATGCATATTTTAATGGTAAAATTGAAGGCGAGATAATAGATATAGACAAGTTGAAACCGGAAAATCTTGCATGAAATCTCAAGAATTTTTAGATGAATACGCGCAGATTCTACATTCCTGCGAACGACCCTCAAGATATATCGGCGGGGAGTTTTTGAGTGTAAATAAAGATTTTTGCAGTGCGCAGGCAAGAGTTGCCTTTGTGTTTCCCGATAAATATGAAATAGGGATAAGTAATTTCGGACATAAGATTTTATATCACATAGTAAATTCAAACGAAAAATATATGGCTGACAGAGCCTATGCGCCCGATAAAGATTTTTTGGAACTTGTCAAAAAAGAAGGTAAAGTCCTCTACGCACTTGAATCTAAAGTGTCGCTGCGGGAGTTTGATTTTCTCGGGTTTGCACTCCAGTATGAAATGTCCTATACAACCCTTTTAAAGCTTCTTGAATGCTCGGGAGTTCCTGTATTAAATGATGACAGGGGTGATTGCGACCCGATAATTTTTGCGGGAGGTCCGTGTGCTTACAACCCTCTTCCGCTTTGCAAATTTGTTGATTTGTTTTTGATAGGCGATGGCGAAGAAGTTACGCTTGAGATACTTGATAAATATTTAACACTGAAAGACCTGCCAAGGGATGTTGTTTTAAAAGAACTCTCGAAGATAAACGGTGTTTTTTGCCCGAAATATCCCCAAAAAACCGTCAAAAGAATTTTTATTCCCGACAAAAAGTCGCACCCGACAAAATCGCCCGTTTCACATTTTGTAAGTGTGCATGACAGGGCAACTGTTGAAATTCGCCGCGGCTGCGGCAGGCTGTGCCGTTTTTGCCAGAGCGCACATACAAACTTGCCCGTAAGAGAGAGAAATAAAGAAGACATCATCTCTCTTGCCTGCGATTATGTTAAGAATACAGGCTATGACGAATACTCGCTGCTTTCGCTCTCTTCAAACGATCATACTTCAATTGAAGAGATTATTGAAAGATTAAACAAACACTTTGAAGGCTCGGGGGTTAATGTTTCACTGCCCAGCCAGAGGGCGGATAAGTTTTCTCTAAAACTTGCGCGGCTTATGCAGGCACAGAAAAAAACAACCGTTACAATAGCGCCTGAAGCAGGAAGCCAGCGCATGAGAGATATTATAAATAAAAACCTCAGCGAAGAACAGATTTTAAATGCCGTTCTCTCATGTGTTGAATGCGGCTGGGATAAGATTAAATTCTACTTTATAATAGGTTTGCCTTTTGAAGAGGACAGCGATGTTCTTGCAATTGCCGATTTAATTAAAGCAATAAATGCTAAATGCATAGAAAGAGGACTCAGAATTCCTTTAATTACCTGTTCGATATCTGTCTTTGTGCCAAAACCACACACGCCTTTTGGCTGGCATGGACAGGACAGATTAAGTGAAATTGAGCGCAAAAAAGCCCTCTTGCTTTCAAGAAAGCCCGAAATAAAAAATGCAAGACTGAATTTCCACTCCCCGCGGGTGTCTCAGCTTGAAGCTTTCTTGACCCGCGGCGGCAGAGAGGTTTCGGAGTTTATTTACCGGCTTTATAAAAACGGTTCCTACCTTGACTCATGGGAAGAGAATATTGATTTTGATATGTATTACAAAACGGCTGAGTCGCTTGGTATTAATATTGAAAACGAAGCCGCAAAAACTTACGACACAAGCGAGGATATGCCCTGGGATATTATTGACACGGGGCTTGATAAAAAGTGGCTTATAAACGAGTACAAACGCGCAAAAGAAGCAAAAACCACAATACCCTGTGAGAGCAAATGTTCAAACTGCGGAGTGTGCAAGAACCTGAAAGTACATAAGGTATTTGATAAGTAATTTATTTTGCGAGTTTTTCTACCGCTGCAAGAAAATTCATAATATCTATGGGTTTTGTTATGTAGTTTTCGCATCCCAGCATTTTTGCGGTTTGTTTGTCTTTATCCATTGCAAAGGCAGACACGATAATGGTTTTCGGGTATTTAATATTTTCGTCTTTTAATTTTTTTAAGAGTGAAAAGCCGTCAAGCACGGGCAGTTGTATATCAAGTATCATAAGGTCATATGCTGATGATTTTATTTTTTCATACGCTTCTTTGCCGTCGTAAGTTTTTGTAACATCATAGTTTTTTGCCTCCAGTATGTCGGTAAAAAGTTTCATATTGACGGGGCTATCTTCAACTATAAGGATTTTTTTCATACTATCGCTCCTTTGAGCAGCACCTTAAATGTTGTACCTTTATTAACCGTACTTTCAAGTGTGATTTTGCCCTTGTGCAGTTTGACAAGTTCTTTTGTAATAGTAAGTCCCAGCCCTGTCGAACTCTGGCTTTTTGTGTAGATGTTGTTCAGGTGGACAAATTTTGTAAAAATCTTGTTGTGGTACTTTTTATCAATGCCGATACCCGTATCCTCCACTTCCAGAATAAAATCGCGCCCTTCACGCGATATTCTGATTTCAATTTTACCTTTTTCGGGTGTAAATTTAATTGCATTGCTTAAAAGGTTATATAGTATCTGCTGCAGTTTTTGGTAGTCCGCTTTTATATTTTTTTTGCATTTATTTATAAATTTCACATTTATGGACTTTTGTTCAAAAAGGGGCGTAAGCACATTAATTGCCTCCTGGATGGCGACGCCCGGGTCAAGTTCGCACGGCGAAATTTTCATAGCCTTGGATTCAATCTTTGACAGATCTAAAATCTCATTTATCATCCCTAAAAGGTGCAGCCCCGAGATTTGTATGTCTTTTACATATTCTTCCTGTTTGGTGTTTAAATCGCCGAAAATCTTACACCCCAGCGCCTGAGAAAAGCCAATAATTGCATTGAGCGGTGTTCTGAGTTCATGTGAGATATTAGCCAGAAATGCGTTTTTTGTTTTGTCCAGCTCAAGCAGTTTTTTGTGCTGTTTTTCTATAACTTCATATGCGTTGTTCTTCTCAACTATTGCATCCTGTAAGGCCTTTAGCTGCATTTTAAATACATCGTTAAGTTCAAAATCTTTTATCAGGTAAGAAATCACGCTCACAAGTGCTTCAAAAGAAGCTTCTTCCTCCTTGTTGAATTTATTTTCGCGCGCAAGAAAAACAATACCGTACAGCGAACTTCTGATAAGCAGTTTTGACACAAGTACAAAAGACTGCTTTCTGCCGCCTAAAAATATATTATTAAATTCAACGGTATTTTTGTCGCACTGAACAATCTTTTCATATAAAGAATTATCTATGCCGTCTTTATTATTGCCCTTTTGTGCCTTGGGGATGAAACTGCCCGAATCAATAAAATAGATTCCCGAAAAATCCGACTTTATATTACCTGCAATATTATCAAGCATTTTGGCATAAAAATCGCCCTTACCTGCCTGTTCGCAGTTAATCATCGAAGAGATAAGGGCTAATGTATCTTTAATATTGTTCTCCATTGCCTGATTATATGCATTTTTATAAAATAAGGCAAATTCTTAACACTATTGAATGTTTAATCTGTACCCGCCTTTGACGGCATTTTGCAGAATGTCCTCGTTAATTTTTGTTCTGAGGTTTTTAATGTATTTGTAAACATAGTCCGTGGGCAGTTCAAGCACGCTTGCAAGGTCTTTTGCATAGACTATCTGATTCTTGTTTTTAATAAAATGCTCTAAAACCGCCTGCTCTCTTTGTGTCAGAGATTTTTTAAACGTAATGTTAAGACCCGAGAAAAGGTCTTTCTTTTCTTCTTTATTAAGCGCCTTTTCTTGCATATCGACAGCCTTTGAAGCGATTTTTAAAATCTTTTCCTTTGGCTTTTCGCCGCTTATCTCTGATACTGTGGCGGAAATCTTTTCATTTTTTAAAACTATATCTACAATATCTCTTGTCTGTTTTTCTTCTTTTAAAGTTTTTCCCAGACGTTTTGCAAATTCCTCTAAAGTGATTTTCTCAAGAGAGCTTCTCCACTGTTTAATCTCTTCCTTACTCAAGTATTCACTCATTTAGACTGTTCCCCTTTTATGTGCAATGTATTATCCATTTCCTTTTCTTTATAGCACATTCACTACCTAAAAATCAGCAAATATTTCATAAAGTAAATTTTTTTTTATAAATTTAAAATTTGTCAAAAAAGCCTTGACAATAAAAAATGAGCCCCGCGATAAAAGCGAAGCTCATTGAAATGTATTTGTAAACAAAAAAGACTAGTCGTCGGCGTGTCCTGCTGTTCCGAGCACGTCTTTCATTTTGTGAATAACCATTTCTTTTACGGCTGTTCTGCCGGGGCCCATATATTCTCTGGGGTCGAATTTTTCGGGATGTTCAACAAAGAACTCACGAATAGTCGATGTCATAGC
The DNA here is from genome assembly GCA_018713115.1 of Candidatus Galligastranaerophilus faecipullorum. Classification (GTDB taxonomy): domain Bacteria; phylum Cyanobacteriota; class Vampirovibrionia; order Gastranaerophilales; family Gastranaerophilaceae; genus Galligastranaerophilus; species Galligastranaerophilus faecipullorum. The sequence goes on from DVFS01000056.1 coordinate 7,260, forward strand.
CAATCTCAAGTCTGTATCGATGTTGATTTTGGCAACCCCGTTTTTAGAAGCATATGCAAGCATTTCTTCGGGAACACCCTGTGCGTCGGGCAGGTTGCCGCCGTATTTGTTGCATTTTGCCACAAATTCTTTAGGAACCGATGAAGAACCGTGGAGTACAAGCGGGAAGTCATAACCTGCAACGTCATTTACGGCTTTTTTAATTTCAGCCAGTCTGTCAAAGTCAAGTTTTGCTTCGCCTTTAAATTTATAAGCGCCGTGAGATGTGCCTATTGCAACTGCAAGCGAGTCGCAGCCGGTTTCTTTAACAAATCTTGCGGCTTCTTCCGGGTCGGTGTATGTTGAATCTTTAGCGTGAACTTTAACATCGTCTTCTACACCTGCGAGTTTGCCGAGTTCTGCCTCTACCGAAACGCCTCTTGCATGAGCGTACTCAACAACCTGTTTTGTAAGAGCAATGTTTTCTTCAAGCGGAAATCTTGAACCGTCTATCATAACCGAAGAAAAACCGCCGTCAATGCAGGATTTACAGATTTCAAAGTCTGCACCGTGGTCTAAGTGAAGTGCAATCGGAACCGTAGTTGTAGCAAGAGCAGCTTCTACGAGTTTGATTAAGTATGTCTGGTTGGCATATTTTCTTGCACCGGCAGAAACCTGTAAAATGATAGGCGAGCGGGTTTCTTCCGCAGCTTCCGCTATACCTTGCAGAATTTCCATGTTGTTAACGTTGTAAGCACCGATTGCATATTTGCCTGCAAGCGCTTTTTTGAACATTTCGCCTGTTCCAACGAGTTTTCTTTCTGTCATAATGTTTTTCCTCATTAATGTACCGTTATACACCCACAATCTTATAACAAAACCAATCCGATTACAAGACAAACTTAAATGTAACATTTTTGTTACATACACTTAAGTTATACACATTTATGCCGATATAACCCATATACGTACTTTTATGCGGAAAGGATGAATAAGATGACTAGTGGTGTTGACGGCAACAGCTTTGACAGATTTTTTAAGATAACTGTACAAGCCTGGGACCCGAGCGGTAACGGCGAAAACGACTGTTTGTCGCGAATTGCGCAAACTTCCATGAAAAATGCAGGCAACGCAGACGCCGGCAGCTGGGCTGCAATTGAAGCCAAGCAAAAAGAAATTCAGGAATACAACAATAAATATAATGATGAAAAAATTGAAAATGCAGATATTGTACACGAGGGTCAAGAAGTCCTTATTCCCCTTGAAGATGCAATAGAAGGTATCAGAAACGAGTTTGAAACCGTAACGGGCGAATATAACGAGGCTCAACAAACTATTGGAGATAAAACAGGCGAGCTTACAAGTGCAAATGAAGGTGTAAGTACGGCATTTGATGCCTTGCAAGAAGCACAGGAACTATACAATGCCGTAAAAGACGGTGACGATGAAAGCGCCAAGTCTTCTAAATTGTCTGCGCTGGAAACGGCAAAAAAAGAGTACAGAAAGGCGCTGGAAGAACAGCAAAATGCCCAAGAAGAGCTTGAACAAGCGCAATCTGACGCGGAAGAAATTCAAGATAAAATGGATGAGCTTGAAAAGAGTCTTGAAGAGTATACCGACAAAAAAGAACAAAAAGAAGATGAAATCGACCAGCAGTTAAAGGAAATCGCAGGCAATATTGAAGGTCTTGAAGAAGACCTCTCAAAAGCGCAGGACGAGCTTGATAAAATGAAACAAGAGCTGACAACCATGCAAGAGGGCTCCGAAGCTGCAAACGGCGGACATGAGACAGGAGCTAAAGGCTGGAATCAGATAGGCGACGAAGCCAAAGAGGCTCTTGAAACTTCAAAAAATAGTAAAGATAACGCAGCTCTTCTGGGATTTTACGATGAAGAAGGAAATTTGATTTCCGAAGAGGACGCCGCAAATCAAGATATAGATTCTGATCTACTTAAAAGAGGTGAAGTTACCGGTTCAAAAATTATTGACGGTAATCGTGTCAAAAAATATGAGTTTGAAGACGGAAGCTCGGCTGAGTTTCATAAGGACGATAATGGTGATTTTACAAAACGCGGCACACGCTATAATGCTGACGGCACAATAACTTATCCTGACGGCTCAGTACATAATCCCGAAACAGGCGAAACTACACCTGCCGACGAAGCGGGTTCACAAACAGGCGACACTTCTGGTGATGATACATCTTTGACAGATGATGAAGCTGAACTCAATGCTGCCACTTATGAAGATGTTATGTCTAAAGAAAATTTGCTTGCCGGAATTGACGAAGATAGTGATATATACAAATACGTAAGTTCTCAGCTTGATTCTCCGGAATACAAGCCCGATATCAGTGTTACAAATGGCGAAGAAACAAGAATATATTCGTCTGAAGTGCTCACAAATGCTCAACAGCTGCTTGACTTTGTAAATGATTATAAGGCCGATATGGCACATGCTGAAAATTATGAAGTATACAACAGTGATACAGGCAAATACGAGCAAAGTGAGGCCATGAAAGCTTATGCAGAAGAAAACAAAGAATTTGACCCTGCGGAACTGGTAAATCAGGACTACAATACGCGTATTGCGTCTTTAAACAGTGATTTGCCTCTTAATCCTTCTTCTGTCGGATCGGATTCCGGCGAGAATAACTACGAAGTCGAAACCGCAAGTTACAATAATAAAGCTGCGGAAATCCAAGAAGCATACGATGCAATAGAAAAATTTAAAGATTATTACAATAAAATTGAAGATCTCTCCGTTGAAGATTTGAAACAAGCACGTGAACTTATTGGCAATCATTCATATGACCCCAGAAGCATACTTGAAGATACGTATATGCCAAGTATAAGTGATGTTAACTTCGCACTTTATGAGTCTGACCCGGAACAATTTATACGTAATATTGCAGATATGGAGCATCAAATAGAATTGCTGACTGATTTAGGAATATTGAAGTAGCGCTTAATTAATTATATTTACACACTCCCAAAAAAACTGTATAATTTTAACATACAGTATAATGGGAGTGTTGTAATATGGAAAATTTAAAAATTGCTATCGGTTGTGACCACGGCGGGTTTCACCTGAAGGAAAAAATCCTTGAATACCTTGAGGTGCACCACATCCAATACAAGGACTTCGGTATATATTCCCTTGAGCAGAGTGATTACCCGATTGTCGCAAAAGAAGTGGCTAAAGAAGTGGCTGAGGGCAATTTCGACAGGGGAATCCTTGTCTGCGGCACGGGGCTTGGCATGTCAATTACCGCCAATAAAACAAAAGGCGTGCGCGCTGTGTGCCTTGAAAATACCTATTCCGCACGGGTTTCTCGTGCACACAACAATGCAAATATTCTGTGTCTGGGCGAACGCGTAATCGGTCAAAACCTTGCGCTTGATATTGTTGACGTCTGGTTAAAAACTGGCTTTGAAGGCGGCAGACATAAACGCAGAATTGATATGATTGAGTAATAAAATAAAAATTGAAACTCAATATTTTTGTTGTAAAATAAAACTAAAGAATTAGTAACAACATATTAGGAAGTTTATAACAATGTTTGAAAGATTTACCGAAAAGGCAATACGTGTAATAATGCTCGCTCAGGAAGAAGCGCGCAGGCTCGGACACAACTTCGTTGGCACCGAGCAGGTGCTTCTCGGACTAATCGGCGAGGGTACGGGAATTGCCGCAAAGACACTTAAATCTATGGGTGTCACCATAAAAGACGCGCGCGCTCAGGTGGAAAAAATTATCGGACGCGGCAGCGGCTTTGTTGCGGTTGAAATTCCTTTTACCCCGAGAGCTAAAAAAGTCCTTGAACTCTCATGGGATGAGGCAAGACAGCTTGGGCACAATTACATCGGTACGGAACACCTTTTGCTCGGATTAATCCGCGAGGGCGAGGGAGTTGCCGCAAAAGTCCTTGAAAACCTCGGTGTTGACTTGAACAAATGCAGGAGCAATGTTATAAAACTTCTGGGCGAAACAAAATCGACGTCATCGGGGGCGCAGACTGCTACCCCCGGTGCTTCTCAAAGCAAGGCAAAGACCCCAAGCCTTGATGAGTTCGGCACGGACTTGACTCTTGCCGCGCAGGAACAGCGTCTTGACCCTGTGGTAGGACGCGAAAAAGAAATAGAGCGCGTGATTCAAATTCTCGCCCGCCGTACCAAAAACAACCCTATTTTAATAGGTGAACCGGGCGTAGGTAAAACCGCAATTGCACAGGGGTTGGCACAGAAAATTGTGGACTGTGAAGTCCCCGATATTTTAGAGAATAAAAAAATAATACAGCTTGATATGGGGCTTCTCGTTGCGGGTACAAAATACCGCGGCGAGTTTGAAGAGCGCCTTAAAAAGATTATGGATGAAATCCGTCAGGCGGGAAATGTCATTCTTGTAATTGATGAAATGCATACCCTGATTGGCGCAGGTGCCGCAGAGGGTGCAATTGATGCGGCAAACATCTTAAAACCCGCACTATCAAGAGGTGAAATTCAGGTAATCGGTGCCACAACACTTGATGAGTACAGAAAACACATTGAAAAAGACTCCGCTCTTGAAAGACGTTTTCAACCCGTAATAGTTGACCAGCCTTCGGTTGACGAGACAATTGAAATTATAAGGGGCTTAAAACCAAAGTATGAAGAGCACCACAAACTGCATATCTCGGATGAAGCAATTATCGCCGCTACCGAGCTTTCAAGCAAGTTTATAACGGAAAGATTTTTGCCGGATAAGGCGATAGATATTATCGATGAGGCAAGTTCAAAAGTACGCCTCAATGTCTCTGCGCTTCCTCCCGAAGGACGCGAGCTTGAAAAACAGTTGAAAGCCATAATTAAAGAAAAAGAAGATGCCATCCGCAATCAGGAATTTGAAAAGGCATCTGACTTAAGAGATGATGAGGCGAATCTTAAGGATAAAATCCGTGAAATTCAGGACAAATGGAGAAATGCGCAGGATGAAAACAAGCCTACGGTAGGTGTGGAAGAAGTTGCGCAGGTAATTTCAACCATAACAGGTATTCCCGTTACAAAAATTACCGAAGGCGAGTCACAAAGACTTCTTAAACTCGAAGACACTCTGCATGCGCGCGTTATCGGCCAGCATGAGGCTGTGGTTTCGATTTCAAAAGCCATCCGCCGTGCGCGTGTCGGCTTAAAAAGTCCTAACCGCCCGATAGGCAGCTTTATTTTCTCGGGCCCTACCGGTGTGGGTAAAACTGAACTTGCAAAAGCACTTGCAGAAGCGGTTTTCGGTTCTGAAGATAATATGGTCAGAATCGATATGTCCGAGTTTATGGAAAAACATACGACCGCAAAACTCATCGGCTCACCTCCGGGATATGTCGGCTATGATGACGGCGGGCATATGACTGAAATCATAAGGAAAAAACCATATTCGGTTGTGCTGTTTGACGAAATTGAAAAGGCGCACCCCGATGTGTTTAACATAATGCTTCAAATCCTTGATGACGGCCGTTTGACTGATTCTAAGGGAAGACATGTAAGCTTTAAAAACACGATTATCATAATGACTTCAAATGTCGGCGCGCATATGATTCAAAACACTGCAAAACTCGGTTTCTCGGTTTCAAACGATGAAAAGAAAGACAAATATGAAAAACTCAAAGAAACCGTTATGGAAGAGCTTAAAAAGCAGTTCAGGCCTGAGTTTTTAAACAGAATTGACGATATTATCGTCTTTGCGCACCTTAATAAAGAAGAAATCAGGGAAATTGTAGACCTTATGCTCAATGACCTGTTTAAACGCCTTGATGAACGTCAGCTTAAAATTGAGGTAACTGACGCTGCTAAAGACTACCTTGCAAAAGAAGGCTATTCTGAAACATACGGCGCAAGGCCGCTAAGACGCGTAATCCAGAAAAAAGTTGAAGACGTACTGGCGGAAGAAATTCTTACAGGCAATTACCAGCCCAATGACGAGCTTGTAATGGATGTACATGACGATAAAATTGTAATTGAAAAGAAAGTAAAAGCCTAAATATTTTTAACAATGCCTCTGTGTTGATACAGGGGCATTGTTGTATTTGAACTTATTTGTTAATCTTGACGTACGCATATGCCAAACAAGGTGCATTTTGTGCAAAAAACCAAAGAGTTTGCTTGTCATGCAGAGCCGGCACGGCAATATACGGCTGCACGATGTTATTTTTTTCTTTATACCGCATATTTACCATGTTATAAAAAGGAGAAAATATGTTTTACAATGTTTTAAACGCCAAAAAGATGATTGACAGCTCTAAAATGTTTGAAAAAATGACACTGCTTGAAAAAGACAACAGCAGTCTGAGTCTTGTTGCCATTAAAAAGGAAGAAATAATTGACACACATACATCTATATGCGACGCTGCGGTATATCTGGTCGAAGGAAAAATAGAGCTTCATTTTGATGCGCAAATGTTTACTCTTGAAGAAAATGATATTTTAATGTTCAAAAAAGACCATCAGCACAAAGTTAGAGCTTTGAAGGATTCAAAGTTTCTGCTTATTAAAATTTAAGAATACTCCCGCAGTGCAAGCCGCTGCGGGTAATTTTTATCCTATATTTTCCTTCTCTCTTTTGTTTATGGGATTCCAGCTGTCTGCAAGATTATTTTCAATAAGATTTCGGTAAAATTTCTCTTTAAATTCAAGAAGAGCAAGCTGTTTTTTTAAATTTTTTATTTCCGTCTGCGCGCGTTTTTTTGTTGCGCGGATAATTTCATAGCGTTCATTTATTGTTGAGTCGCCCATGATACACAGGTCAATATATCGTTTAATTGCCTTGTTTTCGGTTCCGACTGAGCGCAGGCATTTTACAATTTTGACCCAGTCAAGATCATTTTCACTGAATTGCCTTATATTGTTTTTATCCCTTGTTACGAAAGGAAAAAAACCGCTTTTTGCCCAGAATCTTATTGTGTGTTCGGATACCTCCATAAGTTGTGCAACTTCTTTTATTGTATACATTCTTACCTCCCTGAATATTTTAACACAATTATCTTGACTTAGAGCTGCTCTCAGATTTTATAATATTAATATGAACAAAAGTCAATTTAAAAAACTTTATATACTTTGCAATATCTCGCTTCTGGGTGCGGCTTTAATCTCGGGGCTTTCCTTTGTGGCACAGAAAATCGGGATGACATACACAGGCCCCTTTACCTTTAACACGCTCAGGTGTGCTATCGGTTCACTTTCTATCCTGCCGCTTATTTATTTTTTCAGAAATTCTGCAGATTTAAATAAAATTAATACTTCAAAAGCAATCCTTTTTAAAGGCGCCTTTATTGCAGGCTGTATACTCTTTGTTGCTTTTTCAATAAACCAGTACTGTATGATTTACGCTCCGGCTTCTAAAGCGGGTTTTATAACATCTCTGTATGTAATTTTTGTGCCTGTCATAGCGGTTTTTATGAAACATAAGATGTTGTTGAATGTAAAAATCAGTATACTGCTTGCACTGCTCGGGCTTTATTTGCTCTGTTCAAAGGGCTCTTTAAGTTTTGAGCCCTGGGATATTCTGCTGCTTTTGAGTGCTTTCTTTTTTGCATTGCATATAATTGTTGTAAGTCATTACTCTAAAAAAGTCAGCGCACTTGCGCTTTCTTGCCTGCAGTTTGTCTTTGCCTGCATTTTATCGGCTCCGTTTATGTTTATTCTGGAAACTCCAGCGCTTGCAAGTATTCTTGCGGGCTGGAAGCCGATTTTGTTTATAGGGGTCGTGGTGACGGGAGCGGCTTATACTTTGCAGATATTCGGGCATAAGGCTACACACCCGGTTCTTGCAACTTTAATATTGAGCAGTGAAGCAGTGTTTGCACTTCTTGGCGGTGTAATAATTCTGAATGAAACCCTCAGTATGCGCGAAATCTCAGGGTGTATCGTGATGATTGGTGCAATTATCCTTTCTCAGATAACTCCCAAAAATAAAATTATACAAAAATAAGTCAGGAGAATTGAATTATGAAAAAGATTATTAAAAACAAGACATTTGATTTTGAGCGCTCACTGTACGGTATATCTGATACACTTGTAGATTCATGCGAGTTTGCAGGTCCTGCCGACGGCGAGTCAGTACTAAAAGAATGCAGTAATATTTGCGTAGATAACTGTAAGTTTTCACTTCGCTATCCGATATGGCATGCAAAAGATTTTACGCTTAAGAACTCTGTGCTGGACTCTCTTACACGTGCTCCTTTGTGGTATTGCAGCGGCGGGGAAATTCAAAATTGTACAGTTGAGAGTATAAAATGCCTGAGAGAATGCAAAAATATCCAAATATTCTCTTCACATTTAAACTCCGATGAATTCGGCTGGAGGTGCAGGAATGTTAAAATTAAGGACAGCGAAATTAATTCAGTATATTTTCTTTTCGAGAGTTCAAACATAAAAATCGACAATCTTAAAATGAGCGGAAAATATTCGTTTCAATACACAAAAAACATACATATAAATAACTCATCACTTGATACAAAAGACGCTTTCTGGCACGGACAAAATATCACTGTTGAAAATTCGGTTGTAAAAGGCGAGTACCTCGGCTGGTTTTCAAAAAATCTTACTTTTATAAACTGTAAAATAATCGGTACACAGCCCCTTTGCTACTGCAAGAATTTAAAATTGATTAACTGCGCCATGGAGGATACCGACCTTTCTTTTGAATATTCCGACGTTAAGGCTGATGTAAGGGGGAATATTGTTTCCGTTAAAAATCCCGCTTCGGGTGTTATATGCGCCGACAGCATTGGTGAAACAATATATGAGGATTCAGTGATTAATTGCAGGGCTAAAATAAAAATCAGACATTAAAAGTACTTGCATTTGTGATTTTATGTTAGAGTAAATAGATACACATTTGCTTGGATGTAACCGGTGAAAAATTTAGAGCTTCTGGACTGCACTCTGCGTGACGGCGGATATGTAAATGACTGGCATTTCGGCAGGGAATGCATTATAAAAATTGCCCGGGATTTGATTTTATCCGGACTTGAGCATGTTGAATGCGGTTTTCTGACAGACGGGCAGCCGGGGGATAACTTTTCTCTTTTTAACTCTGCCGATGATTTCAAAAGGGTATTTGACGGACAGGTTGACACATCAAAATGTGTTCTAATGATAAAAACAGGCAGCTTTGACTGTGCAAAACTTCCGCCTTCGGATAATAATTTTGCAAAGACTTTGAGGGTGATTTTTAAAAAATCCCAGTCGGATGAGGCGTTTGATTGTATAAAACGTCTGTCGGACAAGGGATACAATGTTTTTGTTAATCCTACTTTTGTTACTCTTTATAATGAAAAAGAGTTTGAAAAGCTTTTAAATAACGTGAATATGATTCTGCCATATGCTTTTTCAATCGTTGATTCAATAGGGGCGCTAAGTGCTCAAAGTTTAAAAAAATATGCATTCGCGGCAGACGGAGTTCTTGATTCAAAAATTTCTCTTTGTCTGCATACCCATAACAGCATGCAGCTTTCTTTTTCTAATGCCTGTGCTTTTTTTGCGTTGAATTTAAAAAGAAATCTTATAGTTGACTCGTCGCTGTACGGAATGGGCAGAGGCGCAGGCAATCTGCCCACAGAGTCGATTTGCGATTATCTTAATCAAAACTATTCAAAAGAATATGATATGCCCCTTATTTACTCCCTGCTTGATACCTGTATTTCACACTTTTATAAAGCTTTTGGGTGGGGGTTTTCGCTGAAGTATTATTTATGTGCAAAATTCGGACTGCACCCGGATTATGCTCTTTATCTTTTTAAAACAAAAAATCTCCCGCTCGGCCTAAGTTCAAAAGTGCTGAGAATGATTCCCGATAACAAGAAAGACACGTTTGATATCTTCCTCATTGAAAATTTATGTAAACAGGTTTTTGAGGAAACAAAAAATTAGTTTAAAAGAGTTTCATAACCCGCTTTTTCAAACATTTCCCTTATTGTTTCAAGAGTTTTTCTGTCAGGCTCTTCAACATTTAAGGGGTATTTAAGCCCCAGTTTTTCCCATTTTTTCTGACCCATTTTATGATATGGCAAAAGTTCAACTTTTTCTATTATTCCCCTGTAGTTTTCAAGATAACCTATAAGCCCCCTGATATATTCTTCATCCGAAGTATAGTCCGGCACAAGCACCTGTCGTATCCAGACTTTTTTGTTTCTCATGTAAAGGTATTTTAAAAATTCTTTAGCCGCTTCGTTGTCTTTGCCTGTTAAGTCTTTGTGTGCCGTTGTATCTGTATGTTTAATGTCAAGCAAAACAAGGTCGGTGTAATCTATTGTACTTATGACATTATTGTCAATCTCAACGCAGCCGCAGGTGTCAAGGGCCGTGTGTATTGAGTTTTCTTTTAATTTTTTAAATAATTCGGCACAGAATTCCGCCTGCAAAAGCGGTTCGCCGCCGGATGCCGTGACACCGCCCCCTGAAAAGTTAAAAAAACTTTTGTATTTCAAAATATCAGAAAGCACGCTCTCAAGTGTTTTTATGCCAAGTGAGTTTTTTGCCCAGGTATCGGGGTTATGACAGTATTTGCACCTGAGCGGGCACATTTGGAAAAATATTACATACCGGACTCCGGGCCCATCTACCGTAGCGCCCGTTAATATTGAGTGAATATATGCAAGTTTTGTTTTTGTACCCATTTGAACAGTTTTATGTTAGCATAAATAACCATGAAAAAAGTAATTTTATTATTATTCCTTATTTGTTTTGCACTGCTTTATTATATGCATTTTATTGCCCCTGACAGGTTGATTTTAAGAAAAAAGTTTTATTTTTGCACAGATGGAGCACGAAACTTGACGGTCTTAAGGTTGTATTGTTATCAGATATTCATTTTGGTGCAAGATATATGGATTTAAACAAGTTAAACAAAATTGTCGATCTTGTAAACAAGCAGAATCCGGATTTGATTCTTTTTGCTGGTGATTTGGATGCAGAGCTTCTGATGTTCTCTAATGCCGATAAAAACGATGTTATAAAAGTACTCTCAAGACTTAATGCGCAGTATTTTAAGGGTGCGGTTTTGGGAAATCATGACTACAGCCCGCCCGGTATTATACCGAGCGTACTTGAAAAATCACACTTTAGCGTGCTTAGAAACAAAATGGTGACACTTAATATCTCGGATACAAAATTAAAAATTGCGGGAATTGATGATATCTGGTACTCAAGACCTGATTTAAATTCGCTTTTCTCGGGTCAAAACGACGGTGCCCCTTTGATTTTCCTGTCGCACAATCCTGATATTTTTCCGAACTTACCTGATTTTGTAAGTTTGACACTCAGCGGCCATACCCACGGCGGCGAAATCAGCTTTCCTGTTTTGGGTTCCCCCTTTGTGCCATCAAAATACGCACAGCGCTACAGAAAGGGTCATGTGGTCGAAAATTCAAGACATCTTTTTGTTTCAAGCGGAATAGGCACTCTGAGCGGGTTCAGGTTTTCAAATCCGCCGGAAGTTGTTATTCTTGAGCTAAGAAGGGAAACACAAAAAAATAAAATACAAAATACAAAACCAAAAAGGGGCTTCAGCAGGGACTATATAGCTCTTATAAGAAAATATTTTTACAACAAATAAATTTTTGTATAAAAAAACAGTGCGGCATTACAACCGCACCGTTTTTTCTTTAGAAACAAAGCTGCTAGAAGCGTTCGTGGAAAGTTCTTGAAATAACGTCTTCCTGCTGTGCTCTTGTAAGTTTAATGAAGTTTACGGCATAACCCGATACCCTGATTGTTAACTGCGGGTATTTTTCGGGATGTTCCATAGCGTCTTTGAGCGTTTCTCTGTCCAGAACATTTACGTTAATATGCTGGCCCATATTTGTCATATAGCCGTCAAGCATACCTTTGAGGTTGCTAATTCTGTCATCTTCTGTCTTGCCCAGTGACGCGGGAATAATCGAGAAGGTATTTGAAATACCGTCTTTTGCATGCTTAAAGGGCAGTTTGGCAACAGAGCACAGTGAAGCAAGCGCGCCGCATTCATCTCTGCCATGCAGCGGGTTTGCACCCGGCGCAAAAGGCACGTTTGATTTTCTTCCGTCAGGTGTGTTGCCGGTCTTTTTGCCGTATACGACGTTTGATGTGATTGTGAGAATCGACTGTGTAGGGATTGCGTTTCTGTATGTCGGAAGTTTTTCGATTTTACTCATAAACCTTTCAACAAGGTTTGTTGCAATAGAGTCTACTCTGTCGTCATTGTTTCCGAATTTAGGGAAGTCGCCTTCTATTTCAAAGTCAACGGCTATGCCCTGCTCGTTTCTTATCGGTTTAACTTTTGCATATTTAATAGCCGAAAGCGAATCGACAGTTACGGAGAAGCCTGCAATACCGCAGCCCAGCTTTCTTACGACATCTCTTTCCATGAGCGCAAGCTGTGCTTTTTCATAGTAGTATTTATCGTGCATAAAGTGAATGATGTTCAGCGCGTTGACATATGTTTTTGCAAGCCAATCCATCATAGAGTCGAACTTTTTAATCACTTCATCATAATTCAAATACTCTGATGTAACAGGTTCAAAACCTTGTGCAACGGTTGCAAAGGATTTTTCATCCACGCCGCCGTTAATGGCATAAAGAAGTGCTTTTGCAAGGTTTGCACGTGCGCCGAAGAACTGCATTTCTTTACCGATAATCATAGGCGAAACACAGCATGCAATACCATAGTCGTCGCCGAACATCGGGCGCATAAGATCATCGTTCTCGTATTGAATGGATGAAGTGTTGATTGAAAGTTTTGAGCAGAATTTTTTGAAGTTATCAGGCAGATTTACCGACCAGAGAACAGTCATATTCGGCTCGGGTGCGGGACCCAGGTTTGTAAGAGTATGCAGCATACGGTAGCAGTTTTTGGTAACAAGCGTTCTGCCGTCATCACCCATACCTCCGATAGATTCCGTTACCCAGACAGGGTCGCCGCTGAAAAGTTCATTGTATTCAGGTGTTCTTAAAAAGCGAACCATTCTGAGTTTGATTACAAAATCATCCATAATTTCCTGTGCTTCGGATTCACTTAGAGTACCGTTTTTAATATCTCTTTGCGAGTATATGTCAAGGAATGTGGAAACTCTGCCAAGTGACATGGCCGCGCCGTTCTGGTCTTTAATTGCGGCAAGGTAGCCAAAGTATGTCCACTGTACGGCTTCACGGAAGTTGTTTGCAGGTTTTGAAATATCATAGCCATAGCTTTGCGCCATTCTTTTCATGGCTTCGAGCGCCAGAATTTGTTCCGAAAGTTCTTCTCTTTCGCGGATAATATCGGCAGTCATATTTAAACTGTCAGAAGAAGCTTTTTCCGCAAGTTTTTCCTCTATAAGTCTGTCGATACCGTAGAGTGCTACTCTTCTGTAGTCGCCTATGATTCTTCCTCTGCCGTAAGCGTCGGGAAGCCCTGTTATAATACCGCTTTTTCTGCATGCGCGGATTTCGGGAGTGTATGCTTGAAATACCCCTTCGTTGTGTGTTTTTCTGTATTTAGTGAATATTTCTTTTACTTTTTCATCTTCCTGTAGTCCGTAAGCCTTGCATGAAGCTTCAACCATTCTGTGTCCGCCGTAGGGCATAATGGCTCTTTTTAGGGGCGCATCTGTCTGCAGTCCGACAATAAGTTCAAGGTCTTTGTTGATATAGCCTGCTTTGTAGGCGTCAATTGCAGAGGGGGTGGAGACATCGGCATCTAAAAGACCGTTGTTCTCATGCTCTCTTCTCATTAGTTCGCTCACTCTTTTCCAAACCTCAAGAGTTCTCTGTGTAGGACCTTCAAGAAAAGAGTCATCACCTTCGTAAGGCGTATAGTTTCTGCGTATGAAATCAACAACATCAATTGTTTCATTCCACGCTCCGCTGTTAAATCCCTGCCAGCATGACAGAGTTTTATCAAGAGTACATTCCATGATTTTCTCCTTTTAATAATGTATGTTGTTAATCGGCACTGTCATATGAACGCACAAACATGTGCGTTAGGTGAAGCTAACAATAAGATTATATTTTAATATTTTATGCTTGTCAAACTGCCAAAACCCTTGATTTTCCGCGTTGTGAACTTTTGTTAACATGCCCGATTTTAAAATATACTTCATTGACCGTATTTTTTAAAAATCTGTTCGACCATGCTAAAATTTTGTATTAAACTAGACATGTTCAATTGAGGAAAGCAAGGGTGTAAGTCCCTCACTGGTCCGCAGCCGTTACAGTCGGAATACTTGATTAAACACGATATTACGAGACTAATGAGGGGATTTACATTATGCAAAACGCACTTAACAATGACGAAAAAGTCGTCGAACTCAATTCGCATTTGGTAACCGACGCCATCAAAAAAGCAAGAGAAGCAAATATCGGGTTTGCAAATCAAATCGTGGATGCTTCGCGAGCTATTCTTGAGAATGTTTCAATCGTTAAAAAAGACGGAACAAAAGAAAAGTATAACGTGCAAAAAGTAGTAAACGCCGTAAAAAAATCCGCGGCAAGAATGCTTATTGAATTTTCCGAAGATGAAACAGATAAAATTTGTGATTTCGTTAACAAAAATGTGGTACAGATGAAAAAAAACGAAATCGGAATTTTAGAGATACACAACATTGTAGAGAGCGTGCTTGAAGAAATTAATCCCAGGGTTGCACAGAGTTATCGCAACTACAGAAACTATAAAACAGATTTTGTTCATATGCTGGATAAAGTTTTTCAGGAAAGCCAGAAGATTATGTACATAGGCGATAAGGAAAACTCAAACTCCGATTCCGCCCTTGTTTCCACTAAGCGTTCATTAATATTTAACCAGCTGAATAAAGAACTCTATAAGAAATTTTTCCTGACAGTAGATGACCTGCAGGCAATTCGCGAGGGCTATATCTACATCCACGATATGTCCGCGCGCAGAGATACCATGAACTGCTGTCTTTTTGATGTTGCCAATGTTTTAAAAGGCGGTTTTGAAATGGGCAATCTCTGGTATAACGAGCCAAAAACACTTGATGTTGCATTTGATGTAATAGGCGACATCGTTATGGCTGCGGCAAGCCAGCAGTACGGCGGCTTTACGGTAGCCGAGGTTGATAAGCTTCTTGCTCCTTATGCACAGAAGTCATATGATTTACAATATGACAGATATGTTTGTATGGGGCTTGATTTTGAAAGAGCTAAAACAGAAGCCCTTAATGATGTAAAACATGATTTTGAACAGGGTTTTCAGGGCTGGGAGTATAAATTTAACACTGTGGCCTCCTCGCGCGGAGATTATCCCTTTATTACAATGACTTTTGGTCTTGGTACCGAACAGTTTGAAAAAATGGCTTCTATGGTAATGCTTAAAACCAGAGAGGGCGGCCAGGGTAAAAAGTCTTGCAAAAAACCGGTTTTGTTTCCAAAGCTCGTATTTTTATATGACAAAAACCTTCATGGCGAGGGCTGCGAGCTTTATGATCTCTACAAGGCAGGTGTTGAGTGCTCAAAAAAAGCTATGTATCCAGACTGGCTTTCCCTTACGGGTGACGGTTATGTAGCTTCAATGTATAAAAAATATAAAAAAGTAATTTCTCCCATGGGCTGCAGGGCGTTTTTATCTCCCTGGTTCGAGCGCGGCGGGATGTATCCTGCCGATGAGAACGATACACCTGTTTTTGTCGGTCGTTTTAATGTGGGTGCTGTAAGTTTGCACCTTCCGATGATTCTTGCAAAAGCAAGAAAAGAAAGCAGGGATTTTTACGAAGTGCTTGATTATTATCTGGAGTTAATCAGAAAAATTCATATAAGAACTTATGAGTATCTGGGCGAAATGAAAGCTTCGGTTAATCCTCTGGCGTACTGCGAGGGAGGTTTTCTCGGCGGTCATTTAAAACCGTCGGATAAAATTAAACCTCTTTTAAAGGCTGCAACGGCGTCATTTGGTATTACCGCATTAAATGAACTTCAAGAACTTTACAATGGCAAGTCGCTTGTCGAAGACGGCAAATTTGCTCTTGAAGTTATGGAATACATAAACAAAAAAGTAGTTCAATTCAAAGAAGAGGACGGTAATCTTTATGCCATTTACGGCACTCCGGCAGAAAACCTTTGCGGACTTCAGGTCCAGCAGTTCAGAAAAAAATACGGCATAGTTGATAAGGTATCTGACAGAGGCTATGTTTCAAACAGTTTTCACTGCCATGTCGCAGAAGATATTACTCCGATTGAAAAGCAGGATATTGAAAACCGTTTCTGGAATCTTTTTAACGGAGGAAAAATACAATACGTTAAATATCCGGTTTCATACAATACTCAGGCAATTGAAACTCTTGTGCAGCGTGCAATGGATATGGGATTTTATGAAGGTGTGAATCTTTCGCTGGCATACTGTGATGACTGCGGTCACAAGGAGCTTTCTATGGATGTCTGCCCCAAGTGCGGAAGCCGAAACCTTACCAAAATAGACAGGATGAACGGCTACCTTTCGTATTCCCGCGTTAATGGCGACACAAGGCTGAACGATGCCAAAATGGAAGAAATTAAAGACAGAGTGAGTATGTAGTATGAATTATCATAATATAACAACGGATGATATGCTTAACGGCGATGGTCTAAGGGTTGTTTTGTGGGTGGCCGGCTGCACTCATCACTGTGACGGCTGCCAGAATCCTATCACCTGGGATATATCGGGCGGACTGCCGTTTGACAGGGAAGCTGAAAAAGAGTTATTTGAAAAGCTTGATAAAAATTATATTTCAGGAATTACATTCAGCGGCGGCGACCCGCTGCACCCTATGAACCGCCAGGAAGTATGCAGGCTTGTTAAAAAAACACATGAACTTTTTCCGAATAAAACAATCTGGGTCTACACAGGTTTCTTATGGGAAGATGTTAAGGATATTGAAGAGATGAAATATGTTGATGTCCTTGCTGACGGCCGGTTTGAACAAGATAAACTTGATAACAATTTAAAATGGGTCGGAAGTCCGAATCAGCGTGTTATTGATGTAAAGAGAACTATTTCGGACGGCAGAATTTTTCTTCATGTCTAAATAAATTGTTACATTTAGTTTACATTTGCCTGAATTATCTAAAGTCAGCTGCCATTATGTCGATGTACCTATTATATATACGTATATACTTAGGCAGTTAAATTAAAGGATGGCAACATGGGAACAAATGTCAATTTAGTGGATGTATTGAAAAAAATTGCATCTGATGCCGGATTTATAAGTTCGGCAGGCTCTAAGTTCGGCGCAGGCGAGACGCTTGAACTGCTCTTCATTTCAGGCGGTTCGGACAAAGCCGATACTCTGGTTTTAAAGGATACAAGCGGAGACAATTATTCAATTTCAGCACAAAGCCTGCAGGGGTATTTATCTGATGATGAGTTTAATGCCCTTATGGCGGGAGGTGAAAATAAAGTCACGGAAGTTCCGCAGGATATTTCCGCTACCGAAATTACCCTCGGCACAACAAGCGGGGTGGAAGCTAACACACAGGTAGAAGAAACGGCATCTGTAGGGTCTTCCGAACAAATTGAAAAAGAAATAGAAGCGCTTGAAAGGCAAAAAGCTGCTAATAACGAGGTTATGACTTCGCTAAAAGAGCAGATTGAAGTGCTGCGAGAAAAAGTTGAACAATCCATAAAAGAAGCCCTTGAAGCTATGGAAGAGGCAACAGATGAGCAGCAAAAACAAGCTGACAGGATTGTACAAAAACAACTGGAAGATTTTCAGGACAGAAAAGCTGACGGCGAAAATGTAACACCTGAGGATCTTGCTGCGTCAGTGAAATCCGCAATATCTGCGGAAGGAATGCCTGAAGGATTCTCAACTGCTGTGTCGCAGCTTCTGTTTGCCGATACCAATGTTGCCCTTATGAATAGTCTTCTTGATCAGTTGAGCACCAAAGTTCAGATTGGAAAAGACCTTGATAAACAGCTTGATACGCAAAATGAAGCTCTGGAAGCTGCAAAACAAGCCGAAGAAGCTGCAAAATCCTGCGACCCTATCGGATTCCAGATGGGCGGAATTGATACCGACGGCGACGGTAAAGCGGGTAATGCTCAGTTCGACTTTTTCTACGACCATGACGATGACGGCAAAATTAACTCACTTGATGACTTTGTCGGCGCAAAGGCAGATAAGGCGGGTGAAGACGGATGGAATGAAATTGAAAACCTTGACGGCGCCGGCGGTGCAAAAGACGGGCAGATTACGGCAGATGAACTGACAAATGCCGGCATTAAAGTTATGGTAACCGATGAAAACGGCAAACAGTCCGCTATGGACATAAGCGAGTTTGAAGAAAAATTCGGCAAAATCGAAATCAACTCTCAAGATACAGAAGCGGGTGAGAATGGTTTTGTCGATAATGTCGGCCCTAAAAACTTTGATTCCGACGCAGGCAACAAGCTCCTGAGCTCTTTTAGTCTTAAGGTAGGCGGACAGGATTTAAACGGTTATCAGACAAGCGATACACAAGACTGGCTGGTTGAAAACTTTGCAAGCGTAATGGATATTGACAGTCTTAAAGAAGAGGGTGTTGATGTTTCCTCTATTGAAAATCTTCAGTCAGGAGAGCAAACAGATTTTGATAAATTCATAGAAGAATACAGAAACACCGTTATACCTCAACTTGAACAGGAAATTAAAGACGCATACGCCCAGCTTGGTTTCTCTGAGGATCTTGTGAATTCCATAAAAGAACTTGCCCAAGCTACGGCTGAAGTTGAAAGTTCAAGAATTGAAAACGAAATCGAAGCCAAGCAGGAAGAAGCAGCGCAAGAAGGCAAAGACTCGGATGAAGCTGCTGCCCAAATTAAAGAAGACGGAACAGATGTCGTAAATGAAGGCGAAATCGAAACAGTAAGCGACTCTGCAATACCGGAGGAAACGGTTGCTGTCGCAGACAGAGCAGTTGATACCGTAAGTGCTGCCGCAGATGCAGCAAATGCAGCAGGCATAGTTGATGACATTCTGCTTCCGGAAGAAGATACTATATAATATCCAGCATTCAATGTTTACAAGGCGCTCTTTTAAGGGCGCCTTTTTATATTACGCCTCTGTGTTTAAATATACGGTAATATGCGCGAATAGTTGTTGTAATTTTCTTTTTCCTCGGCATTTTAAAAAGTAAAATCAAGGGTATTGCAAGTATGCACATAAGAGCCAGAAGTAGAAAAATGTCATAAAATGCGCAGAGTTTGGCTTGCGAGAGCATTTGTTTATAAAGATATCCGTTTGCTTTTTTTGCGGCAATATAGGGGGCAAAGTAAGTCATAAATTTTGTTTTCAGGAGCAGTATTTTATAGTGAAAATTTAAATTTGTTCCCGAAAGATATGCTACAAGGTAGTTCTGGTGCACCTGTGATACGCGGGTAACAAAGGTTGACACGGCAGATGTTGATATTGCCGTCACTATATTTTTAAAAAGGGCATGTAGTCCTGCGGCATCTGCAAGCTTTGTTTTTGAAAGTGTTAAAAAAGAAAGGGCGCTTACCGGTACAAAAGTTACTGCTATTCCTATTCCGAGTATGATATTGGGCAATATTATACTCTCGAGAGATGAAGTGTTATTAAGCCTTGAGAACATAAACACCGACCCTCCCATAATTACAAGACCTATTGCGGTTAATATTCTGTTTTCAACTTTATCTGCAATTTTTCCCATGACAAGCAGACCGATAAAGCAGGATATTGCCCTCGGGAATACCGAAACCCCGGCAAAAAACGGGGAATAGCCAAGAATATTCTGTACAAACATGGGTATTAACAGCAAGGTGCCATAGAGCATGATGTTTATGAAAGAACTTATCATTGTGCCGATAAGAAAATTTCTGTCTTTAAAGACACGTACATCAACTATGGGTTTTTTCCCTTCAAGTTCCCAAACATAGAAAAATACAAATGAAACTACCGAAATAAGTGTCAGCCAGTATATCCAGTAAGTATCAAACCAGTTAAATTGCTCTCCTTTATCAAGCACAATCTGCATGCAGCCCATGCCCAGTATAATTGCAAAAAGGCCGACAATATCAAGCTTGCGTTTTGTGTTTGTTCGCTCTGCCGTGTCGTTTATAAAAAATTTTATAAGAACAAGACTTATAAGGCATATGGGTATATTCATTATAAAAACCCACTGCCAGGAATAGTTATCTGTAAGATATCCTCCCACAAAAGGCCCGAAAAGAGGTGAAAACATTGCCGCAAAACCAAAAAATCCCATTGCAACCCCTTTTTTCTCGGGAGGAAACGTTTCCAGAAGCACTGCCTGCGCGAGCGGCAAAAGCGCCCCGCCTGCCGCCCCCTGAACGACGCGGCAGAGAATAAGCATGTGTAAATCTTTAGAGAGCAGGCACAATATGCAGCCAAGGCAAAACAAGCTGACGCTCCAGTATGCAACCGCTTTTTTGCCGCAGGCGTTTACCCACCACCCGAATATGGGGAGCATAATGCCGCCTGATATTATGTATGCGGTAATTATACTGTTTGCTTCATAAGGGGTTGCCCCAAAGTAGCCTGCTATATGCGGCTGGCATACGTTTGTTGCAGATGAAGCAACCATTGACATAAAGGCAGGCAAAAGTATGCTTATTGCCACAATGTAGGGATTTACTTTCTTTTGTGTTGTTATTTGCGTCGACATAAAAATTAATTACCTTGTGTTATGATAATAACACAAAGAAAAATCATGCGGACTAAGTTTTATATTTATTTTTAAATTCATCTCCGTAGTTTATACGGTAGTATTTTGTAAAAGCTATAATGCGTTTGAGAACATCTTTTGAAACTATGTGCTCTATTTTGCATGCATTATCCTGTGCCTCATCATGTGAGGCACCGAGAACTCCGGCAAAAAAATCATATAGCGATTTATGTTTTTCTATAACTTCCCTGGCGGTTATTTCACCTTCTTTGGTAATTGTTATAGCGTCGTAGCGCCCGTAATTGATAAGTTTTTTATCACTTAGTTTTTTAAGCGCCTCTGTAACTGATGCGCGGCTTACACCCAGCGCACGCGAAACATCGATTGCTTTAACCGAATTGTTTTTTTCGAAAATCATATAAACTGCCTCAAGATAATCCTCAAGGCTGGAAGTCAGTTTTTCATTCATTAACTCAATTATGGTTATGATTTTGTGCTTTGTCAAGTTTTTGCGCTTTAGCACGGGCACAATTATTATCTCCGTTTCTGTATCCTACAGCTGTTCTGTAGCCTGAAATGAGGTACATTACAGGTAATAACGGCTCAATCCATTTTACACCCGAGAGCACTCCTGCTGTTGCAATATCGTCAGTATGCAGTGCAATGTCAAGCGCTTCGGGCTTTCTTTCTTCATTATTTCCCATCTGTTTCATACCTTTTTTTCCGCACTTATCAATAACGGGATTTACAAATTTATTTCCTATAATGTTTGCAATCCGGCTCCCGCCGATGACGCCTACCGAGAGAATTCCGCTTAAAATAATTCCTGTTTTCTTTAAGGGTGTAAGGTTTTTTATTATTCCTTTTTCATTGAGTTTTTCTGCCGTGTATAAAAACGTTCCCGCACCGACATTACATAAAAATATGTTTGCAAAAAACTGATAAATTCCTTCTTTGATTTTATTTTTTGTTTTTTCACCTGATGATTCATTTGTGAGCTTATCTGCTGCAACTCCGCCTGCAACTCCTGAGGCCACGGGTATGAAACCCATTATTGAAAGTCCGGATATTTCCTCAACAATTTTTTTTGACGTAATATCTTCTTTGTTCCCAAAAAGCGTGTTTATTATTTTTTCTGCGCCGTTTTTATCTTTAACAGCAGCAAGCAGTGTATCCGTTTCTTTTAGCGACAGCATTTTTTCTTTTGCTTTATTTAAAATTCTGACCGTGTTTTCCTCAAGTTTTGAATTCTGGTTTTTAAACTCGTCAATTGCTTTTTGCTGCACAAGAAGTATTTTTTTTCTCGGTATCGTTTCAATGAGGCTTTTCCCTTTAATTTTAATTAACTTTGCGCCCAGAAGAGAAGCCGAGGTAATGGCAGAAAGAATTACGGCGTTTTTTACGGCGCGTTTTTTTCTTTCATTTTGCGGTTGTTCTAATGTATCTTTTATTCCGAAACCAAGCGCGGCCGTTGTCAGAATGAATGGCATTTTATGTGCAAGTGTGTTTGAAAGAAGAGGCTGGTCGAGAAATTTTCCAAGTGATGAAATTTTCATGCGGTATTGCTCCGGTATAATGTTAGACGCTCCTAACACATGTTAGGCATGTCTAACAATATGATAAAATGTAAAAAATGTCAACAGTACAAAAGAAAATTGCATACCTGTATATCGTTTTTGTGCGACAGTTATAAGTTTACGGCTATATCCAGATTTTCCACATCAACTTCTCTTAAGAAATTTATATATGCAGAGTAGTACTGTGTAAGTGCCGTGGTGTAACCGATTATAATAGACCTGTAGGACTGTTCTATAAGTATGAGCGGCGTGAGGTCTGTCTTGCCATCTTCGTAGTTTTTCTTGGAGGTTTTCATCATTCTTTTTGAATCTTCTATAAGGGAATCTGTATAGTAGTTTAAGTTAGTCTGGGCATTTACAAGTTTTTCGTATGCGGAGCTTAAGTTTGCAAATGCGTTGTTCTGTGCGGCTGCGTATTTAAGTTCGGCTTTTTCTATTTCTAGCTTTGCGTTTTTAATTTCAGGTGCAAAGTTGTATAAAATCGGCAAATTGACAAGATTTGCATTCACATAAGCTCCGTTTAAGTATCTTCCGGCTTCACCCGACATGCCTATCGGCTGAAACAGGTATCCGCCGCCGATTTCAATATCGGGTACGCGTTTGCTTGTTTCAATTTTAAGGTTGTTCTTTGCAACCTCAATTTCCTTCTGGGCAATTTTAAGGTCGTATCTGTTTTGCTCGGCAAGTGCAAGAATATCGCTAAAACCCGGTAATTGAGTCTTGGGAGAAGGGGTTAAAAGTTTGTCAAAATGCCCGTCTTCTTCAAAAGATTCTACTATGGAATCGTAAATAGGGTCGGTATCCATTACACTGTTAAACTGGAAGCGCGCCGCCATAATATTCGTGCGCGCGGTATTCAGCTGTGTTTTTATATGGTTGATTGAAATGTCAGACTGGATAACATCTGTTTCGCTTGCCTTACCAGCTTTGTAGCGTTCTTTTACAAGACGGTTAATCTCAAGCAGTGATTTTTCTTCAATTTCAAGAGAGTCAACAATGGTTTTTGCACTTACCAGATTAATATAGGCTTCACGGACATCCATTTTCAGGTCGAAATTTTTGTAACGTGCAGTTTCGTCGCTTACTTCAAAGCTTGCCTGTGCGCTTTTTTTGCGGTGTTTTCTTTTAAAAACTTCAATCATTTGTGTAACACCTATACCATGGGGGTTGCCTTTTCCTGCAGAACCTATCATCCAGTTTGTATCAATAGAGGGGTTTTGCAGTCTGTTTGCAGCTTTTATATTATTTTTGGCAATTTGTACATTGAGTTTTTGGCTTTGAAGCTCCATGCTGTTTTCAACAGCAATGTCTATTGCTTCCTGTATTGAGATTTTAGTAATTTCTTCAATACAGAAAGCTCCAGACGACAATGCTATAAGTACTATTGCTGCCAGCGCGGCTCTTACTCTCAATTTTAACCTTTGTATATCTAAAATATGTGCTCTATGATTTTACCATTAATATTACATTCTGGCACCTTTTTTACAAATCTGTTATTATGAATATATGAAAAAGCATGAGTTCTGGTTATATTTTACTGCGCTTATGGCGGCACTCGGCGGATTACTTTCGGGTTACGATACGGGCGTAATCTCGGGTGCACTTCTGTTTATAAACCAGAGCTGGGATTTAAGCGTTTCACAGCAGGGACTTCTTGTGAGTTCCGTTTTGATAGGTGCACTTACAGGTGCTGCAACTACAGGAGTTTTTGCGGATATTTTCGGCAGAAAGAAGATTATTATAGCAACTGCAATAATGTTTTTTATAGGTTCAATTTTCTGTGCACTTTCCCCTAATGTTGAATTTTTGATTTTTGCTAGAATATTTACGGGCTTTGCAGTTGGTGCGGTAAATTTTGCCACACCTCTGTATTTATCTGAAGTTTCTCCAAAGGAGAAGCGGGGTATGTTTGTTTCGCTTTTTCAACTTGCAATTACGGCGGGTATACTTTTTTCCTACGGGGTAAATGCAGTTTTTGCAAATTTTCAACACAGCTGGAGGTTAATGCTGCTTGCGGGAGTTATACCTGCAGGAGTGCTGATGTGCGGCATGTTCTTTTTGTACGATACGCCAAGATGGCTCGTTCTTAAAGGAAGAGAAAAAGATGCGGCGCTTGCCTTTAAAAAAATACAGGGTGATATTGACGTCGATTATGAAATTTCCGAGATAAAAAAATCTTTTATCTCGCAAGACGGTGCAAAATTTAAAATTAATTCATTATTTAAAAAATGGCTTATTATGCCCTTTGTGGTCGGCATCGGCATTATGTTTGCCCAAATTTGCACGGGTGTAAATACAATTATCTATTATGCCCCCACAATATTTAAGCTTGCAGGATTTGACAGTAACCAAAGCGCAATTTATGCCACCGGTCTTATCGGTGTAGTAAATTTCCTTATGACTTTTGTGGCAATAGCATACAGTGACAAACTGGGAAGAAAACCTCTTTTGTACATTGGGCTTGGCGGCATAATGCTGAGTCTTATAGTTATGGGCAGCGTTTTTGCTTTTTCTTTGCAGCTTGGCGATTATGTAAAATGGTTTGCGGTCGGCAGTTTAATTTTGTATATTATCTGTTTTGCATTCAGTCTTGGGCCTGTCGGCATGACGCTTATTTCAGAAGTATTTCCGCTTAAGGTAAGAGGAGTCGCAATGAGTATTTGCATGTTCTCCAACTTTGTTTTTAATTTTATAATCACATACTCATTTCCGATTATGCTGAATAAAATAGGTGCTGCGTATACATTCTGGTTTTTTGTTTTGGTGTGTATTTTCTGCCTGTTTTTTGTATACTTCCTGGTACCCGAGACCAAGGGGACTGCCCTTGAAAAAATAGAAGAAAACTGGAAAAACGGCGTGAGAGCGCGGGATTTTTAGATATATTCAGTATTAAACCGGTAAGCTTTAAGAGTTTGCGAAAAGTAATCCATACCGAGACCCGCCTTTTGTTTAAGGGAATTTAAAAAGAGTTTTTTATCCGGCAGCTGCTCCCAGACGCTTGGCAGGTAAACCGCTTGATAATTCTTTTCTTTTATTATAATTCCGTCTTTAAAGGGTGTGATTTTTGAAAGTAAATCATCCTGTGAGTCAAAAAGAATTTCATGCGGTTCGCTCAAAAGAGAGATTTTAATCTGAATATCATCAATTTCATCATTTCTTACAGGTAAAAATCGCGGGTCATGATACGCTGCCGATGCCGCGTTTAAAATAAGGTCATTAATAAGTGCCCTGTGTGCAGCTATTGAACCTATACAGCCGCGAAGTGCACCGAATTTTTCGAGAGTTACAAACGAGGCACCCATGCTGTCAAGAACTACAGGGTACTCATCGGGCATATAATTGCCTTTATTTATAATTGAATTGCGGCAAATACTTTTTAAAAACCCGCCGTATTGTTCCTTTAAGTATTTGTTTGTGCTTCCTTCGTACATAATCCAGCTGCCATAGCCTACCACACGTTTTTTGTCATGTGTTATATCAGAAGAGTTGTGCATATCAAGCCTTATGAAAGAAAAGTTTTTAGCTTGCGCAAAATCTGTGGCCGCCACAATACCTGCGGCATTGCATGCCTGATGTGTGTTAAATCCTGAAACATTTGTGCTTTCAATCATTTTAGCAGTTATCGCATCGCACTTTCGCGCCGTTCTGTCATCAAGGAAGTGGCTTAAGTCGGATGAGATTATAAAGGCATTTTGCAGATTATTATAGTAATTTTCGATAATCTTTTTTATACATTGTGCGGCACATCCGCCTGCAAGAACGGGAATTATTTTAAAATCTTTTAACAAATTTATCAAAAACGGCAGATGAACCTCAATCGCATGTTCTCCTTCGTATGCTTCATCAAGTTTAAGACATCCGAAATTTTGTGAAAGCTCCTCTGAAATAACTTTGTTTTGAGGAATTATACCAAGAGGTGTTTCAAAAGAGTCATATGTGCATATTGCCGCACCTTCGAAGTACATTTTATGCGCAGGGGCTATAATAAAAATATTTTTAACATTATTTGCAATTGCGGATAATGCAAGATATGCACTTTCGCCCGAGTATACATATCCCGCATGCGGGGCAATGACCAATCTGGAGTCTGTTTTTGCAAAGCGCACGGCGGGCATGTTTTTGCATTTTTCCATAAAGGCAATAAGTTTTTCTTTGCTGCCCGGATAGAACATACCCGAAACGGCAGGTTTTTTAATATTTGTCATAGTTACTCCGTGGTATTTTTATATACTAATAAATCAATTATAATGTATTTTATGAATTATTGTACCAAGCAGAGCGATAATGTAATTGTCTGTGATGTCTGCCCCAGACACTGCAGATTAAAATCCGGTCAGAGCGGCTTTTGTTACGTCAGGGTAAACACGGGATTTTGTGTAGAATTTGCTTCTTACGGGCATATCACGGGGCTTGCGGTAGATCCTGTTGAGAAAAAGCCGCTGTATCATTTTTATCCTTCAACAAATACTCTGTCGCTCGGGACATATGGCTGCAATATGGGCTGCAGGTTTTGTCAGAATTATTCCACAACGAAAACGAGGTACAATCCCTTTGCTCTTCCTTATGTATCACCCGAGCAGGCGGTGCAGGCTGCGCATTTGCATAATTGCAAAAGTATTGCCTTTACCTATAATGACCCTGTGGTTTTTCTGGAATATGCCATTGACACGGCAAGAATAGCAAAAAGTGAGGGCTTGCAAACAATTGCCGTGAGCGCAGGTTACATCGAAGGAAGGGCAAGAGAAGCTTTATTTTCGTGTATGGATGCGCTAAACATTGATTTAAAAGGGTTTAGTGCTGAATTTTACTCTAAAAATTGTCTTGCGGATTTCAAAAAAGTTCTCGATACTATATACTATATCCACACGCAGACCCGCTGCTGGCTTGAGATTACAACATTGCTGATTGAAGGTGAAAATGACTCGGATGATATGTTAAACAGCCAGTGCGCCTGGATAAAAGAAAACCTTGGGCCTAATGTCCCGCTGCATTTTAGCGCCTTTCATCCTGCGTATAAATTTTCAAACAGACCTGCTACCTCGCCTGCCACACTTATGCGCGCCTGTGAAATTGCCAAAACGCACGGTCTTAACTATGTTTATACTGGAAATATAAGAAATGAAAAAACTTCAACAACATACTGCAAGTGCTGCGGCTCGCCCCTGATTGTACGTGACGGTTTTAGGGTTGTCAGGTATAATCTCGACGAGTTTGCGCGTTGCAACAACTGCAAGACACTGTGCAACGGAATTTTTATTTAACCGCTGTCAGTTCTTTTACGCTGTTTCTCTTAACTTTCCTTGTAGTTGTCCTTGGCAGAGGCTCTTTTAATATGTAAATGTTCACCGGTCTTTTATAGGGTGCAAGTTTTTGTGAAAGCTGTTTTACCTCTTGTCTTACTATGTCATATACATTATCAAGTTCGGCTATATCGTCGGAGGGCAAAATTGCAATTGCTATGTCTTCCGAGTTGTCATTTGAATTTTTCTTGTTTTTTATGCCAAAAACGCAGAGTTCCTTAAATTTAGGGGATTTTTCAAGTACGGACTCAACTTCTTCGGGAAAAACTTTTTTTCCGCCCGAAAGCACTATCATGCTCTTAATCCTGCCAGTTATATAAAGATAATTATCTTTATCCAGTTTTGCAATGTCGCCGGTGTGCAGCCAGCCGTCTTTGTCGATGACTTCATTTGTCAGGTCGGGGCGGTTATAATACCCTTTCATAACACTTAATCCGCGAAGCAAAAGCTCGCCTGTATTTTTGTCTATTTTTGCCTCAAAACACTTTAACGGGCGGCCGACGGAGGCAAGATTGTGCCGGTTTTCACAGTTTACGCTTACAACGGGACTTGTTTCGCTTAGTCCGTAGCCATGAAATACTTTTATGCCAATTCTTTCAAAGAATTTGCCCACGTTAATGTCAAGCGGTGCGCCGCCGGTTATGCAACCCGTAAATTTTCCGCCGAAACTGTTATGTATATTTTTAAACATAAGTCTTTTTATTCCCGTAAAAGGTATGAACTTTGCCAAATAATACATGAGTTTAAAACTTGTTCTGATAAAAGGCGGCGAGGTGTTTATTTTATTTTCAATACTTGACTTTAAAAGTTTTAAAAACGCAGGTACTACTATCATAAAGTGTACATTTTTTTCGCACATAGTACTTAAAATATCCTTAGGGCGGAGGCTTTGGGTATAATATATCGACAGACCCCAGTTCATAAAAAGAGAAAAACCGACGGTAAGTTCAAAAAGATGGTTCATCGGCAAAATCGAAAGTACGGAAATATCTTCCCTGCCGTATTCAGGGAAAATATAATCTTTAACCCACTCAAGCGATTCAAGCTGTGTAATCATATTCAGATAACTAATCTCAACACCTTTGGGCGAGCCCGTGGTGCCTGAAGTGTAGATTAGAAGCGCGCCGGAGCGAAGATTTCTGCGTCTGAACTTGCCTTCATAGTTATTTTCAAAATTGTATATTGTTTTATAAGAACCGCACTGCGGGGAGTCGTCCATAAGCACAAGCTCTTCTATAAAATCCAGTTTTTCTTTTAGCATTTGTCCCGTGCTGATAAAATTGGCACTGACAAAAAGTACGCGCGGTTTACAGTCGGATAAAATTGAACAAAGTTCATGCTCTGTAAGCTTTATATCAAGAGGGGTAAAGACGGTTCCTGAAAGTGCGGAAGCAAAAAAGCAGGCGCCGAATTCAGGTTTGGATTCACATATAACAGCAACTCTGTCGCCGATTTTAAGCCCCGCTTCTTTTATCATCCAGTTTGCAATTTTTCTTGAGAGCAACCCCACGCCTTTGTAGGTAAATTCTCTCCATCCGTACTGGGTTCTTGTGCCCAGAGCGATTTTATTTTCAAAACGGTTTGTTTTGTTCTCAAGAAACATTAAAACATTTTTTTCAATCAGCCGTCTTCTTTTATTTTTCATACAACACTCCCGATACACCTGACACAAAATATTTTACTGTGTCATGGCGTATCGGGCAAATGTTTAATAATATTTCAAACAATAGGCTTTGAATCTTTTGTAAATTCACTAACGGCTTTAGTTGCGGTTCTTACCGTATTTAAGCAGTCGTTTCCGCCGACGCAGCCTCCTTCGCAGCACATAACTTCAATTAAGTTGCCAAACTCGCACTGACCTTTTTTTGCAAAACCTTTTAGTGCTCTTATTGACTCTTTGTTTATGCCGTTAACAAGGTAGGGCTTAATTTCGGTTTTGCCGTTATCGGCAGCTTCAACCGATTTGGCTACTCCTCCCGTTATGCCAAAGTTGCGTCCTTCGCGCGATGCTTCGGTTTCAAACGGTGTTTCTTCCAACTCGCTCAGTTCAATTTTGTTTGCAACAAAGAGTGCGCCAAGCTCTTCATAGTTCATTACATAATCAACATTTGGATTCTTTAGTGCTTCGCTTTTTTTGGCTACACATGGCGAAACAAAAACACTTACCGCATCGGGAATCTTTTGTTTTACAATCTCTGCGATATAGTACATAGGGGTTTTTGTATCTGACCTGAACGGAGCAATTTCACTCATGTGCTTGTCAACAAGGTTATTATAGCCCGCACAGCAGGATGTTGTCATAAACTGTGCACCATTGTTGAGTCTTTCATTAAATTCTTTTGCTTCATTTTTTGCCGTAATGTCTGCCCCCTGGGCAACTTCAAAGACATCGGAGAAACCGCACTTAAGCATGGCGGTTTTTATCTGGTATATAGAGGCGGGAAGCTGTCCTGCAATTGAAGGTGCAATCATTGCAACTACTTTTCTGCCCTGTTTAATTTTGGTTAAAATGTCAATAATCTGACTTTTTTCATGTATTGCGCCAAAGGGACAAGCACTGACGCATTTACCGCAGGTTATACACTTTTCAAAGTCTATTCTTGCATGTCCCTGTTCGTCTTTTGAAATAGCATCTACCGGGCATGCGTTTTCACAGGGGACAACAATTTTTACTATTGCATGGTAAGGGCAGACCTGAATGCATTTTGTGCAGTTTTTGCATTTTGAACTGTCAATTTGTGATTTGCCGTTAACAATAGAAATAGCGCCGAACTTACAGTTTTCAAGACAAGGACGCGCAACACAGCCCTGACACAGGTCTGTTACAAAAATTCTGTTTGGCACACAGCCCTTGCAGGCGGATTCAAGCACGGTGAGAGTTTTTTCATCGGGTTTTTCCCTGTTTTGTGCCTCTTTTGCATAGTTAGATAATAAAATCCTTTCATCGGCACCTTCCATGGGGAATCCGAGTGTTGCAATTATTCTGTTTCTCAATATTTCGCGTTCTTTATAAATGCAGCATCTGTAAGGCACTTCAGAGCCCTTCGGGCGCATTTCAAAAGGAATTAAACGTGTATTTTCTTCAAAATCATCTGACAAAAACGCTTTAATGGTTTTAATTAGTATCTCTTTTTTTAAGTGTGTTGCCTGATTATTCTTGTCCATTTTCCAACTTTCTATCAATTACTTCCAAAACTTTTTCAACCGTTGCCTTGTTAATAACTTCAAGGTCAACCATTACATAAGGAGCCTGGGATTCGGTATTTGAAGAACAGAAATCCAAACATGGCGAAGCCGAAACTTCTACCCTGTCACCGTATTTTTCGGGGATTATGTCCGTTAATTCCTGCAGGTCTGATGCACCCATTACAAAACAGGTTGTACCCATGCAGATTTTTACGTTGATTTTTTCCATTTCATCTCCTTATATATAACGAAGCGTCACTCTTTTAATATACTTGTCTTCAAGTATTTTTGCCATCTTTTTTACTATATTTTTGCGAATTTCTATTTCAATCGGCAGATTAGGATCATAGTGCGCCTGATTTAATTTTGCACCAACCATAAATTCAATGCAATCACTGCTTAATAAAAACTGCATAAGTTCATATGCGGCATTTTTTTCTTTATCGTGAAAGCCGTTTTCAAGGTACTCGACAGTCCT
This sequence comes from Candidatus Galligastranaerophilus faecipullorum, assembly GCA_018713115.1. Taxonomy (GTDB): domain Bacteria; phylum Cyanobacteriota; class Vampirovibrionia; order Gastranaerophilales; family Gastranaerophilaceae; genus Galligastranaerophilus; species Galligastranaerophilus faecipullorum. The sequence goes on from DVFS01000056.1 coordinate 38,383, forward strand.
TGTAAGGGTTAATATGCCCTCAGTTACAAGGTCTACACCCTCCATTTGCGACACGGCAGGAAGTTTGCCGACACTGCGCGCTATATCGCACCTGACGGGAATATTTAACTCTCTGGATATAAGATTAGCGGTAGTTCCTCCGCAGATTGCCTTTTTTGCCTTTGAATTATAGAATTCATTTGCATATTCATTGTCTTTTTCCTGATGATAAGGCGGGCCTGTAAAAATTAGTGCACGTCTTGGTTCCCTGTAATATATAACGCAGCAGGAAGTGTCGTCTTTGGGCTTTCTGTCTACCTCCGTGTTAACCGCAACTCTTACCACAAATTTTGCAAGTTCGCTGCTTGAAATGTCCGGTTTATCCTTTATTTTTTCAAGTAAAAATCTTATCAATCCGGAGCGCCTGAGCCCGAGTTTAAGCTCGGGGTTGCCAAGTCCTGCCTGTGTTACGCCGTCAGAGCAGAATATAAGTCTGTCACCCAGCTTTAGTTTGATTTTATACACATGCATATGGCGGTTTTTAAACGTATCTGAATCAATCACTTTGTACTCGGGTTCAATAACCCTGCCGTCACTTATATAAATGAAATTGGGATTGCCCTCTTCCACTATTTTTACCTCGCCGTCTTCAGAGCAGTGCGCAACCGAGAAGGTTGAATAACTTATTTTTCTGACCCGGCAAACAGGAAGCGAGTTCATAATAACCTCGCATGCCGTTTTTATGTCGGCTCCCGCCTCAACAAATTTTAAGAGCATGGTGGCGGTCATGGTTGCAAGAATATTGGCTTTAATTCCGCTCCCCAATCCGTCTGAGAGTACGGCAATTAATGTACCCATATCGGGATACCTTTTTGAGAGAAAGTAATCCCCGTAAGTGTTCTGGTTATACTTTTTTTCCTGCGCGCAGTCAATGTCTATAAACATTATTTACCGTCTCCGGATTCAGAGGTATCATAGTCTTGAGCTATTGTGCTTAAAAGAAGTTCTGTTTCCACCATATGCTCGCCTAAAAGACAGGCAATTTCCTGAACAATTGCAATATTTTTATTTATAACCTCGTGCGCTTTCTGGGCGATTTTTTCACGCCCCAGTTCACTTTGTGTAACGTCAGTTATAATGGCGCCCGCCAGTTCATTTTTTTCTATTGAAAAAGCGCTTATGTCGTACAGTCTGTTTTTGACGGGATAGTGCTCTTTATGTATATCGCGCGATGTTTTAAGAGTTTCTTTAAAAATATCCGAAAAATCGACTATCCTGTCAATGCAGGCTCCGTTTAGGCCTTCGGGTCGGTCAGAGAAAATATCGTACATATCCGAGCAAAACATCTTCATGAATGCTTCGTTTGACTCGACGATTTTTAAATCTTTATCTACCATAACAATAGCGGAAGGCATACATCTTAACATGGCGGCCGCCTTTTGCATGGCTATTTTTCTCATATAGGAAACGCACATTGAAGGTTCAGCCTCGCCGGACAAAAGAGCACAAGCAAGCTCTCTGCAGGTATTATAGCCGCATCCTCCGCAGTTAAGCTCGTCTTCCTCGGTATATTTGCCTATTTTTTTAAGTGCTTCCGTTATTGTTTCAAAATTGTATGCAGGTTTTTCAACTGGTTTTTTAACATATTCTTTTTCGACGACTGTTTTTGGATTCTGCGGAATGCACTCCCTGTTTTTAACTTTTGACAAGACATCGCTTATTCTTATAAGCTCAGATTTTTTTGTGGAACTGCACGGGCCTGCCAGACAGCCGCCGTTGCATGCAAGTGCTTCAATAAAGATTTTTTTGTTAAGCGTTGAAACATCCAGTCCTTTAAGTGCTTTTTCAAGATTTTCTATTGAACTTATGTTTAAAAGCGTGACATCATCTGCCATATGACCCTTCTTGATTGTTTCGTTCATGCCGCCTTCAATAGGGTATAGCGAGCCCTCGTGTGCAGTTTCGGGGACAAAAGATTCATTGTGTAAAGACTCAAGGTCATCAACAGATATGTATTCTTCCTGAATCCAGAGTTTTAATTCTTCAAAAGTCAGGGCGGCATCAATGAGCTCCGGATTTGCGTCTGACTCATTCTTTTTAGCAATGCAGGGTCCTATGAAAACAACCCTTATATGATTGCCGTATATTTCCTTGAGCATTTTTGCATGTGTAAGTGCCGGAGAGGCAATGGGAACGATGTTTGGAAGAAATTTTGTATTATAAAGTCTTATATAATCTACCACAACAGGGCATGCACTTGATATAAAAAGTCCGCTGTCATGGTTTTTCATAATTCTTGCACATTCAATTGACACTTCCTGTGCACCCAATGCGGTTTCGCTTACGTGTTTAAACCCGAGTTTTTTAAGCAATGCAATCATTGCTGACGGACTGTAGTCAAACACTCCAAGCCAGCTTGGTGCAAGAGAAACGTACACTTCCTGCTGTGCACGAAAAAGGTTTTTAACCTTTTCAACATCGTTTCGGACTCTTTTTGCGTTATTGGGGCATGCCTGAACGCAGGTGCCGCACGCTATACACTTGTCCGGTATAACGGAAGCATGCCCGTTTTGAATACTTATTGCCTTGACATGACACTCTCTTACGCACTTATAACAGTCATGACACTCATTGTTTAAGGTATAAACCGGGTAAAGTTTATCCATATATCAACCCCTGACTTTATCTAGTATTTCCTTAAGTTTTTCATCTGTAATATTTGAGTACAGTTTTCCGTTTATTGTAATATTCGGCCCCTCGGCGCATTTCCCTTCGCAGCGCGAGCCTGTTATGTCGATTTTGGCATCTAAATTATTTTCTTCTACATATTTTTCAATAAAGTTTAAACGTTCTTCATTTCCGCGTGCAAAGCATGAACTGCCGAGACACACCGTAATATTTAGTTCCTTCTCCATTTTTGCGTTCCTGTTTACGTTAATATACAGTATAGTCCAAAGCGAGTATTTAAGCAATTTAATATTTGATTTAATAACTTTTACGTGTAATAATCACTATAAGGGTTGTTAGTTAAATAAGGAGATGCCCATGAGCACACAAACATCAGGTGTTATTAACTTTAAAAAAGTTGATGACATCATTGCCTCCTGCGGTGCAAAAAAATCAAACCTCATAGCCATTCTTCAAAAAGTACAGGAAGAATTCAGGTACTTACCTCAGGATGTTATTACCTATATAGGCACAAAAATTGACGGATTGTCACCCGCAACTGTTTATGGGGTGGCAACTTTTTATGCACAGTTTTCGCTTGAACCAAAAGGCAAGTACGAAGTTAAATGCTGCGACGGCACAGCATGCCATGTGCGCGGTTCAATGCCTGTGTATACTTATCTTGCGGGTAGGTTTAATCTGAAAGAAGGCAAATACACATCGGATGATGGCATGTTTTCTCTGGAAACCGTAAGCTGTCTTGGTGCATGCGGACTTGCACCCGTTGTTGTTATTAACGGAAAAGTTTATCCGCAGATGACTCCCGATGCGATTAAAATTATTATCGATACAATTGTGCGCGAAGAAAACGAGGGTTAGGTATGGAAACTGAAGTAAAAAAATTAAATATTAATATTGAAGAAGAAAAAAACAAAGCGTGTGAAGTCATAAAAAAACAGGGATTAAGAGTCCTTGTTTGCAATGGCACAGGCTGTATTGCAAACGGCTCAAATGAAGTTATAGCCAGGTTTAGCGAACTGGGTGCAGATGTTTCAATTTTAAGCGCACATGACAAAGTTACAATTGTTCCAACAGGCTGCCATGGTTTTTGCGAACAGGGCGTGCTTGTAATTATCCCCGACTTTGACATTACATACGTAAAAGTTAAACCGGAGGACGTTGAAGAAATCGTAAACAGCCACATAAAAGACGGCAAGCCTGTTGAAAGACTTCTCTATACAGATCCTAAGTCGGGAAATCACGTGTATAAAAGCGAAGAAATTAATTTTTATGCCAAACAAACGCGTACATCGTTGAAAAATTGCGGCGAAATTAATGCCGAGTGTTTGGATGAAGCTATCGCGGCCGGTGCCTACCGAGCTCTTGCAAAAGTCCTTGAACAAAATAACCCCGATGCCGTGATAGAAGAAATTGAAAAATCAGGCCTCAGAGGCCGCGGCGGAGGCGGTTTCCCCACAGGAAGAAAATGGCGCTTTACGGCTGCAAACAGAGGCGGTAAGTCTTATGTTGTCTGTAACGGTGATGAAGGCGACCCGGGTGCATTTATGGACAGATCCGTTATGGAAGGCGACCCTCATAAACTGCTTGAAGGCATGGCAATTGCAGGCTTTGCAATAGGTGCCGATGAAGCTTATATTTATGTGCGCGCCGAATACCCCCTTGCAATTAAACGTTTAAGAATTGCAATTAAACAGGCGGAAGAGCGAAATCTGCTCGGTAAAAATATTATGGGAAGCGGATTTGATTTTGAAATTCACATCAAAGAAGGCGCCGGAGCATTTGTGTGCGGTGAAGAAACAGCGCTTATGGCCTCAATTGAAGGCGAGCGCGGCATGCCAAGACCGAAACCGCCCTTCCCTGCAAACTGCGGACTTTTTGGGCGCCCTACCCTTATAAATAACGTGGAAACGCTTGCAAATGTTCCCGTTATTATAGATAAAGGCGCGCAGTGGTTCTCTTCATTCGGCACGGAAACTTCAAAAGGCACCAAAACTTTTGCACTTACCGGCGAGGTTAACAATACAGGCCTGATAGAAGTTCCCATGGGAACAACTTTAAGAGAGATTGTATTTGACATAGGCGGCGGCATCAGAAACGGCAAAAAATTTAAAGCCGTTCAAATCGGCGGCCCGTCAGGCGGATGTTTAACAGAAGAGCACCTTGATTTACCAATGGATTACGATAATCTCATAAAAGCCGGTGCGATGGTCGGCTCAGGCGGACTTGTAGTAATGAATGAGGACACCTGTATCGTTGAGGTTGCAAGGTTCTTTATGCATTTTACGCAAAATGAAAGCTGCGGAAAGTGTGTTCCATGCCGCGAGGGCACGAAAAATATGCTAAAAATACTTGAAAAAATCGTTCGAGGACAGGGTGAAATGAAAGACCTTGATACACTTGAAGAGCTTGCTCTTGCCGTTAAAGAGGGCTCTCTGTGCGGTCTTGGTAAAACAGCTCCAAACCCTGTGCTCTCTACTCTTAAATATTTCAGAGATGAGTATATTGCACACATAAAGGACAAAAAATGTCCCGCAGGTGTTTGCAGTGCTCTTAAAGTTATTAAAATTAATGAAGAACTCTGCAAGGGTTGTACAAAGTGCGCAAGAAACTGTCCTGTAGGCGCTATTGAGGGAACTGTAAAAAATCCTCACAAAATTAATCAGGACAAATGTATCAAATGCGGCGCCTGCATAAGCGCATGCCCGTTCAAAGCAATTTCGCAGGCATAAGAGAGGTAAAGATATGACAAACACATTATATATAAACGGTAAAGAATGCAGCTATACTGATGAACCCAATTTGCTTGAGGTTATAAGAAATAACGGTTTTAATGTACCCACTTTTTGCTACAGACCCGATTTAACCCAGTTCGGTGCCTGCAGGATGTGCGTGGTCGAAATTGAAGGAAGGGGAATTCAATCATCCTGTACTATGCCTCCGGAACCAGGTCTGAAAATACATACAAATACCGAAAAAACAAGAAGAATAAGAAAAATTGTTCTTGAACTGCTTCTTGCAAACCATGACAGAGAATGCACAACCTGTGATAAATCCGGCAAATGCGAACTGCAGCAATATGCGCAGGAGTATGGCATAAAAGACATAAGATTTGCAAAAAAGAAACCGCAGGAGTATTTGCCTATAGATGACGGAAATCCTTCAATTGTGCGCGACCCGAACAAATGTATTCTCTGCGGTGCTTGCGTCAGAGCATGTGCCGAATTTCAGGGACACAGTGTGTTAGGGTTTGCAAACAGAGGGTCTAAGACCGTTGTCCAGCCTATGGCAGGCAAAACCCTCGGCTCGGTTGATTGTGTGTTCTGCGGCCAGTGTCAGGCAGTTTGTCCTACGGGCGCACTTACCATTAAAACAGATATCGACAGAGTATGGGATTTAATTAATGACAAGGAAAAGAAGACCGCAGTGCAAATGGCTCCTTCGGTGCGCGTGGCGCTCGGCGAAGAGTTTGGTTTAAAGCCCGGCGAGAACGTGATAGGTAAACTCAATGCAGCCTTGAGGCAGCTTGGTTTTGATCTTATTTTTGATACAAATTTCTCAGCCGACTTAACCATTATGGAAGAGGCAAGCGAGTTTATAGAAAGACTCACAAAAGGCGAAAACCTCCCGCTGTTTACTTCTTGCTGTCCTGCCTGGGTACGCTACCTTGAAACGCAGCACCCTGACATGCTCAAACATTTATCTACATGTAAATCGCCGCAGGGAATGCTTTCTCCAATAATTAAAGAGCTTGTTCCAAAGTATTACGATGGTTACACCAAAGACAACCTTTATGTTGTTTCAATTATGCCCTGCACGGCTAAAAAAGCTGAAGCTGTACGCGGACAGCTTTATGACAACGACAGGCCGCAAACAGATATTGTTCTTACAACGCAAGAGATTGCGCGTATGCTGAAATCCGCAGGTATTGACCTTGCAGTAATCAACCCTGAGCCCAACGACTCTCCTTTTGGCTGCTACAGCGGAGCCGGCACAATTTTTGGCGCATCTGGCGGTGTAGCGGAAGCTGCCGTCAGAACAGCATATGAGTTTGTAGTGCATGAGCCCCTTGAAAATCTTGATTTTAAACCCCTTCGCGGTGTGGATAAAAATCACAGAACCAAGGAGGCGGAAATCGATATCAAGGGTACAAAAGTAAAGGTGCGTGTTGTATCGACACTTAAAGAAGCGGAAAAGTCTATTAAGGAGCTAAAAGAAGGCAGGGCGGATTTCCACCTTCTTGAAGTAATGGCTTGTCCGGGCGGCTGTATCAATGGCGGCGGTCAGCCAAGAAGCTGTGATGATATTAAGATTAAAGAACAGCGTGCAGAAGGGCTTTATGAAGAGGACAGGGAGCTTCCCGTAAGAAAATCCCATCAAAACCCTGATATTGTAAAGCTATACGAGGAGTTTCTTGAAAAACCCAATTCCCATAAGGCACATGAACTATTACACACAACATATTCGGATATGTTCAAGAATTCCTACAGAGATCTTGTATAACAGAGTTGTAGTGAACACAAATAAAAACCGGACACTATTTTGTCCGGTTTTTTCTACTTGATGCACACAGTTAGTGACAAATATAAGTTTGCAAAAGTTTATTGTTCTTAGTACAATAAGTGAGGAGAGTTGTCCGAGCGGTTTATGGTGCGGATCTCGAAAGTCCGTGCAGGCTAATTACCTGCCGAGGGTTCGAATCCCTCACTCTCCGTATTTATTGATTGTGTGTGGGGATTATGAGTATGTTTGCAATTGACAAGGAAGAGTTATTTAAAGAAGCACTGCAAAATGGTTTTAACCTTTTTACCGGCGCCGGTTTTTCGACACTTCCTTCCCCTGAAGGTAAATGCCTGCCTCATGCTGCCGATCTCGCAAAAGAAATTTGTGAAAAATTTAGTATAGATGAAAGATTTTCAAATGACCTTGAAAAGTTGTCAGGAATTTTGAATACGCGCTCAAAGCAGCAGTTTCAAGAATACTTAAGGACAAAATATACGGTAAGTTCGTACAATCAGTTGTATAATGTATTGGACAAGCTGAATATTCGTTCCTATATTACGACCAATATTGATAATATCCCCCATTGTGTTTTTGGGAATAACAAACGCCACTACATGCAAAGCATTGTTATGCAGGGTGCCGCTAAGCGCTATTCAGAGGTTGTTACTTATATACCGTTACATGGCGAAGTAAACAATCCTGATTCAAATTTATATTTCGGAAAAAACGAGCTTGCAAACGTAGATGACTCTAACAAGGAGCTGTTTCATTCAATGGAGGCCGAGCTATATAAAGCACCAACGCTTTTTTGCGGCTATGGCTTTCATGACGGATGTGTTAACCGTGCAATTTCAAAAATACTTACTAATAAACCCCAGCGTATTTGGGTTCAGTGTCTGCCGGATGATACAGAAAACATCGATTATTTTCGAGCATTAGGTTGTTATGTCATTGTGTCTGACACTAAAGAACTTTTAGAGTGGCTTGAAAGAAATGCACCCCTTGCTAATGATGTTGACTCTGTTACAAACTTGCCCGCGCCGCTTATTAAATATACCATTCCCGATACAAACAAAATTAGCACCGTTTCTAAAAAAGAATACTTTTTAAATGCCGCTACTGACTGGTACTGCATTTTGTCGGGGTATCCGGCTGCTACTTCTTTTGTGGATAATATATATGAAAATATTTTACAAAACAAGAATCTCGTTATAGTCGGAATCCCGTTTTCAGGTAAGACCACTTTGCTTATGCAGCTTGCAGCAAGCTTTAATTCTCGGGAGGCAAAATTAAAACTTTTTTTGTCCAATGCAACTCCTCAACAGGCAAGACAAATTGTAAATAACATCGGTAACAAACCTGCGATTGTTTTTATTGATGATTTTTCAAACGATATAGAGGCTGCCGGAATTTTTATGGAACGCCAAAATATTAGAGTTGTCTGTGCGGATAGCGATTATGTTTTTGAAACTTCAAAACATCTTGTTGAAAATATTGATTATAAAAAAGTTGATTTCGGGGAGCTTAGTGTTGAGGATTCTCAAAAAATATTCGAGAAGATTCCTCAAAATCTAAGGAAGGAATATTTTTCATATAAAGAAACTGGCAGCGATAAGTTTTCAATGTTTGAAATGATGGCTAAAAATGTCGATAAAATCCTTTCAGCTGATAAGATAAAATTTATTCTTACAAAAATTAAAAATATGTCTTACGAAGCCTTTGAAATAGTTGCAATTGCCGCATATTTAACAAAAAATAAATCAATTTTAAGCACCAGCGTATTGTTTTCGTATTTTGAAACTTCTGATTATGAATGGTTAAAAACACAAATAAATGTTGTCAAAAATTATTTATCCGAAATAAACGTCCCTTTGACTGAAGATGAATATGACCAGGATTACTATGTGCTGCGCTCGCGCCTGTTTGTAAGACAAGCATTTTATGTACTTACTGACTGTTTAAAACGCGAGTTTGCCAAAATAGTAAGAAAATTTATTACTAAAGTTCCGCCTTACAACATATATGAACACTACATATTCAAACGTTATGCATACGATGCGAAGCTTTTTTATAAATTGTTTAATGATAAGGCGCTTGATTTATATGAGATTATTTACAGCTATGAACGAAATGCTTTTACCCTTCAGCAGCGCGCGATGTATAAGTTTCATTTAAAGGATTATACCGGCGCATATGCAGATATCGAAGAAGCTATAAATAAAAGTCCGCACAATTTTAGCATCAAAAATACGCTTGCAACAATTCTTTTTAATGCCAATAAAAATATTAATACAGATGCTGCCCTTGACAAGCTTAAAGAAGCAATGTCAATACTGGAAAAGTGTTACAAAAGCGACAAAAGAAAAATATTCCATGCTACAGACTATGCAAATTTTGCAATTTTTCTTGCACGTGAACATAATATACCGGATTATCTTAATATTGCCGAACTTTGGCTTAAAGACATTTTGGAACAAGACGAAGTGACAAGACAGCGCGAAAAATCGCTCCTCGGATTACTAAAGGACATTGACAGCATTAAAAATTAACTTTAATCTCTTACTTTATCTTCTTAAGGGATGATATAAAATTGTTATGCTCCACATCACCGTCTACTTTTGTTAAAAAGACCTGGCAGTCTTTATCATCTGCGTCTATGGGGGGCAGGAATTTTAACTCGGCTGCATAATAGCTGCTGTCATTTCTTGAACTCAACGGAACACGGTTTGCAAGGCTGTTTAAGGAAAGATTTCTTAAGAAACCGCCAAAGCCTTTGTGCTTGCTTGAAAATTTAGTATAAATCCTCAATGTGGCATCGCGCGTAATAAGGTCAAATCTGCCTACAATAAGTGAACTCAACTGGGGCGAGCGGGATTTGATAATAATTTTTTCTATCACGTTATTTGCTATTTCCAAGTCACCGTCAATTTTGTCAAAATTTCCCTCGGGAATATTTACAAGGTCAACAATTGTTGAGGGGCTTATCATAGCAAGCGGATTTCTAAAAAGTGCCGCAAATTTAAGAACATATTCAATCAGCCCGATTTTTCCTATTGTACCGTTTTTGACCGCAAATTTAATGAACCCGTTAAGAGCCAGTGTTTCATCAGTGTGAAAACTGATGACTCCGCTTGCCTTGCCGGAAATTTCACGGCTCAGACCGAGGATTGACGTTGCCATAATATCGGAGTTTATATCTTTTACACCAAGCAGCAGATTATATTTATGATTTTTAAGATCACACTTGATTTTACAGGAGGAAATTCCTTCCGCAATGTCAAATCTGTTTGAGAAAATATTTAAAATGCCGTTTTTATCAAGAGTAAGAGTAGCCTTTAAATTACCAAAGTTTATATCTTTGTATTTACCTTTGACCAGATTAAATACACAGTTTTCAACAATCAATAAACCTGTATCAAAAACAGGGGCGCTGTCGAGATTTTTGGTTTCATCCAGATTATTTTCATCAGCCACGACAAGCTTTTCGACATTTTGTTTGTCTGCGGTGCCTGTTTTATTCTGAGCATTCATTGAACTCATAATCCGCTCCGCATCAATATTGTCTACAGTCAAATTTACATCTTTAATTACGACCGGCAGTTTTATTTCATTAAGCATAACGCCGTTCAACTCGTAGTCTGAACGCTTAAACTTGCCGTTTGTGCTGAGTTTTATGTCCTTTCCTGCGGCTGTAAATTTTGCTTCTTTGATAAAAAGTCTTTGCGCCGGAATTGCAACCTTGTCCATTGACATGTCAGCTTTAATGTATGGCACTTCAGAATCGGCAATAAGTTCTAAATTACCTGCAATCTGCCCTTTTCTAAAGACTTTTTGACCTATAAGCACATTTAAAAACTCACTTGGAAGCGGTTTTGGAATAGTAAAACCTATATTTTTAAGTGCACACGTCTTTGCATCAAGCTTGCCCCATATAGTAAGAAGAGGTTTTATCTTGCTGTTTCTGTCAATCGTTGAGGCAATATAGTAATTTATTTTTTTTATATTTATAACATCGGGGTCAAGGTCAATATCAACAGTTGCAACTCTGTCGTAATTAACGGGGGTAAGTGAGGCGCCGTCGACAAGGAGGTCGCTTCCTTTTTTGAGCATAAAGGCGCACCAGACATTCATATCTGAAAATTTTGAGTTGTAGTAAACAAGCGTATTTGCAACACCTGTTATCTCAAGCGGATAGCCGACTATTTTTGAAAGGTGATTTTTTGAAAACTCTTTCCCTGCAAGGGCTTTAACTATAATATCAGTTTCAAAAGATTTTAAATAGTCTTTAATTGTGCCCCTGACCTCAATTGTATTATTTTTGTCATTGCAGTAGTAGCCTTTTATATCCGAAAGTGTAATAATATCCGGCTTAATGTCAATATATCCTGAATCTACCGTGACCTTAAGATCGCTTAAGGGTACAAGTGTAATCTTGCTTTTGTTGAGATTAACAAAACCTTCTAATCCTTTATTTGTCATATCGACATTGAAATCAAAATCGCCGCTGATGTCTTTAAAGTAAGAAAGTATTTCTTCCCCGTTCGGGATAATAAAATTAGTCCTCAGCAGCCCGGCAACGTATGCCAGGTCAAATTTTTCAGAGTTTACATTTGCGCTGAAGGATTTTTCACCCAGCTGTGCATTGATAAACATTTTGGATTTGTTAATATCAAGAGCGAGATTATCAACGATAAATTTCCTGTTTTTTGTGTATACGCGGTCATTATCTTTGAGTTTAAAAGATATTTTTCTGCCGTTGTCAATAATATCTAAAACGACATCAAAATGGACATATTTAGGATTTCTTTGTGCCGTTATTTCAAGATTTGAGCCGTCAAACTTTACAGAGGTCTTGCTTGATACCGCGTAGCAGATTATGCATTTTTTCACGTATAAAAGCGAATTAAAAAGATCCGGGCGCGAGAGCACGGGTTTTTGTTCCTTATCCTGCGATTGAGGACACAGGGACATAATTTCATTAACGTTTGCAAATATATAATCTGCGCCGAGCTTGTTTATAACGATTCTTTTTTGAAAGAGCCTGATAAGAGAAATATCCGCGTCAAAATTTTTCACATTTAAAATGTCATTATTGTTTTTTATAATATATAATTCATCGAGTTTAAATGTAATTCTCGGTGCAAGAGAAGTTTTTAAGACGGGATTAACTATTTTCAACTCTGCATGGAGTGAATCTTTAACACATTTTTCTAATAAACCGAGAACTTTTGTATTGGAAACTGCATAAGGCAGAACGATAAGATAAAAAATAAGAGCCAGCAAGATAACAGCAGCAGTTATAGCTGACAGGTATACAAGAGTCTTTTTTGTCATATTAACCTTAAGCATAATTCAATTCCGTTAACAAAATTATAACATGGACAATTTTATGGTATCATTAAATTATGAAAAGGATTGTTTGTTTGATTTTTTTAATATTTTTCCTTTGTACGAAAGCAAGCGCACAGAATCAAGCGCCTTTGCAAGGCGTTCTCAAGATGGAAGACGTCACGGTATTTTCCGAAGATAATAAATTCGGATTGAAAGATAAATCTGGAAATACGGTGCTGAATGCAGATTATAAAAAGCTTATCAGACTGGGTAATTCTTCCTGGATAGCGCAAAAAGGTTCAAAGTTTGGAATTATTGATTCAAACGGGAATATACTTGTTCCAATTAAATACCGCCACGTAGACAGATTTTTCGGTAAATATGCAAAACTCGGGAATGACCATGACTTCGGTCTGTACAATGAATTCGGTGAAATTGTAATAGTTCCTGAATACACAAGAATTGATCCCCTTTTCGGGCAGAATTTCCTGACATGCCAAAACTATAAATACGGAATTGTTGATTCTAACGGCAGGGAAATCCTAGAGAATGATTATGATGACATCTATATGCCAGACCCGCAAACGCTTAGAATTAAATATGAGGGCGAATGGTACGAAATTGAAAGAGCTGCAGAGAGTGAAATCGTACCACCTGAAAATACAAGCAGAATAAGTGTCGACGGGAATGAACTCAAAATTACAAAAGTAATAACCGACACAGGACTTATGTCGGGCTATGGCGCACTTACTGCCGCCGATTATTTGCTTAAGCTGGTAACGTCGATTTCTCCCGCCTACGAGCAGACAATTGACGAACTTATGTTCTCCCAGGGGGCTGAAACGGTTAATATTCTTTTTAAACTGGGCTGGATTCCGAAATTTCCCTTTACTTATGCAAAAAAATACTATCAAAATCTCAGAAATCCATATAACGGCCCGCTTTCGGATATTAGGGACGATGTTAAAAAACAGCTTAAGAATTAACTGACCCGCGCATTTTGTTATCTTATTTTTATTTTAGGCACAACCGACATGCCCGGTGCAATATTGTAATTTGAAATATCCTCCGTAAAAATAATCTTAACGGGAATTCTCTGTACTATTTTTACATAGCTGCCGACAGCATTTTCCGGAGGGAAAAGACTTGATTTTGCGCCCGTTGCCCTCTGAAGGCTGTCCACCTTGCCTTTAAATCTCTTTTTTGGATATGTGTCAACTTTGATTATCACCTCCTGCCCGGGACGTACCTGCTCAAGCTGGGTTTCTTTGTAGTTTGCAACAATCCATACTTCATCAGACACAATGGACATAAGAGGCTGCGCCACCTGCACATAGTTGCCTTCCTCTACGGTTCTGGCCGAGATTTTGCCGCTTTGCGGCGCATATATTTTTGTGTATGACAGGTTTAGTTTTGCCTCGTCAATTTCACTTTCCAGACGCTTTATCTGCGCCTCTATTTCTTGTTTTTTTGCAATTGAAGATTGAATCGCAATGTCTGCCGCACGTTTCTTTTCCTGTTCTGCAAGATAATTTGCATTCAATGAAACATATGCTGTTTTTGATCTGTCAAGCTCTTCTTTTGAAACAATACCGTCTTTTGAGAGTTTTAAGTCCCTGTCATAAGTTCTTTTTGCATAATCGAGTCTTGACTTGACACTTGAAATATCTTTTACGGTTTTATCTGAAACACTTGTATTTTCAAGAATATTCTTATGAGATGCATTTAACATGGCTTTTGCTTCAAGCAGTTTTGCCTCTTTCTGTTCAAGCGCCACGATATAGTCATTCGGGTCAATTTCCAAAAGCAAATCGCCTTTTTTTACTTCCTGGTTATCTTTTATCAAAAGTTTTACTACAGGGCCTGAAACCCTCGGAGCAATTGAGATAATATGCCCTTCCACAAACGCATCATCCGTTGATTGATAGTAATGGGCATGCAGCAGTGCATAAATTCCGCCGAGCGCCAGTAATGAAAAGGTGATTACGGGAACAACAATGCGCTTTTTAACTTTATGAACTTGCCGGCCCTCTTTTTTGGGCTGTTTAAACTCGGTATTGCGATTTTTGTCATTTTTGTGCTTGATATTTTCTTTGCTTTCGTTGTTTTCGGCCATATTCTCTCCAATTAAAATCTATACACACATATCTACTTTATCCAGCAGATT
>DVFS01000057.1 GCA_018713115.1 Candidatus Galligastranaerophilus faecipullorum
AGCGATTTTAAGAGAGCTTCAAAGAAAAGGCTATACAAATTTTGCCCTTAAAACGCACAGTGAACTTGACTTAACCGATACAAAAGCGGTAGATGAATTTTTTAATAAAGAAAGGCCCGAGTGGGTATTTCTGGCAGCGGCAAAAGTGGGGGGAATTTATGCAAATAATACTTACCCCGTTGATTTTCTGCTTGAAAATTTAAAAATTCAGAACAATATTTTCGAGAGTTCTTTTAAATATAACGTTAAAAAGTTTATGTTTCTGGGCTCATCGTGCATTTACCCTAAAAATGCACCGCAGCCCATAAAGGAAGAGTATCTGCTTTCATCCAAACTTGAGCCTACAAATGAACCTTATGCGCTGGCTAAAATATGCGGTATTAAACTTGCAAACGCTTATAACCGCCAGTACGGTACAAACTACATAAGTGTTATGCCCTGCAATCTCTATGGTATAGGGGATAATTACCACCCTGAAAACGCCCATGTCGTACCTATGCTCATAAGGCGCTTTCACGAGGCAAAACAAAGAGGTGATAAAACAGTCACTGCCTGGGGTACGGGTACGCCTTTAAGAGAGTTTCTGTTTTCCGATGACCTGGCTTCAGCCTGTGTTTATCTGATGGAGAATAAAAACGCGGATGAGATAGGCGAGTTTATTAACATCGGCTCCGGAAAAGAAAGAACCATAAAAGAAATAGTCGAACTTGTAAAGAAAACAGTGGGTTTTGAAGGTGAAGTAGAGTGGGATAAAACAAAACCCGACGGCACACCGAGAAAACTTATGGATGTTTCAAGAATCAACGAACTCGGCTGGAAAAGCACGGTTGAACTTGAAGAAGGTCTAAAAATCGCCTACAATGATTTTCTGGCGCGTTATTCATAAATTTATAAAGATTTTATAAAATGCTTTGACTATTTGTCTAAAAAAGTGCATAATAAGCTCATTGATTTTACGCTACAGTTAGAATTAAGGAGAACAGCCGATGTGTTACATTCCCGAACATGGAAAAACTTTGAGCAAAGAGCAGATTAAAAAAATTATCTGCGAAAATGATATTCATTTTATAAGATTGCAGTTTGTCGACATAAACGGAAATGTAAAAAACCTCTGCGTTCCGTCATCCCAGATTGATAAAGTTTTAAATAATGAATGTATGCTGGACGGTTCGTCAATCAAGGGTTTTAGAAGTATTGAAACATCGGATATGTATTTTTATCCCGACCTTGCGACTTTTGCGATTTTACCCTGGAAAGAGATGGGCGGAAGGAATGTTGCAAGAATTATCTGCGACATTCATAACGCTGACGGCACGCCTTTTGAAGGCTGCCCCAGATGTAACCTGAAAAGAGTTGTTAAAGAAGCGGCTGATATGGGCTACACCTTAAATGCAGGCCCCGAGGCGGAGTTTTTCCTTTTTAAAAGGGATGAACACGGTATGCCTACGCTTGAAACACATGACAGGGGTTATTATTACGACGTTGCGCCTGTCGATAAGGGCGAAGATATCAGGGCTCAGATGGTTGATGTGCTTCAGAAAATGGGCTTTGAAATAGAAGCCAGCCACCACGAAGCGGCCCAGGGACAACATGAAATAGATTTCAAATATGCAGATGCCATTACAACCGCAGACAACGTGGTTACTTTTAAATATGCGGTAAAAGCGGTGGCCGACAGACATAATCTGCATGCTACATTTATGCCAAAACCCATATTCGGCGTAAACGGCTCGGGTATGCACTGCAATGTTTCTTTGTTTAAAGACGGCAAAAATGCATTTTACGATGAAAATGCGCCTTATCAGCTCTCATGTGAGGCTATGTATACCATAGGCTCATACTTAAAACACGTTCAGGAGTTTACTGCTGTCTGCAATCCTCTTGTAAACAGCTACAAGCGTCTTGTACCAGGGTATGAAGCGCCCGTTTATCTTGCATGGTCGCTGGCTAACCGTTCGGCGCTGATAAGGGTTCCTGCAAAACGCGGAAATGCAACACGCATAGAGCTTCGCTCACCGGATCCGACTTGCAACCCGTATCTTGTCTTTGCGGTTTTACTGACTGCATCTATGGAAGGTATTAAAAATAAAATTGAACCGCCAAAACAGAGAGAAGAGAATATTTATGAAATGTCCGAAGCGCAGAAAAAAGAAAAAGGTATAACCGCACTGCCCGGCAGTTTAAACGAAGCGCTTTACCTTATGAAAAAGTCGGAGCTTGTCAAAAAAGCTCTCGGTGAACACATATTTAACGAGTTTTTATCCTCAAAAGAAAAAGAGTGGGATAATTACAGAATACGTGTTACCGACTGGGAATTAAGGCATTACATGAAATTTTAAAACCCTTTTATAAAAGGGTTTTAAAATCAATAAGGCTATTTTAGAGCGTCGGCACCTGATACAACTTCGTTTAGTTCCTGCGTTATCTGCGCCTGACGGGCTTTGTTGTAGTCTATGGTAAGAATTCTTATCATTTCCTGTGCGTTATTTGTGGCGGCTGACATAGCTGTCATTCTGGATGCAAGTTCCGACGCGCTTGCCTCCAGAAATGCCTGAAAAATAATGTTTGTAATATACATAGGCACAACTTTTTGCAAAATGGTGCAAAGATCCGGTACAAATTCAGTAAGCGGGTCAATTTTGTGCGAACTTTCGCGGTGCACCACTTTGTGCTCTTCATCGAACTCTTTTTTATGAAACTCTTTAACCTCAACCGGCAGCAGTGTCCATTTTTCAACCTTGTATGTCATCATATTAACATAACGCGTTGTTATAAGGACAATCGAGTCGATTTCTTTGTTTACGTATTCAAGGGCTAAATCTTCCGCCAGAATGAGTGAATTTGTAGAGTCAGGGTTGTCCATAATGCTTGTATAGACATTTTTTATTTCAAAATCCAGATTGCGCGTGGCATTTTTAAGCGCGGGATATGCCTTTTGTCCTGCAAGGTAAAGTTTTACCTTTTTGCCCTCGTCAAGCGCTTTTTTGATTTCATTTAATGTAAATCTGACGATATTTGCACTGTACGCTCCCGCAAGCCCTTTGTTTGACGACATTACAACAAAACCCACGGTTTTAATTTCCCTTTTTGCAAGAAGTTCGGGGTAATTGTCGATTGCGCGCTCCGTATTTACTTTTTCAAGCGGGCAATCAGAGAGCGCCTTGAACACTTTTGTAAACATTTTATAGAGTTCAAGTGTGAAAGGCCGCGACATTTTTACCGCGTTTTCGGCTTTTTTAACCTTTGCGGCAGCTACCATTTTCATTGCACGTGTGATTTTCTGTGTGTTTTGAATGCTCGTTATTCTGTCTTTTATGTTGCGTAAATTAGCCACTTTTAATCCTTTTTAAAGATGTTTTCTTTAAAGTCCTTGAGATTATTTCTGAGATTTTCCTTATCTGCGTCATCTAAAGCCGCGCCCTTATTGAGCTTTTCATCCAGCTCGCTCATATTTGACGTGAAATATTCAAACCACTGTTCTTTAAATGCGGGTATGTCTTTGTTTTCAATATCATCTAAATAGCCTTCGTTGCCCGCAAAAAGGATTGATACCTGTTTTGCAACACTAAGAGGGTTGTACTGCGGCTGGATAAGGATTTGTGTAAGTTTTTCACCCTTTAAAAGCTGTGCGCGTGTTGCGGGATCAAGGTCTGAGGCAAACTGTGCAAATGCCGCAAGCTCGCGGTACTGGGCTAAATCAAGCCTTAATTGCCCCGCTACCTGTTTAATACCTTTGGTTTGCGCTGCGCCGCCCACACGCGAAACCGATATGCCTGCGTTAATGGCGGGTCTTTGTCCTGCGTTAAAGAGGTTTGATTCAAGGAATATCTGACCGTCCGTGATTGAAATTACGTTTGTAGGAATGTAGGCGGAAACATCTCCTGCCTGAGTTTCAATAATCGGAAGTGCGGTAATTGAGCCGCCGCCAAGCTCGTCGGATAGTTTGCAGGCACGCTCAAGAAGCCTTGAGTGCAGATAGAAAACATCACCCGGATATGCTTCACGTCCCGGAGGTCTTCTTAAAAGCAGGCTCATCGCACGGTATGCCTGAGCGTGTTTTGTAAGGTCGTCGTAAACTATAAGTACGTGCTTGCCCTGTTCTAAAAATTCTTCACCTATCGCGCAGCCCGCAAAAGGAGCAATGTATTGAAGCGGCGCGCTTTCATTTGCCGCGGCGGATACTATGATTGAATATTCCATAGCACCGTGCTCTTCAAGTGTTTTAGCCAGCTGCGCCACGGTTGAAGTTTTCTGTCCGATTGCAACATATATGCAGATTACATCCTGACCCTTTTGATTCAAAATGGTATCGACGGCGATTGCGGTTTTACCCGTTTGCCTGTCGCCGATTATAAGTTCCCTTTGCCCTCTGCCGATAGGTGTCAGCGCGTCAATTGCGGTTAGACCTGTTTGCAAGGGCTGGTGTACTGATTTTCTTGTGATAATACCCGGTGCAACACGCTCAATAGGGCGGGTTTTATTGCTCTCAATGTCGCCTTTGCCGTCTATGGGTTTGCCCGTGGGGTCGATAATTCTTCCGATGAGGTTGTCGCCTACGGGGATAGAGGCGATTTTGCCCGTGGATTTTACCTGCATTCCTTCTTTGATTTTTGTGTAATCGCCGAGAATTACCACGCCTACATTATCTTCTTCAAGGTTTAATGTAATACCCAGAGTTTTATCTTCATCCTGAAATTCGACAAGTTCCGATGCCATAACGTTTTTTAATCCGTATATGCGCGAGATTCCGTCCCCTATTTCAAGTACGGTGCCCACGTTTGTTACTTCATTTACGGAATCGAAGTTTTGAATTTTTTCCCGAATGATGGAGCTGATTTCATCAGGTTTGATTGCTGCCATATTTTTTCCTCTTATTTTGATATTGCGTTTTTAAATTTTTCCATTTTCCCTTTAAGGGATGTGTCGAATACATCATCGCCCATTTTATATACAAGACCCGCGATGAGTGATTCATCCGTATTGTAGTTTATTATTATTTCCTTTTTAAGAATTTCCGAGAGTTTATTTTTGATTTTTTCCCTGAAATTATCATCAAGTTCAATTGCCGATATGACCTCGATTTTTGATATGTTGTTAATTTTATCAAGCAGATTATTATACAGTTTTATAATGTCAAAAATCAGGTCAAAGCGGTTTTTTTTGACAAGAAGTTTTAGAAAATTCCTGATTAGAATATCCGTATCCCTTTCAAACACGGCATCTATAACGGCTTCCTTGTCCGCTGCCGAGATTACAGGGTTGCAGAGCGCCTCGCAGAGTTCATTTGACGATTTTAAAATCGCTTTTATATTTTCAAGATTTCTGTATACTCCTGCATTGTCAAGCCCGCCCTCCGTATTGAGTTCAAGCAGTGATTTTGCATATCTTGCCGCTATGAGTTGGTTTTCGCTTTTATTCATTGGTTTTTAACCTGTCGAGTTCTTTTATGCTTTGTTCAATAAAGTCTTTGTGATAATCCGGTTTTTCTTTAATAGTTTTGCAAATATGGTTTTTTGCAATTTCATAAGATGCCAGAGCGGTTTTTTGGGTAAGCGAAAGGGCTGTTTTTTTGTTTTCCGATTCAAGGATTTTCCGTGCATTGTCAAAAATTCCCCGTGCCTCGATATCGGCATCATCGAGAATTTTTTTGCCCGTAAGTTCCGCGCTTTTTTGTGCGTTGTTGAAAATCTCTTCCACTTCGCGGGCGATATTTTTTACAGTTTCGTTTGCCTTTTTGAGTTCTTCTATTGAGTCCTCTTTTACATTTTGTGATTTTTCAACGGTTTCGCGGACTTTTGAACATGCAGACTCTATTAAATTCCCTACTTTAAAAAATTTAATCGCAAAGATTATAAGTCCGAGCAAAATCAGAAAGTTGAAAGTATTTGATTTTACAATAAGTGTCCAGATTTCCATAGGTTTAATCCTGCATTATTTTGTCCACAAGGGTGTTGTCAATATCCGCGATTTTTTCTTCATGGTTTAAAAACCTGTCTGAAATCATCTGTGCAAGGTTTTTGATTTCGCCCCTGAGCACTTCTTTTGCTTCCTTACTCGAGTTTAAATTCTCTATACGAGCTTTTTCTATGTTTTCTTTTGCGCTCTGCTTTGCCTTTGATGTTATTTCATCTTTTTTATTTTTTGCGGAATTTATTTTCTCTTCCGAGCGCTCTTTGGCATTTTGCCTTGCGGAGGCAAGTTTGTTTTTTCTCTCGTCAAGAATTGTCCTTGTCTTGTCCGCATTGGATTTTGCCTCGTTATAATTTGCGTCAATAAAGTCTTTGCGTTTTTGCACAATATCATTTATCGGTTTGTACAAAATGATATTCATAATGACCGTAAAGACTATAAAGCTTATAAATGCAATTATAAATGTGGCGTTAAATTCCATTTTAAAAGGCTCGCTTCCTTATAAACTAACCGATAAGCTGAAGTGCGATGAAGAGTGCATAAATTGCCGTTGCTTCGGCAAGACCAAGACCGATAATAAAGTTCATAAACGCCTTGCCTGCGATTTCGGGCTGTCTTGCCATTGCTTCAAGCATACCCTTTGTTGCGATACCGATACCTATACCGCCGCCTATAGCGCCGAAGCCGATTGCAATGCCTGCGCCCAGTTTGCTGAATGCTGCAACTTCAGTTGCCAATTGTTCTACTGCCATTTTTTTCTCCTTTTATTTTTTTATTCTTCTTTATTTACCGCAAGTGCTATATACGTTGTTGAAAGCAGTGTAAATACCAGTGCCTGAATTACCGCAACGAAAATTTCAAATGCCATAAAGGGCAGCGGCAGAAAGTATGCACACATACCTGCAAACGTAAATACCAGAATTTCGCCTGCAAGTATGTTGGCAAAAAGCCGCAGTGCGAGCGAAAAAGGTCTTACAAAAAGCTCAAGCAAATCCACAAGGGCAATCATAATACCGTCAACTTTAAAACTGTGGATAAAGAACTTGAGGCCTTTTGCTTTAATTCCGTAAAAAATATAATAAATTGACACCACTATTGCCATAGCAGCCGTCATATTTATGTCGTTATTAGGCGAGGCGAGTTCACCCTGATGAAGGTGTATAAGCCTCCATGGAAGCTGCCCTATAAGGTTTGCCGTCAATATAAACATAAAAAGCGTAAGCAAAAGCGGCAGGTGTTTTGCGCTTTCTTTTTTGCCCATATTTGATGAGGTAATATCTGAAAAATAACCTATTATGTTTTCAAAAACCACCTGCAGTCTGCCCGGAACAAGCGAGAGCTTCCTTGTTGCCGCAAATGACACTATGATTAACAATGCCATAGTCAGCCACATTGTAATAAGCGTGTCTAAATTAACGTTCATTCCCAGAATTTGGGCGCTCAGATGCTCTCCCATAGTAACTTTCCTATATAAATATCCGTATTTGCGGGCTTATTGAACCTGACTAAACAATAATACACGTAACATCGGCTTTTGTTCTGGTCTATTTGGATGAAAAATCCTCTTCTTTTTAATTTTGTTTAAGACGGGAGGATTGACAAGGCTTTAAAGCATTGTGTTTTTTGGATTTTAAATTCAATTTAAATCTTTGGATCTAGTACTTCCTATCCGCCCTAAACGCCCTAAAATTAAACCTTTCAATTGATGAATAAATCATCTTTGGAGGGTATATTTTAACTGTGAGGGGATAAAAAATAACCCGTAAAGTGTAAATAATGATTAGGGATTAGCGGAGGAGAAGATGAGAAGAGCTGATTTTAAAAGAAAATCAAGAGTTATTGTAGTAGATGACAATTACGATCATGCATCGGGCATACGCGAACTTATTAACCTTGAACAGGATTATGAAGTTATTGCAAATGCGGGCAATGTTAATGTTGCAATTTCTCTTATAAAAAAATATCAGCCCGACATTGTTTTAATGGACATTAATATGCCGGAAATTGACGGTATTACCGCAATTTCGGAAATTGAAAAACTCGGCCTTAAAACAAAAATAATTGCACTTACTGGGTATGATGATGCCGATTTAATTTATCGCGCAATGAAAATAGGCGCTAAAGGCTATATTTTAAAAACCATGGCTTCAGCCCAGCTTATCCGCGCGCTGGATGAAGTTACAATGGGTAAAATCTACCTCCCCTCCGTTCTTTGCTCCAAGTTCTTTGAATATTTTCAGGCAGCGGAGAGAAACGAAAAAGCGTACAATGCCGCAGATGATGAAGAAAATCTGCTCAATTATCTGACAAACAGAGAAGAGGAAGTGCTCGGACTTTTGACGGAAGGTATTACATATAAAGGTGTTGCCCAGCAGCTGTTTATTTCAGAAACAACAGTTAAAACACACGTTAACAATATCTTCCAAAAACTTCAGGTAAATGACAGAACACAGGCTGTACTGTATGCGATAAACAAGGGTTTCGGCGCAAGGAAAAAAGCAAAAATTGCGTAAAATTTCAAAGCGCCCTTCGGGCAAAAGTTAAAATGGTGAGTTTATAAATGTACAAACACAATAAAAAATCCTTAAAGAATTTTTTGGATTCCGAATTTCAAAACAGCGAAGAACTTTTTTCCAAAAAGACCGTGAATGGTCTTATTCGCTCTTTGCTTGAGCCCGTTGCCGCAAACAATGCCAAATCACTTATTTTTACCAGATTTAAAGACACCCGTGAGATAGAAGGTATAATAAAAAGACTTGAATACTGTTCAAATGTAGAGATGTTCAGCTTTCTTGATTTTGATACGGTATTAAAGGATGACCTTGTTGAGATGGAGTTTGTAATCATAACTTCTCACAGGTACAATGCCGTTTTGATATGGGATTACTCGGATACTCCCAATAAAGATGCAACCCCGCTTTATATAAAAGTGAATTCAAAAGATGTCAATGAGGTTTTTGAAACCGTAAAAGACAGACTTAAAACAAATTTTGACGAGAAATTTTATTCATATCGCCCCGAGCGCCGTGAGAACGCTCTTTTAAACGATGCGATTTATAATGTCTTAAAAATTTTAAATGAAAACATAAAAGAAAACGAGTTTAATTTAAAAGAACAGGAAAATATTGCCGACAGGCTGCAAACCCGGGACAGAGTCGATGAAATAAATGCGAATATAAGAAGCTGCGCCCATGAAATAAAAAACCAGCTCAGCGTACTTGATATTTATGCAAAAATACTTGAAAAACAGTTTGGCGAAGATAAAAATCTCGGGCTTATAAAAAAGTCAATTTCACTTATACGCCTGCAGCTTGATGATTTAAGGGCGGGAGATAACTTAAACTTTGAAGAAAAAGATTTAAAAGAAGTTGTGCGTGCATCTATTGGTGTTTTTGAGCAAATTCTGCCGGAGAGAAATAATACGGTAAAATTTACGGATAATATAAAAGGCAAGGCTCTTGTGCTCATTGATGAAGAGAGATTTTTTGCGGTATTAAACAATCTGGTTAAAAATGCCGATGAATCTACAACTGATGATGAAATAGAAATAAGAATTGAAGCGGATGAAAAATTTGCAAAGATTTTTGTTAAAAACCATGGTGAAAAGATTCCCGGAGATATTCAAAATAAACTGTTTATGGAAGGCTTTTCCACCAAAAAGGACGGCTGGGGTCTGGGGCTTAATATATGCAGGAAATACCTCGCCGCACAGCTGGGTTCAATATCGCTTGTAAAAAGTGATGATAGTGAAACGGAGTTTCTTGTTACCATTCCGCTGCTTGTAGACGGGATAAATTAAAGAGGTGGGTTTATGGATTTAATAAACAACAGAACAAGAGATATTGCGGCACTGGCGCTAAACGGTTTGTACGAGCGTTCAAGAGCAATTTCCGCCAATACCGTTAATGCCACAACGCCGGGGTATCAAAGAAAAGATGTCGCATTTGAAGATCAAATTCAACATATGATTGAGCGTGAGGATTTGAAAGAAAAAATAAAAGCCGAAAACTCAAGAAAAATAGTTGAAAATCCCGTAGAAGCGCTTAAAAAACAGGACCCTGCGCAGATTGCTTTTTTGAGAAGTCCTGTTAACAACAATTTTTCGCCCGAGATTCTTGCCGATTACTCTGATCCTATAAGTGCGGACGGTAATAATGTAAACCTTGAAGCGGAGATGATGGATGAAGCTAAAACGGGTACACAGTATACAATCCTTGCAACTCTTATGTCGCGCTCGTATCAGGGGCTTCAAAGTGTTATAAGGGGTCAATTATAACGGGGGATTAGAAAATGAGTTTTGATATTTTTGATATAGCAGCCTCAGGCATGCATGCCCAAAGGGTTATGATGGACACGGTTTCATCAAACATTGCAAATGCCAACACTACAAGAAATGCTAAAGGCGAAAGAGAAGTTTACGCCAAAAAAGAGGTAACCTTCAAATCGGTTTATAAAAACTCGCTTCGTCCCGCGCTTCCCACAGGCGGGGTTGAGCCGCAGATGGATTTAGAGAACGGCCCTTATTTAAGAGGCAGGGTAGTTTTTGAAGAGGACGGTCTTTCGCAGGGTGTTATGGTGGATAAAATAACGGAATCCGAAAACCCCTACAGAATGGTCTATGACCCGACTCACCCCGATGCCGATGAAGATGGCATGGTAACTCTTCCGAATGTAAATGTTGTTGAAGAAATGGTTAATATGGTTAATGCCTCAAAAGCATATGAAGCAAACGTGACCATAGCGCAGACCACAAAGACTATGATACAGTCGGCAATGCAGATATAAGGTTTTAGGAAATGAATTTTGAAATTAATACAAATATAGGTTCAATAGAAAATTACAACAAAAGTTTTAACAATAACCTTAAAAACTTTGATAAACAGATAGAAGATGCCTCGGATTTTAACGAGGTTTTCTCTGCAATGACATCAAATACACCAAAAAACACAAAAGAACCGCAAAAGCTTAAAGGTTCCGTTGAGATGTTTTTGGGTGCCGATGCCATAAACGCACAGAAAGTTGAGAACCTTTCCGACACGGCAAGAATGGCGCGTGACATAGGCAGAGGTTTTTCTGACGGAGTTACGAATTTGAGCGGTGTTCAAAAAGAGGCGGAAGATGCCATGGAGACATTTGCCGCAGGCGGAGATATAAGCGTGCATGAGGTTATGATTGCCTCCCAAAAGTCTACTCTTGCAATGCAGATGGCAATTCAATTAAGAAACCAGATGATAAATGCCTACACCGAGTTTAAAAACCTCAGAGTTTAAAAACCTTAACAAATTGAATTTAATGCTAAAAAAGTCTAAAATACTGTAGTAAACGTATAAAAAATAACAGGGATATTTAATAAAGTGAACGAACATCTAAAGGCCATGGCTCTTGATATAAAGAAAATCTGGGACAAGTTTGACTTGAACCAGAAATTTGTCATAGCAGCGCTTATGGTTGTAGCTCTTGTAGTTTGCGTTTATTTTATATTTAAAGCAACCGAGCCCAACTGGTCGGTTTTGTATTCCGATTTAGCTAAAGATGATGTTGCGGCAATTTCAGAAAGTCTTAAAAAAAGCGGTTATGCCTTTAAACTCTCGGATGATAAATCGGCAATTCTTGTGCGTGAGCAGGATAAAGAAAACCTGAGAATATTTGTGGCTGAAAATGACCTTATTAAAGACTCTTCTCCGGGTTTTGAGCTGCTTGACGATCTGCAGCTGGGTTCTACCGATTTTAAAAATAAATTGACAAAACAGAGAATCTTTCAGGGGGAATTAACCCGCTCGATTGAAAAAATTACCGGCATTCAAAAAGCAAGGGTTCAGCTTGCAGAGCCCGAGCGTTCGGTTTTTTCCGATAATGACGAAGAACCCAGTGCAAGCGTTGTGCTTATTCTGGAGCCCGGCTACAGATTAAAACCCTCTCAGATTCTTGCCATAAAAAATCTTGTGGCATACTCGGTGCCAAGACTCACAAATGACAGAGTCTTTTTAACGGATCAGTACGGAAATGCCCTTAGTGAAGATGTTTCCAAAAATAATACCGACATGCAGACCTACAGGTCGAGTTTTGAGAAAGAAGCCGCAAAGAAAATTCAGGATACATTAGAAACCATAATGGGCAAGGATAATGTTTCCGTTCAGGTAAGCGCGGTTATGGACTTTAACTCGACGCGCTCGACAATTGAAAGCTATATACCCGCAAACGGTACTCAAAGCGGAGTTATCCTCGGTCAGCAAAGCGAGAGAGAAACTTATAAAAAACCACAGCCCATAGTGCTTAAAAAGGATGAAGTGGCGCTTGATCCCGATAATCCCGCTGCCCAAAACCAGCCCGGAGCCGTGCAGCAAAATGCGCAAAATCCGCAGACACAGAATGTTATGACTGTTGTTGAAGAGCAGACGGGCATAAGCGAAGCGGATGAAAACGCAAGAAATGTCACCGACAAAGTCCGCGGACGCGAATTAAGCTATGAAAAAGAGAAAAATGCCGTAAACTATGCGGTTACAAAAGAAGTTAAACAGGTGGTATACGCACCCGGTTCGGTCACGCGCCTTTCTGTTGCCGTTGCGGTGAATAAGATTTTGACCGATGAAGAAAAAGAGGATATAAAAAACCTCGTAATAGCAGCTGCGGGCATGGATGTTACAAGAGGGGACGTAGTTAATGTTTCAAGTCTTAAGTTTATGGGAATTGATAAAGCAGAACAACTGCAGACGCTCAATGAGGAAAAGTACGCAAAAATTATGGAAATGCTGGGATTTATTTTTACAAACGTAGCGCCGCTTTTAATAGTTTTGGTGCTTGGTCTTGTCGGACTTTCGACCTTTTCGTCGATATTTAAAAAGCCCGAGCCGCCCAAACCCCAAAATCAGGAAGAAAATAATCAGTTTCAAGGATTTGACCCATATCTTATGTTGGGTAATAATGACGGTATGGACGGTCAGTACCTGGATGAACCTGATTCCGAAGAGCCTGCATTTACATCGGTTGTGGATAAAAAGCGGGCGGAAATTACGGATATCATACTGAGCGATCCTCAGGATGCCGCAAGGCTGCTTACATCATATGTTAAAGAGTAGGAAATAATAAGAGAAGAATTAAAGAGAAATGCTCCCGATACAAATAGAAGCCATGACACATTCACAAAAGGTTGCCGCACTTATGATAGTGCTGGGTCCTGCTGCGGCTTCGGAGATTATGAAAAACATAACCGATGATGATGTATTGGAGCAGATAACTCTTGATATTGCCGCAATGAATAAATTGCCCATAGAAACGCTTGAAGCTATTGTTGATGAATTTCATACTATTTTTCAGGCAAACTCAATGCTGGCTTCAGGCGGTATGAATTATGCCAAAACCCTTCTTGAAAAGGCATACGGCACCGAGCAGGCAAATAAAATACTTGACAGGCTTGTAACCATATTAAACTCCAATCCTTTTCAGTTCTTTAATGATGCCGACCCGATTCAGCTTGCCACTTCTTTTCAAAATGAAAATCCGCAGCTCATTGCGCTTATTCTTGCGTATTTGAAACCCGAGCAGTCGGCAAAAGTTTTAAACTGTCTGCCTCCTGCCGTTCAGCATAAGGTTTCTTTAAAAATCGCGCAGATGGAAACAACAAATCCCGAGATTATCTCCGAAGTTGAAAAAATTGTTGAAAGCAAGTTTTCAAATGTTGTTATACAAGACTTTTCAAAGGCCGGAGGCACGGAAGCACTTGCAAGCATCTTAAACAGAACCGACCGCGCAACCGAGAAAAACGTTATAGAAATGCTGGAAGAAGAAACCCCGCAGCTTGCGGAAGATGTCAGAAGTCTTATGTTTGTATTTGAAGACATCGTTAATCTTGATGACAGAGCTATCCAAAGGATTCTTCGCGAAGTGGATACAAAAGACCTTGCCCTGTCGCTTAAAGGTGCAAGAGAGGATGTCAAAGACAAGATTCTTCGCAACATGTCGGAGCGTGCACAGGCTATCCTGCTTGAAGATATGGAATATATGGGCCCTGTCAGAGCGCGTGAAGTTCAGGAAGTACAGTCTAAAATTGTCGGTATAATAAGAATGCTTGAACAAAACGGCGAACTTGTTATTGTACGCGACGGCGTCGGGGATGAGTTAATTGAGTAGGATTAAATCTGACAAAATAAATCTGGGCACCTCCGTGGTTGTTGATTTTTTTTCAAATCAGGAGCCCGAAGAGCAGTTAGTTTCCCAAGATCAGGAAGAGGAGCGGTTATTGCTTTCTGAAAGAGAAAGCAAAATAAATCTTATGGAGCGCGAGGCTGAGGCCAAAGTTCAAAAAATGCTCGATGAAGCGGCAAGGGAAGCGCAGAATATTCTTGAGTCCGCAAATATTGAGGCACAGGGGCTTAAAAACCGTGCGCAGGAACTTCTTGACTGTGCGGCAAAAAAAGGTGACGAGATTCTGGATGAAGCTAAGATTGAAGCGCAAAAAATAAAGGAAACCGCGCAGCAGGAAGCTCTCGGTATAAAAGAAACTGCCTCTCAGGAAGGCGCAAAAGAGGGCTATGAGGCAGGATATACGGACGGCTGTGAAAAAATAAGGCAGGAGCTTTTGCAAAAGATTATTGCAATGGATGAAATTGCAAAAAATGCCTTTGAAATGAAAAATAAAATTATGTCCTCCTCCAAAAGAGAGATTGTAGAACTTGTACTTATGATAGCAAAGAAAGTCTGCATTGATTCGGTGGATAAAAACGCGCTTATACACCTTGTGAATGAATCGGTTAAACTCCTCAGTGACAAGGAAAATATAGAACTTATCTTAAGCGAAAAATATGCAAGACTTTTAAATGAAATTTTAAATAATACCCTTAATTCCGATACTGCGCAAACAGAGATTGATATCGATAAACTAAGAAGCATAAAACTTTCTTATAACTCCAAAATGTCCGATGATACCCTGATTATCCAGACTCCCAAGGAGCGGCTGGATTTAGGATTTGAAACGCAGTTAAATCAGATTGCACAGAAATTTAATGAATGTTTGAATGCTTTTGATGAGTCGCAGCCTGCTGAAAATAAGGAAGAAACCCTTGGATAAGTTTGATTTTTCTCCTTATAAAAAAATTCTTGAAGATATGAGTCCTGTAGTCAAAATAGGGAAAGTGACAGAGATTATAGGTCTTATAATTGAGGCGGACGGGCCTGTTTCATCTATCGGCGATTTGTGTTACATAATTTCAGATGATATGCCGCCCGTGCACTGCGAGGTTGTGGGATTTAGAGAAGACAGGATTCTTCTTATGCCTCTGGGCTCAATTGAAGGTTTAAAGTCAGGCGCAAAAGTTGTAAATACGGGTTCGGATATGAAAGTAAAAGTGTCCGATGCGCTTTTAGGACGGGTGCTTGACGGTCTTGGCAACCCTATTGACGGTCTTGGCGATATTGCGGCCGAAAAATATTATTCCGCAAGCGGAAAACTTATCAATCCGCTTAAAAGGAAGCCCGTGGATGAACCTTTAAGCCTTGGTATCAGGGCGGTTGACGGTCTTATAACTATAGGAAAAGGTCAAAGGATGGGGATTTTTGCGGGCTCCGGCGTGGGGAAAAGCACAACCCTTGCGATGATGGCAAAAAACACCTCTGCCGACATTAACGTAATTGCACTTATAGGCGAGCGCGGCCGCGAGGTCAGGGAATTTATAGAGCATACTCTGGGGGTTGAAGGCATGAAGCGCTCTATTGTTGTTGTGGCAACATCCGAGCAGCCTTCTCTTGTTAAAATAAAAGCCGCTTTTGTTGCCTGTGCAATTGCGGAGTATTTCCGTGATAAGGGAAAAGATGTGCTTTTTATGCTGGATAGTGTTACGCGTATTGCCCTTGCGCAGAGAGAAGTCGGCCTTGCCGTGGGCGAGCCTCCCGCAACAAGAGGCTACACTCCTTCTGTTTTTGCACTCATGCCGAAGTTTTTAGAACGTGCCGGAAGTAATGAATTTGGCACAATAACAGGGCTTTATACGGTTCTTGTCGAAGGCGACGATTTTAACGAGCCTGTATCAGATACCGCAAGGAGTATTCTCGACGGTCATATTATGCTCTCGCGTGCACTGGCGCATAAAAATCACTACCCTGCAATTGATGTACTGCAAAGTATTTCACGTGTTATGAACAATGTTGTTTCAAAAGAACACAAGGAAGCCGCGGGTAAAATTCGCGCCTTGCTTGCAAGTTATGCCAAAAATGAAGATTTAATCAATATAGGTGCATATCAAAGAGGTGCAGACTCCGTTACCGACAAGGCTATAGCACTTATGGACAGGATTAACGCTTATCTTATTCAACCGGTTGATGATAAGACAAGTTATGAAGTAAGTGTAAATGAGCTTATAAAACTGGCGCAGTCATAGAATTTTCATTCTTTGTGCTGCGCCTGTTTTATTTGTTAACCGTATTGTTGTATTATTCTTCGTTATGTGTAACGCTTAAGGAGATTCTCTTGTCGTCGGGATTGAATTTTAAAATTACGGTGTCTATTTCATCTCCGACATCCAGTATGGTGCCGTGTTCATTTTGATATTGCGCAAGTTCCGACTGCGGCAGAAGTGCTTCAACACAGGGATAAACTTCTACAAATGCGCCGAAGTGTTTAATGCGTGTAATCTTGCCTTTGACTTTTGCGCCTTCAGTGATTTTTCCTTTGGCTTCCACCCACGGGTCGGGCTCTAAGTTTTTAAGGCTTAGGGACACTCTTTGCTTGTCTAAATCTATGCCTATGATTTCAACATCTATTTTTTCGCCTACTTTTAATATATCACAGGGGTGATCCACCCAACGCCATGAGATTTGCGAGAGCGGGAGAAGTCCGTCTATTCCGCCTATATCAATGAACGCACCGAAGTCGGCTATTCTTACGACTTCGCCTTTTACAACGGCTCCCACTTCAAGCTGGCCGAAGACGTCTTTTTTGATTTCTTCAAGGTTATCAGTGTAAACTTTTCTGTTTGAGAGGATAAAATTATTCTGCGACATATCCATACTCAAAATTTTAAGTTCAATTTTTTGATCGACAATATTATCCGGCTCTTTTGACCTTAAATGGCTGGAGGGTACAAAACCGCGCACGCCCATAACATCGACAAGCACGCCTCCTTTAACCGCCTGAACAACCGTACCTTCGACAACTTTATCCTGTGCTTTGGCTTCTTCAAGCACTTTCCAGTTGTATGCCATTGCAACCTTTTTATAGGAAACGGTAAATCTGCCGTCCTCGTCTTCTTCTTTGATTATAAGAAATTCGTATTGCTCGCCTTTTTTAAGAATGTCTTCAATGTTGTCGTCTTTGTTGAGTTTTGCTTCTTTTTCGGGGCAAATGGCATTTGTTTTGGCGCCTATGTCAACAATGGCGCCTTCGCTGTCGTATGTGCAGACAGTCCCTTTTACAAGATCTCCTTTTTGAAAGTTATACTCGTACTGTTTAAGAAGCTCTTCATACTCTTTGTCGCTAAGCTGGTTTGATGGGCACATGGTCAAAAAGTCTCCTTGTATTGTCATCCATTATGATTATAACAAATTTTTGAACTTAGTACAGGTTTTTTGATTAATATTTCTTAATAAATAGACCGCATGGATGAGAAAAAAACTAAAAATTTATGTTATATGCAGTATTTTTTGTTACTATAAAATAAAGAAGTGATAAAAATCAGGCGGTGTATATGTTGAAAACAAATAATAACATTGCCCAGACGGGACTGAGGATATTATTTGTTTTGCAGCTTTTAATGAAAGGGCCTGTTTCAAAAGCGCAGATTTTGCATAAAATTTCCCTTAATCCGAATTTAAAAAATGTTGCGCCGGATACAATAACGCTCGATATTAATACTCTGAAAGCCGCAGGTTTTGATATAATTCCCGGCAACAAGGGCAATAATTACTGTTATGAGCTTAAATTAAGCCCCATTAAAATAAAACTGACAAAAAAGGAAATGCGGGCAATTTCTATCGCAAAGAAAGCCGTATTTCATTTTATGGATTTTAGGTATATTGTGTCGCTTTATAAGACATTTGAAAAAATATCAAAACTTATAGATTCAAAAGAGTATATAGATACGCTCTTGAATTTCGGGAATTTTTTGAAAACCGACTTTAATCTTTTAAGGGAGCTTGATGTCCATGCAAAGCACAAAAACGAGATTGTGATTTTGTATAATTCTCCCTCCGGAGCATACAGAGAAATTACGCTTGAGTGTTTTGAAATAAAGTATTCAAAGAAAAATGACAAACTTTACCTCTGGGGCAGGTGTGAAGATTACGGCGGGGCTGTGTATTTAAGGACTGATAAAATCAAGAAAATAATTAAAATTACCAAAATAAACAAGACTCCGCCGCCTGTTTGCAAACGATGTATGTATGCAATAAAAAGGGAGTGCGGCAGCCCGCTTGAACTTGAAGATTACGAAAAAATAACAAAAATTACTCCTGGTTATATTTTAATCAAGGCGGATTATTTAAACGAATTTAATTTTATGCAAAGACTTTTGTCTTTCGGGGATAATCTTGTATATATAGAGGATGAAGAACTGCTGAACAGAGTGCGAAATCTTATAAAAGAAGTTGCGGAGATGTACGGTTGAGAAAAATTGATGCGTCATACAGGATAATGAAAATATTTAAAATGCTGCATCAGGCGCCTTGCTCGCTTGATGAAATCTGCGACAGGCTTTATGGCGAAGATATATCCCTGAGCCGTGAAACTATTGCAAAATACTTTAAAACCCTCAGAAAATTCGGCTGTATTATAAGAAAAAGACGCGGCAGGTTTGAACTTGTAAGTGTTCCTTTTTCGCTGGATTTATCGGATGCGGACTATTACTATCTTGCCGCATTTGAAAATCTCGGGGTGAATTTATACGGCGACAATATAAAATATGACTTAAGAAGTGCTTTTACAAAAATTCTTTCTCTGACAGATTACTCCGGTTATGATAAATACGGAGCTTATTTAAGCGAGGCGTCAAAAATTAACCATATATCCGTTCTTTTCAGGGACAAAATTTCAAAACTTTTAAAATTCGGTTCCGACAACTCTAAGATTAAAATAGTGTATGATGATAAAAAGATGAACATTTCCCATGTTTCTTTTAAATATTGCGATAATGCGGTTTTTGTACATGTTTTTAATGAGGATAATAAAAGTTACGAACTTTTGCTTCTGGAAAATATAAAAGACATCTGTCCCACGCCGAAAAGTTCCCTTGTTTCCGACTTTGCACCTTATACCGTGTTTGAACTCAGGGGCAGGTTAAAAAATTCATATACGCTTTATGAGGGCGAGAGAGTTATTAAAATAGGTGAAGATTTTATATGGGTTTCAAATAATTTTGAGGATAAAAATCAGCTTTTTAAAAGACTTATAAGATACGGGAAGCTCTGCAAAATAATCTCGCCCGACTGTGATATAGAAAAATTTAAAAATATGCTCAATAAAATGAGCGCCAATCTTTCCGGTGACAAGTATCAGTTAATGCCGGATTTTTCATAACTTAAAATAATGTTCCTGATTTCATAATCGTCTGGTTTTGTCGAGTATGCGTATCTGAAGTACTCAAGAGCAAGCTCTTTTTGTCCGGAATTTTCAAGAATTTTTGCAATGTTATAGTAGGCATCCGTGCATTTTGGGTCGATGTTTATTGCAAGTGTATATTCAAGCACTGAATCCCTGTAGTTTCCCGATTGCCTTAATATATCCGCTTTTAAAAAATGTGCTTCAACGGATAGCGGATTTTTTTCAATTGCAAGGTTTATATTCTCAAGTGCATCTTTATATTTTTCCTTGTTTTTAAAGCTCAAAGCGCTTGCAAGAAGTTCTCTAAATGAAGGTGTTATTTTTGCCGCAGCGGCAATTTTTTGAGTATCGAGGGAAATGGTATACGATTCGGGTATTCTTTCGTATTTTAAGCGTTTTTCGCTTTTTGAGGCAATTGTATATGTGCTTCTCATAGAGAGCATATTGAGAGGGCGAAAATCCTTGTAAAATGCAAGATTTACTTCTTCATCGGTGATTTCGGGGAGTTTTTTTACGTCAATTTTTGTATTTGAAGGGATTTGATTTGGTATATCAAGATAAAACTCATACACAACGCCCGCGTTTATTCTTTCCGCACAAAGAGAAGCCCCCGTGCCGGATAATCCCGCCAGAGAAGCGGCTAAAAGCGTATATATAATTTTTTTGTTAAAACCGGTCATTTTTCAGGCAGATTTTCAGTTTAAATACTTCCTCAAAAAGAGTCTTTTTTTTGTTAAAAACCCTTTTAATTCCCCTGTTAAACATTATATTTATGCCCGGATTCAAAGTCAAAGCGGACGAGTCAAAATCATACGTCAGTATGATATCCCGAACGCTTTGCATATGCAGCTTATCAAGTGCGTCAGAGAGCCTTAGTACGGATGAAATTACAAGCACTTTGTTTTTGTCTTTTTGTTCAAGCGAGCTAAAGAGCCTGTGCTTGCCTTCTTTTGGTTTGGAGCCTCTGTGATATCTTATGGAAGCACATACCACTTTCAGTTCATTTTCTTCAAATCCGTCTATTTTATTTTCAAAAACAAGTTTTGCACCTGTTTTGTTGTGCGGTTTTAGTGCAGTTACGCCGCCAAAAAAAGCGCCTATGTCATGTAACAGCGCACTTGTCTCTATAAGTGTGTGTGCGTTTTCAAAATCCAGGAGAGGATTATCGGGAAATATCTTTTTTAAATCCTCATATATTTTAAGGCTTAAATTTTTTACGCAAAATGCATGTTCAAGGCTGCTTTTTGATTTTATATAGTTTTTTAAATACTCTTCAACCTTCATTAATCAGCCTTTTTTAAGAAATGATCCACACATCTTATAAAACTTTCCTGCTCAAAGCGGTCTTTTTGTATGTAGGCCTGAGAGCCCGCTTCTTTAAACTGCTTGCCCCATTTGGATTCAGGCATGGAAGTGAGGACTATAATGGGAATATCTGCCCATTTAGACTCTTTTCTTATTTCTTTTACAAATTCAAGACCGCTCATAATCGGCATTTCATTGTCCGTTATAACAAGGTCAAAATTTTCCTTTTGCATTTTGATAAGCGCATCCGGTGCGTTTGTGGCAATTTGAACTCGATACCCGTAGCTTGTCAGGATATTTTTTTGCAGGGTTCTTGTTGTCAGTGAATCATCCACGACAAGTATTTTGTGTGTATAATTTTCCCTCATTTTGATAGCTTTGTTGGAGGCGATTATTTTTGTATTTATTTTCTTTGGAAGCGTGCTTGAGAAAATGTCGCCGACATTTAAAATAAGGCAGATTTCCCCGTTTGCAAGTGTGGTGATGCCCGAGATGTTTTTTACTTTAAACAGGGGTGCTTCAAGTTTTTTGTGCAGCACTTCCTGATCGCAGATGAGCTTTTCCACAATTATGCCTATAGCCGAACTTTCGGATTTTACAATCATAAGAGTATATTTATTAGCCTGTCTTGGCTTATTTTCAAGTTCAAGAATCTGCGAGAGAGTATATATCGGGATTACATCGTCATTATGTATATAAAAGTTTCTTCCGTCCCTTTCAAAGACATCTGTTGTATCGATTCTGATTACGGTTTTAATTGATGAAGTGGGTATTGCATAGAGCTGGTTTTGTTCTGTTACAATAAATGTTTTTATGGTTGCCATGGTTGCAGGGAGTTCTATTGTAACCATGGTTCCCTTTTGAAACTCGCTGAAAATATCCACCCTGCCGTTTAATTGAGAGATTTTTGTATGAACGATATCAAGTCCGAGCCCTCTGCCTGAAAGTTCGGTAACCGAATCACCCGTTGTGAAGCCGGGGTAGAAAATTAAATTTACAAGGTGTTCTTCATCTATATTCTCTATTTCATCGGGTGTTAAAAGCCCCTTTTCCAGTGCTTTTTGTTTGATTTTTTCAACATCAAGCCCTCTTCCGTCGTCTGTTATGTTGATTATAATTTTATTTTCTCTGTGTTTTGCGCTTACGGTTATTTTGCCGACAGGATTTTTGCCCGCTTCTTTTCTTTCCTGCGGAAGCTCTATTCCGTGGTCGATAGAGTTTCTCAGGATATGAATTAGGGGGATTTTTATCTCTTCAATAATTTTTTTGTCGGCTGCAACATCCGCTCCTTCGGTTATGAATTCAATTTGTTTGCCTTTTTCTTTTGCAATGTTGTGCACCATACGGGGAAAGAGATGAAAAATTGTCGACAAAGGCAAAATGCGCATGTTTTTTACCATGCCTTCAATTTCACTTGCGGTTGAGTTTAACTTTGAGTCATTTTCCTGCATCTGCTTAAAAAGGTCGGTGGTTTCTTTTATTAAATAAACCATTTTTTCGCTGTGGTAATTTTGCAGCACCATAAGCTGTTTATTAAAGGCTGCAATGGCCCTGGGGTCTACGGTTGCGCCGAAAGTGGGGCCGCTTAAATATTTTCTGTCAAAGTATTTAATGTAGTAGCCCATTTTGTTAAAGCTTTTTTGCCACTCGAGAAGTTCATTCTGGATGTTTTTTGCTACACTTAAATGTTCGTTTGTTTTAATTCTTGTAATAATAAGATCGCCAATTTGATTTACGAGTTTATCGAGTTTAAAAGAATCTATACGAAGTGTTTTGATGTCGCTTGTGTCAATGGCGCTCAGCCAGTCCTGATTGGTTTTTTCGGTTTTGGGGAGTTTTTTGCCGGATTTTGGTTTTGCGATGTTTAATTTGGACATCTGCTCCACTATTGTGATTTTTTGCACAAGAAGTTCTATTTCAAGCTTTCTCTCCTCGGGCTTTAAGCCCTCGGGTTCAAAAATTTTTCTTGTGTTTTCACAGATTTCTTTAATGGCTTCAAGAGTGTCGTTTTCCAGATTTTTTGAATTTGACTGGTAAAGGTTTAATATATTTAAAATCGTTTCAAATATTTTTTTTATTTCATTATTTTTAATCTTTGTAAGGACTTGCGACAGAAGTTCTTTTATGTCGGGAAGAAATTCAAGGTTTATCTCAAGCAGGCTGAGTTTTTCATAAATTCTGTCTATGAGGTCTGCTATTATTTTCTTATCTTCTTTTTTGCCGCTTTTAAGCCTGTCCTCGTCTTTATTTGCAAGAAGTTCACTTGCAATTTCAAAATAGTTTTGTGTCTGCACGCCTTTTTCTTTGCAGTAGTTGCTGAAAAACTCTTCTATTTTATCTATTTTCCCGTTAAGTTCAAGAATTGCATTCTCATCAAGCGGTTTGTTTTCAAAAGATGTAACAAATCTTCCCGCATCGGTTATAAGTGTGCAGAGGGGTTTTAGGTTTAATTCCCTGATTATGACATTTAACTCTGCAAGCGGGGACTTTATCATCTGAATTTCCGAAAAATCTCCGCTTTGTCTTGCACCGGAGAAAATGTATATCATCTGGACAATCAGTTCTTCAATTTTATTTAATTTTGACAAAAGCTTTTTAACGTCCTCGGGGTAGTTAAAACTTATACCGGATTGTATATTGCCATCGGGTGCGGCTGAGGCTATTTTTTCCAGTTTTTCTACGAAATTTTGAGTGTCGGGTGTCTTATACTCGCTTTTTTGTTCAACTGTTTTATTAATAAGCACCTGAATGTGGCTGAGTGCTTCTGATATGGTGTCTGTTATCTCGCCTGCGGACTCAATTTTCCCGTCTTTTATAAAGCCCAGAATATCTTCTATTTTGTGTGCTATCGTCTGAATGCTTTCAAATCCGAGCATTCTGGCAGACCCTTTAAGGCTGTGGGCGTCGCGGGCAAGGCGTATTAAAATGTCATGATTTTTAGGATCTTTTTCAAGGGCAAAAAGATTTTTGTCCATGGATTGCAGAATTTCTCCGCCTTCCTGCTGGAAAATATTTAAAATTTCATCCAGTTCGTCGTCCAAAAAATCCATATGTAAAGCCCGTTACTCCTCGCTTACGTTGGCACGGAAACTCTTTGAGAGCACCTGCAGGTTTTCCACATTTTTGAAATTTTCTTCGGTTGCCCTGTAGTTATTTTCAAGCATAGAGTTGATTTCATTGACGGCATTTTCAGTTGTGCCGGTGTCATTTGTAATTTTTTTGGAGGAGCCTGTCATATCGTTGATTCCCTGAGAAATTTCATTCATAAGGAGAATAAGCTGTTCAATGTTTGAACCTATGTTGTGGGCAAGTTCAATACCGGATTCAACTTCTTTTGTGCCTTCTTCGGTTGCAAGCACCGTTGAGTTTGCCGTTTGCTGGATATTTGTAATAAGTGATGTAATTTTTGTTGTAGCCTGTTTTGACTCGTCGGCAAGTTTTCTGATTTCACCCGCAACGATTGCAAAGCCTTTTCCGTGTTCTCCGGCACGTGCGGCTTCAACTGCGGCATTAAGTGCAAGCAGGTTGGTTTGCTCGGCTATATCTTCAACAAGTCCTATAGTTGATGATATTGACTGGATAAAATCCGATAATTCAAGGATAAGCTCCGCAATTGTCTGGATTTTATGCCTTATTGTAAACATTTTTTCGATATTGGCTTTAACCGCGTCATATTCCGTGTTTGTATAATTAAGCGAATCTATTGCTTTTTGTTTTGTGGTGCCTATTATTTCGTTTAAATCCGCCCCCTGGGATTTGAGGTTTTCTATAAGAAGTTTTATGTTTGAAAGTTTTGCAAAAGTGAGATTTATGTTTTCTTTTTGTACGGATGTGGCGCCTTCTATTTTCTTTGTATTGTCAAGCGCTGATTCTATAAGTTCATTTATTGCAACACCCGCTCTTTTTTTGAGTTGTTTTTTAGTTGCTTCAAAAATTACAACCGTAAGACAGAATAAGAGCACAAGCGCGCCGCCTGTTGCCATACGCGACATATCGGTAAATTCCAAAATAAAAAATACAAAAATAAATATGAATAAAATTACGATTAAATCAAAAGTTTGTTTTTTTGCAAGAAAGTCGTTTAAACCGTTCTTTTGTTTGATTTGTTTAGACATAAATCCCCTTTTTTCAAAAAATAATGTATAATTTTTTATACGTTCAATTATATAAAATTTTTAAATCAATGGCAAAAAAAGTACTCATAATAGATGATAACCCCGATGATGTCAAAAATGCCGCGGGTGCCTTTAAAAGCAGGGGTATTATAAGTGTTTGCGCAAAATGTGATTTTGACATTTTGAGTGTTATTTATTCCGAGGTTCCCGATTTAATTATCCTGGATATATTAATGCCCGAGCCCGGCGGGTATGAACTCTGCCGCATTATAAAATCAGATGAACTTACCAAATGCATACCCGTTATTATGTATTCCGCACTTGATAAAAATATAGACAAATTCTGGGCTTACCGCTCGGGTGCGGACGGTTTTATAAATAAAAAACATTCTCTTGAAGAGCTTGTGAGCGAGAGTGAAAAAATAATAAATCAAATGCCTGTCAGCCTTGAGCAAAAAGCACGGCTTCTGGGCTCAAGAGCAATAAGCTTAAAAACGAATACGCAAAGTCATAATCCAAAAGAGGAGCTTGTAAAAGATTTTAATTCTATTAAAGAATTGGACGGAGATTTAAATATACTTGCAATTAAGATTTTCAGGGTTATATACAGATATTTTAAATACAGCCTTGCAATGATATGCTTCAAACAGGACTCTGAAAATACAAGACTGCTTTTTGACTGCAGTGATTGTGAAACAGGGCGGGATGTCTTTGAAGAAATAAAAAATAAAATCAATTTAAAAGAGGCGCACTGTGAGATTTTACTGAAGAAAGAAGCGCAATATAAGGCGGCAAAAATTGATGATTTCAGTGTCAGATATGAATACGAAATAAATTCCGACACCGATATTATAGGCTGGCTGTATCTTTATTCCATAGATAATTTAAGCTCTCAGGAGCTAAAACTCTCGGGCACCATAAAAGATTTGCTCGAACATATTATGCGGCTTCGTTATTTTAAAATGTACAGCAAGGCAAAACCGGGTGCTAATCCGAGAAAACTCTACACACAGCTGGATTTTGACAGAATTTTAAGCTATGAATACGGCTGGCACAAAAGAAACTCGGCGCCCCTGTGTCTTGCTTTTATGGAGATTGAATCTCTTGAAAATATGGAGAAGCAATACGGCGCGCAGTATTGCGATATCCTTGTGGCAAAGATTTCAAATCTCTTGAGCGGTGCTTTGAGTGACGGAGATTTTATATACAGAAATGAAGATGATATCTTTGCGATACTTATGACAAACTCAAATAAGGACAGGGTGCTTAAAACCCTTGATTATATTGTTTCAAAAATAGAAGATCCCGCTTTAAATAATCTGGATGAAGATGACGAGATAAAGGTAAAAATAGGTGCTTTAATGCTTGACGACAGCCATAAAAACCATTATGAATATATTGACGCCATTTATGATGTGCTTGATGAAGCCCGGCATGGCGGCAGTGCAATAGTGGTAAGGTAAAATGAACGGAGATAAAAAGTGGAAAATATAGAAAACACCACAGCCGAAATTGAACAAAGTTTAACTTTGGCACCTGCTGCACCGGATAAGATATACACAATAGTTGATATAGCGGGCGATATGTATGCTTTTGATTCAAGATGTGTGCTTGAAATACTGAAATTTGTAGAACTCTCCCGCCCGGAGCGCCTGCCGTCGCATATAGCCGGACTTTTTGAATATGACGGCAAAATGATAAGCATTGTGGATATTAAATCCGTTCTTAATCTTGAAAGAAAACCTTATGATGAAAATTCCATGATTGTAATTTTAAAGGTCGACAACAACATATTCGGGGTTGCGGTTAACAGGGTGACAGACATTCAAAGGGCAGACATTGTGAATTTGCAGCCCGTTCCGTACAACAGCTCCCATAATTTTATAGAGTGCATATATAACGGTGAAAATATGCGCTGCGGGGTTTTGAATTTAAACTCAATAAGCTCTTGGGTTTTGGGACACCCTGACGACAGTGATTGTGCAAACGGATTTGACCTTGTGACAAAAGACCCTGTGTCTGTTGAGATACTGCATAAAAGAAAATTGGAATATCTTGAAAAGACAAATAAAAATCCCTATACAATGTTCAGCGACAAAGACGAGTTTGTTTCATTTTTT
The DNA here is from genome assembly GCA_018713115.1 of Candidatus Galligastranaerophilus faecipullorum. GTDB lineage: Bacteria > Cyanobacteriota > Vampirovibrionia > Gastranaerophilales > Gastranaerophilaceae > Galligastranaerophilus > Galligastranaerophilus faecipullorum. Next base: position 26,976 of record DVFS01000057.1, read on the forward strand.
GTGGGTGAGAACAGATACTGCCTTAAAATGAATGATATAAGAGGTTTTTATAAACTGCAGGAAACAAAAATGATAAAAGTCCCGTGCACGCCTGATTTTATTCTGGGGCTTGTAAATATAAAAGGGGATTTTATCTGTGTTATAGATATAAAAAACTATTTTCACTCGCAAAATGTCCCCTATAGCGGCTCGGGAACGATTATTGTGCTTAATTCCGATGAGTTTAAAATAGGTATACTTGCAGACGCCGTGAGTGACAACATTCAGATAAAGCCTGATGAAATCCGTCTGCTTAAAAAGCAGGAAGGCAAAAGTGAACTTACGCAATATGTTAAAGACGGCGAGATTTACCTTATAATAAGCGTTCCGGATATGCTTTCAAATGATAAATTATTTATCAGATAAATAATTTACAGCTTCATTCAGCCTCATTTCAAAGCCTTTCAGGATATTTAAGTTCAAAAGCATGGTCTTTTGCCTTTGGGCAGTATCTGTCAGTGTTTTTATTTTTTTAATGCCGTCAAAAAATCTGTTTGTATAAGAGGCGCATAAAAAATAAATTTCATTATGTCCGTAGTAATTTTTTATAAGACCCGACAGAATGTTTTTAATTTTTTCCTCAAGTTTTTCTGTTGTTTTATTGAAAGTTTTTCTTCTTGTAAATTCTTTCAAATACTCTTCCTGGTACTCCCGTGCGCTTGATACAATACTTTGGATTCTTAAAAATTTACAGAGTGCGGCTTCTTTTGCTTCCTTAAGTTTTTCAATATTGTATTGAGGTATAATATAGGGGATTTTGATTTCCGATACGGCTTCGCATTTTAAAAGCGCGTCATTAAGGGGCATGTTCTGAAAACCGTTAATCTGTGCGCCGCCGGATGAGGAGTTTATATAACAAATGTCCGGATTATCAAGAGCAAAGCGCTCAAAGTGTTTAATAAAAAGCGCATAACAGGCTTGCGTGGGGAGCATTTTTCCGTCTTGTCCCAAGACACTGTAGAGCGTTTTGTTCATCTGTTTAATATAATTTTTTACGTAATAATCGGCATTTTTGATATTAAGTTTTTTTGAGCCCAGAAGTCTTTTTTTGTACTTTTCAAAATCTTTTGCTTTTATTTCATATTTATTTGTATCAGGATTTAAAAGGCACTCCAAATCTTCGTATGCACTGCCTTTTGCATAGCATTTGCCGTCTTTAAATGCAAGGTTTTGTCCGCACAGGATAATTTTTTCAAAACCCATAACGGCGGCGCTTGAAAGGGCGCAGTATGAAACCGTGCCTATGGTTTTAAGATTTGAAATATCAATATTTAAAATGCGGCTGAGCCAATCGTTGAGAAAATTATCTTTTGAAAAGAACAGAAACCTGTTTTTAACCTTTAAATCCCATAAATACGGGTTTGAGAAAGGTTCAAATATAAGATTTACACTGCTTGTGTCAATACCTTCCAGCTGCCCGCTTGTGTCAATCGGCTCCACAACGCATAAAAAATCAGGCTTTATCCCGTGTTTATCAAGCAGTTTTAAAGACGGGCCCACGGCAAAAAGTATAAACTTGCCGCGGTTGTTTTTAATTGTTTCAATGTTTTCTTCAAGAGAAGGGCCTGATGAAGCGATAAGCGCACATTTGCCCTTATAGATATCTTTCAGTGATTTAACAAGCGGTGTTTTTATAATTTTATCCAGATTTGCAAATGTATTAAGCGCCGCCTTGGGGGCAATTTTATTTATAGTATTGATGTTAGCCTGTTTTTCTCCTCTTGTGCGCTCGACAATTTGCGCCGTTTTATATATGTCTTCTTTAAACAGTTGAAAATATGACGAGAGGAAAGATACGGTTATTTTTGTTTCTTTATCGGATAAGAAATCTGTATATTCAAGGAGCTTATGCAGTTTGTTTGTAATAAATACATTATTTTTTGCAAGATTTTGGCTGAATTCCAGTATTTCAAAAACACCTCTTAAAATTTCAAGGTTTGCTTCATAGATGATTACCGTCCCTTTTGACCTCTGGATAAATTCATCAGCCAGATACCCAAGTCCCAGTCCCCAGACTATTCTAATTGAGTTTTTATCCTCTAAATCCTCTATTTTATCGACGATTTTTTGCGCTTCTTCTTTGGCGTTTTCTTTGGAGTGCAGCGCCGAGCCGTTGAATATCAGATTATACTCGCCGTTTTTGTTCTGTATTAACTCAAGTGTTGATTTTGTATTATTTATTCTTAAAATTTCATCACACAGTGCTTTATCATATTTTGAAACCGCATTAAGATTTGCGCTCAATACTTTATTTTCCATAACTGTTATGTTAACATTAAGGGGGTATATATGGCAAACTTCGCAAAAAACGCAAAAATATATATTAGTATCGCTTTTATTTGTGCAGGCTTGTTTTTTGCCTCTTTTAATTTTTGTTTTGCGAACGAAAATCAAATACAAAAAGAAAATCAAAAATACGAAGAAATTTACAGGAATCTTCCCGAGCCTGATTTTTCTTATATTTTTAATCTTGACCCTTACCAGAGTGAAGAGTATACAAAATATATGTATGCGCCCTATCCGCTCTTTAGAACGGCCATACGTTTTGTGTTTAAAAACACGGTAATTGAGCCCGGGTATTATCTTTTAACCCCGAGAGAAAAAAACGGACAGTGGTATGTGCTTTTTAAAACAAACGGTAAGGTGCAGTATATTATCCCGGTTTATGAAAAAGACCTTGTCGAGCCGGCTTTCTATAAAAGATATGTACCCGAGCGCAAACTTACACTCTGGCAGAATATATGCCAGAAAACAAGAAACACCATGGGCAGACTTTTTAAAAAACAAACCCAGAGAACGCCTCCGCCCAAGTCATACATAGACGTTAATGAACTCGGAACCGATTTCTGGCAGGTGGTGCTTTATTACGGTGCTTCAAAGTATTATATGATTTTTATGAGATAATAAGAATAATCTTTACAGGATAAGGAAGAGAAGATGAAAAACATAATAGCGGTTTTAATGATTGTAACGTTTTTAAGTTCAAGCGCGCAGGCTTTTTCCGTGTTTGCCGTGAAAAAAGAAGGCGCAAAAAAAGGCCCCGTTAAATCTTTTATTGAGCAAAAACGTCTTGAGCGCGAGCAGGAAAATGCGGTAAAAAATGACATAAATGAAATAAAAAATGTTTTAAAATGTCTTACCGAGTACTCAAATGAGCACAATGTCGAAAAAGTTCTTACCCTGTATGATAAAAACTACAGAAGTTTTGACGGATTTAACTATGAAACCTTTACAAAAATGCTTAAAGAAACCTTTGAGGCTTATGATAATTTAACCTATGAAAGCGACATACAGGGAATAAACCTGTATAAAGATAAAGCCGTTGTTACCCTTGTGGATACCACACGCGCAACTCTTAGCAGCCCGAAAGCCAAAAAAAATGCCGATGAAAATTCCGATATGAGCACGGGATATCTTGAAGGCGAGTGTAATTATGCCATATACCTGCAAAAAATTAACGGCTGCTGGAAAATAATCGGCGATAATGTGATATCTGAAATAACATCAATTAAATACGGAAGCGCAAGAGAATACCCCATGGAATTTACAGCACCGCTTAGTGCTCCTTATGACAGCGATTACTGTCTTACTTTGAAAATGACACCTAAAAAACATACCAAAGTGGTTGCATCCCTTGGCAAAGAAGAAATTTTATACCCGAGCGCCGAGCCCAGAGATGTCTTTAGAAAACTCCCCAAAGACGGTATTTTGGAGCGTGTCGTGCATTCAAATGAAAACGGATTCAATGAATACGCCATAGCGTCCGTGGGTATTACAAAAATGGATGTGGCGCAGGACTTAAGCGTAATTGAGTTTCAGATGACGGGTCTTGCGTTTTTAATGCAGAGGGTAAATTTGTATAAAGATATAAATCCGCTGCGGGAAGTTGAAAAAGATAAAGAAAACACCCTGAAAGATACAGACAAAGCAAAAAATAAGAGCAAACCAGGAAAAGAAGACAAAAAAGACAATGTTGAAAACAAAGGATAAAAGAGCTTTTATATTTTATATTATTGCCTCGGTTATGCTCTGGCAGCTGGGTGTTACCGTAAGGAACCTGTGTATAGATTCATTTGCGCAGATAAGTACGGCAAACAGTGCCGTTATGTCTTTTATTTACGCCAAAAACACGGGCGGGGCATTTTCGCTTTTTGAGGGGCATCCCTATCTTCTTGCTCTTTTTGCGCTTGCAGTTCTGGGCGCGCTGATAATTTATGTTTATAAAAAAGTTACTTTTGAAGATAAATACAAAATTCTTGCTCTTGTGTTCTTCAGTTCGGGAATTCTTGGAAATCTCTACGAACGTTTTACTCTGGGATATGTGATAGATTATATTAAGCTGAATTTTATAAACTTTGCCGTTTTTAACATGTTTGATGTTATGATATGCACTTCGGTTTTTATATTTATTTTTATAATTTTATATGAAGATTTGCTCTGTGTAAGGGTTAAAAATGGAAAAAATAAACATTAGCCCTGAAAACTCCTCCATAAGAGCCGATATTTTTCTTGCACAGTATTTTGATACTTCAAGAAAACAGGTATCTCAGGCCCTTGAAAAAGGTCTTATACTTATAGACGGAAGCCAAAAAAAGTCTTCTTACAAACTTAAAGGTACTGAAATAATAGAGTATGACCCTCTTTTTTTGCAAAAAGAGGATGTTAAAATTCTGCCCCAGAATATTAAACTTGATATAAAATACGAGGATGATGAACTTCTTGTAATAAACAAACCCAAAGGAATGCTTACGCACCCGAGTGCATACGAAAGGGAAGACACACTTGTAAATGCGCTTATGTATCATTGCGGGGAAAACCTGTGCGGCAGCGACCCGATGAGGCGCGGGATTATTCACAGGCTGGATAAGGATACATCAGGTCTTATGCTCGCCGCTAAAACAGACTTTGCTGCAGAGTCGCTCGGCAGCCAAATTAAAAATAAAACCGCGAAAAGAAAATATCTGGCAATTGCACTGGGCGAGTTTGAACAAAGTGAGGGGATTATTGATAAGCCCCTTGTGCACTATATGGATAAAACCGTAAAAATGCAAATAGCCCCTGAGGGTGAGGGTAAAAACGCCCTTACGTATTATCGGGTATTGGAGCAATTTAGGGGGGCGGCGCTTGTGGAGCTTGAACTGAAAACAGGCAGGACTCATCAAATAAGAGTTCATCTAAAATCGCTCAACCATCCGATTTTTGGCGACAATCTTTACGGCGCGCGCGGTGCGCTCATTGAGAAATACAGGGGTATTAAAGTTGAAGGGCAGCTTTTGCAGTCATATTTTTTAAGCTTTACACATCCTAAAAATAATGAGATAATGACTTTTGAACTTGAGCCCGCCGGGTGGGACGATGATTTTACAAGAGTTTTAAAAATAATGAGAGGATAATAAAATGAAAAATTTTGTAATATTTCTTGCTTTTATAATAAGTGCCGCATTTGTGTATATATTTGGCTACAATAACCCCGTTATCGGTATTAACATAGGTGATTTGCACTATAATGTCGACCTTTTTATATATGCGCTTTTTGCATTTTTCTTTGGTGTTGCCGCAGGCGCGCTTGCACTGTCATCAAGCCTTTTTGGCGCTATGGACAATTACAGGAAACTCAAAAGACAATACGAAAAAACAGCCATAGGCGCGGATGATTCCGATTTAAGGGTAAAAACTCTGCAGAATAAGATTGCAACACTTGAAGAGGCCCTTAAAAAGGCTCTTGAAAAGTAGTTTATTTTGATGTCCACATATCTTTATGTAAAAGGGCTAAAAACGGTATAAGTTCCAGCCTGCCTATAAGCATATTAAAAATAAAAATCCATTTAGTTACGCTGCATAACGGGTCAAAACTTGCCATGGGGCCTATTTTGGCACTCAAGCCGGGGCCTATATTGCCAAGTGTGGTAATTGAACCGGAAATTGCAATTGCCGGATTTTTTTCAAGCAGCGCCACAACAAAAGAGCTGAGCGTAAAGATAAAAAAGTAAAATATACAAAATGCTATCATCTGGGAGCCGGTATCATCCGGAACCGGCCTGTTTTCAAGTCTTATCGGATAAACCGCGCTCGGGTGGATTATTTTTGCAACTTCGCGTTTTAAGTATTTAAAAAGAAAAATCCATCTTATAATTTTTATGCCGCCTGCGGTCGAAGCTGCACATCCGCTTGCAAACATTGCGGCAAAGAGCATGATTTTTGCATCCGCGCCCCATTTGATAAAATCGCATGAAGCAAATCCCGTTGTTGTAATAAGGCTTATTGTTTGAAAAGCTCCGTCAATGAGGTTATTTAAAAAACTTCCCTCCTGCTTTGCCTGTAAAAATAATGCAATACTTAAACTGATAAATACGGTAATGCCAAGATAGGTAAGGAATTCCTCGCTTTTAATAAATGCACTCCATTTGCGCTGAATGAAAACTCTGTACTGCAAAATAAAGTTCGCGCCGGATAAAAACATAAAAACGCCTATGACAATAACGGCTTTTTGGTTATGATACCCCATAATGCTTTCGGGATTAGGTGACAGACCGCCTGTTGAAACTGTCGCAAGTGTATTGCAAAGTGCATTGTAAAAGTCCATTCCGCACAGTTTGAGTGCAATTATCTGTACTATGGTAAGCCCCAGATATATCCCCCACAGCCAGCTTGCCGTATGTCTTATGCGCGGGGTGACTTTTTCTTCCACGGGACCCGGAGATTCGGCAGAGAACATCTGCCTTCCGGCTACCGCAAATTTTGGCAGTACCGCAATAAAAAGCACGACAATTCCCATGCCGCCGAGCCATTGCGTCATTGCACGATAAAAGAAAAGAGTTTTCGGATACAGTGAAAAGTCTTGTAAAATGGTTGCACCTGTAGTTGTGATTCCTGAAACTGATTCAAAAAGCGAGTTTGTAATATTTATGCCATAAAAAAGATAAGGCACGGCGCAGATTATTGCAAAAAATACCCAGGAAAAGAACACGCCGCACAGTGCCTCGGGTTTTTTTATGCTGTCTATATCTTTTTCACTTGCTTTTGGAAGCGTAAAAAGGAACCCGAGAATTACCGAGATAACGGAAGCGCATATAAAAGCAAAAGAGTGGACAGGTTCTCTGTAAAGTATGGAAAATATTACGGGCGCAAGCATTATAATGCTTATGTATCTTAAATTTGAACCTATAATATTTGAAACTATATTGTATCTCATTATTTAAAGAAATCCTTGATTTTTGCAACATCCTGAGATTTTATAAAAATTAAAAGATTATCCCCCGACCTTATGAGTGTCTGGCCCTTGGGAATAATTATTTTTCCGCCCCTCTCAATTATTGCGACAACCGCCCTTAAGGGAAGATTTAAATTCATAAGAGCGGTATCGGGGAAATCCTCTCTTACCTTAAGTTCCAGAATCTCCGCAAGTCCTCTTTCAACAGTTGCAAGAATTCCTGCATGGGATTCTATTATGCGGTTTTTTATTTCGTTAACGGCGGCTTCTTTGGGTGAAATTGCAACGTCAACACCTACTTTTTCAAAAAGAGTGGCTGTTGCAATCTGCCCCACTCTTGTTATTGCCCTTTTAACTCCGAGTTGTTTAGTTAAAAGCGAACAAAGCAGGTTTTTTTCGTCATTGTCGGTAACGCACACCGCAACATCGCAGTCGCCTATTCCCTCCTGCTCCAGAAGCTCAAGATTTGTACCGTTACCGTTTAAAACCAGTGCTTTTTTAAGGTTCTGCGATAAAAATTCACATCTTTTGTAGTCGTATTCTATAACTTTTATTTTTAATTTTGTATTTTCAAGGCTTTTTGCAAGTTCAAAACCTACCGAGCCGCCGCCTATTATTGCAATGTTTTTTAAGTTGTTATCTTCTATAAAAAACTGTCCCGCCGTATTGTCAAGTGCGTCGGGCGTTCCCATAAAAATAGCTTTATCGCCCACTGTAAATTCGCTGTTTCCGTTGGGAATAAAAAGCTCTTCATCTCTTACGATACCGACTACAAGTGTTTCATCGTTAAAGGGACAGTCTTTGAGTTTTTTGTTTTTGAGTGTAGAGTTTTCTTTTATCCTGTATTCAAGCAGTTTTGCCCGTCCGTTTGAAAAATATTCTACATCTACGGCATCCGGCACGGTAATGATTCTTAAAATCTCATGAGTTAAGAGTCTTTCGGGCCAGATTACATTATCTATATAAAGAGGGTGGCTTTTGTTGTGTTCTTCTCTTATTGCGCGCAGCGAATCGCGGCATTCTTTTTTGGAAACAAAACATACCGTTGCAGCGTCCGAGAGCTGTTTTGCCATAAGGCAAGCCACGATGTTGCCCTCATCTATGTTTGTACATGCAATAAAAACATCGCAGTTTTTTATGTCTGCTTCTTTGAGTGTATTTATATTTGAAGCGTCCGCACACATTACTGTTAAATCAAGGTTATTAAATTTTTCAAGATTTTTTGAATCGGGGTCTATAACTATTATGTCATGGTCTTCAAAGAATTCTGCAGCAATTATCGAACCCGTTTCATTTGCGCCGTATATAATTATTTTCATACCCATCATTATTAACTAAACATTTTTAATTTCAAGTATTTAAAAATTTGCGTCAGGGCTTTTTTGTAGTAGAATATCATTATAGAGGTATATTTTAGGGGAGTGCAGATGACAAATCAGACAGCCGATCAACATTATGACGCGAGTAATATCAGGGTTTTAGAAGGTCTTGAAGCGGTCAGGGTGCGCCCCGGCATGTATATCGGTTCGACTTCGCAAAGAGGTTTGCACCACTGCATATATGAAATTGTTGATAACTCAATTGACGAGAGTCTTGCAGGCTACTGCGACACTATTAAAGTCACCGTTCATCAGGACAACTCCGTAACGGTTGAAGATAACGGCCGCGGTATTCCCGTAGATATTAAACCCGACAGCGGCAAGTCCGCACTTGAAATTGTTCACACAGTGCTCCATGCAGGCGGTAAATTCGGCGACGGCGGATATAAAGTATCAGGCGGTCTGCACGGCGTAGGGGCTTCGGTCGTAAACGCTTTAAGCGAAAAATATGTTGTGGAAGTTTCCCGCCAGGGATGGGTCTGGAGGCAGGAGTATTTAAGAGGCGAGCCTTCCACCCATGTTGAAAAAATAAGAGAAACGGACGCTACGGGTACTAAAACAAGATTCTGGCCCGACCCTGAGATTTTTACCGAAACAACGGAAATTGACTGTGATGTCATAGCAAACCGTTTTCGTGAAATGGCATTTTTAAACAAGGGCCTGAAAATAATTTTTACGGACAAAAAAGCCGATAAGGAATATACTTACCACTATGAGGGCGGTATTGCAAGCTATGTGGAGCATTTAAACAAAAATAAAACCGCACTTTTTGAAAAACCAATCTACATGGAAAAAACAGTAGACGGTATTTATGTTGAAATTGCAATGCAGTATACAGATTCCTATACGGAAAATGTTCTCAGTTTTGCAAATAATATTAATACGCATAACGGCGGAACACACTTAACGGGTTTTAGAAACGGCATTACGCGCGTTATAAACGATTATGCAAGAAAAAATAATATCCTGAAAGACAATGAACAAAACCTTGCGGGTGAAGATGTCCGCGAAGGCTTGACTGCAATTGTTTCGGTTAAAATTTCAAACCCCGAATTTGAAGGTCAGACGAAAGAAAAACTCGGAAACGCCGAAGTTACCCCCGCGGTAAATGATGTCATAAGGGATAAATTTCAAGAATGGCTTGAGTTTAACCCCAAACTTGCAAAATTTATAATCGAAAAAACCCTGCAGGCTCAAAGGGCGCGTGAAGCCGCAAGAAAGGCGCGCGAACTTACAAGGCGTAAAACAGCACTTGAGAGTTCTTCTCTGCCGGGTAAACTTGCCGACTGCTCTTCGCGCGAGCCTGAAAAATGCGAACTCTATATTGTAGAGGGCGATTCCGCGGGCGGCAGCGCAAAACAGGGCAGAAACAGAATGTTTCAGGCTATTTTGCCTCTGAGGGGAAAAATCTTGAACGTCGAGCGTGCAAGGCTTGATAAGATTTACAATTCAAATGAAATTAAAATCATGATTCAGGCTCTTGGTATAAATATTTCCAAAAATCCCGATGAGGTGGATGTGGAAAAGTTGAGATACCACAAAATCGTTATGATGACCGATGCCGATGTTGACGGTGCGCACATAAGAACCCTTCTTATGACTTTCTTTTTCCGCTATGCCCGTCCTTTGATTGAAAACGGCTATCTATACATTGCGCAGCCTCCGCTGTATAAGGTTACAATAGGTAAAACTTCGGAGTACCTGTACGATGACCGTGCATTGGACAGAATGGTCCGCGAACGCGGTACAAAAGGGCTCTGCCTGTATGATAAATCAAAAGCAAAAAGTGTTTGTGACGATGAGCTTGAAAACCTTATATATTCAATGTCCACATACTATCGCTCATTCCATAACCCTATTATCAATCAAATGCCTTCGGTCATTGTACGCGGTTTAATCCGCTCAAACGTTGAGCCTCAGGACTTTGAAAACGAAGAAAAGATAAAGGAAGTTTACCGCTATCTTGCTCACTACATTGAAGACCACGCGCTGAACTACGGAATTACCGAAGCCAAGGACTATAAAGTTACGCTCGGCGCAAACCCCGAAAATAACAGATTCTACTTCAAGGTAGACCTGGGAGCCGACCTTGAACCTGTTACAATTACAGCAAATATGATTAAAAGCAACGAGTTTGCGCGCATTAAAAACGCATATCCCAAAATCAGACAGTTCCTGATTGAAGAAGAAAAGCTGCTTCGCCTTGAAACACCCGAGGGAGAAGTTGAAATCACTTCTTTTGCCCAGCTTCAAAAACTTGTGGAAGACAGAGGACAAAAAGGCTTGCAGATACAGCGCTTTAAAGGTCTGGGCGAAATGATGCCCCAGCAGCTCTGGGAAACTACCATGGATCCCGCAAACAGAACGCTTTTAAAAGTTAATATAGAAGATGCCATGCTCTGTGATGAACTCTTTGATGTTCTTATGGGCGACAACGTAGGTCCCAGACGCGACTTCATTGAACAAAACGCCGTCTATGCAACAAATATTGACACATAGGGTTTTATGCCCTTAGTCTAAATTTGTTTCATAGTTAAGGTCATAGGCACGGGCAATGTTTTGTACAAATTCGTGTCTTGTGCGTGTGCCTTCTTCACTGTCAAGAAAATCATGTATTGATTGCATATTTTCGATGATTGTCTTGTGTTCTTTGTCGTATTTTTGAGGATTTGTTAAAAGCTGCAAAAACATCAGCTCTTTGAGTTTGGCTGCAATTTCTTCATTGCTTTTTGATGTGTCTACACCAAGATTTTCAAGCCGTTTTAATACTTCGGAACTGTCTTCATTTTCACAGTTTTGTCCTGTCTGATATTCAATATAATCTCTGCCCATTTGCGCTATATCGTCTTTGTTTAATTTGTAATCTATGCCCATTTTATCAAGCGCCATAAGGCATAACATTTTTTCAAGTTCAAAATATAAATCTCTGTAGCTTTTTTCATTGTTAAGCGGGTATTTCTTTGTGAGTTTTGAGAATTTTCCGTCTCTTGTTATTGCTTCCTGGCTGTCTGCCGGTGTGGCAAGCAGAATGGCGATATCTCCGCTTGAAAGAGGCAGCGGAGAGGGATGTCCGTGCATAAGTATGGCATGCGGAACAATTTTTCTTGAGTCAAGCGTGCAAGAATGCTCATCCCCGCCGTATTCTTCAAGTATTTCGCCTTCAGGGCTTATTGTATAGCCGTATTCGGTATTTTCTTCAATAATTTTATTTATGATTTTTTCCTTTGCCTCTCTCAGCGTTTTTGCTTTTTCCCCTTCCGTACTTTTTACGAAGCAATCGCACTCCATAGGTTTAAGTGCGGGGTTTGAAGCTCTTTTTTCTCCGTAGTTTGTCTGAATATTTCCTAAAAAATTAATTGCTCCTATCATATTCCATCCTTTCTTGTTTTTTTTAAGTTCCTCAAGTTGAAAAATTGACTTTTATATAGATTTTGTAACAATAAATTAACATTTATCCGGCTGTGTTATAATTTTAAAATGGTAGCAAAAATCACAACGGCAACACTTATAGGTCTTGAAGCTTATAAAATAGATGTGGAAGTCGATGTTTTAAACTCGCTCCCGCAGGTTTCAATCATCGGGCTGGGCGATACCGCAATAAGCGAGGCAAAAGAGCGGTTAAGGCTTGCCATTAAAAACTCTTCTTTTGATTTTCCGCAGACAAAAGTGGTTATAAACCTTGCTCCCGCGGATTTAAAAAAAGAAGGCACAAGCTATGACCTTGCAATGGCTGTGGGGATTCTTGCAAAGCAGGATATTGTCAAAGACATACCCTCTGACACGGCATTTCTGGGCGAGCTTTCACTTGACGGTTCTATCCGCCCGATTAGCGGCATTTTGCCTATTGTCTGTGCGCTCGGGGAACTCGGGATAAAAAAAGTTATCCTGCCCTATAAAAACCTTAAAGAAGCGAGCTTTGTAGAGGGTGTAGAGTCACTGGGCGCAAAGAATTTGTGCGAACTTGTGCATTATTTAAACAATGAAGGAGAACTGCACAAACTTGTGCAGAAAGTGGATGATTTTCTTTTGCTTGAAGACAATTTTGAAGTCGACTTTAAGCATGTAAAAGGGCAAAAAAACGCTAAATACGCACTTGAAGTAGCTGCCGCGGGCGCGCATAATGTCCTTATGTGCGGAGTACCGGGGTCAGGCAAGACAATGCTTTCAAAGGCTTTTGTATCTATTTTGCCGCCGCTTGAGAAAAGCGAAGCCATAGAACTTACAAAAATCTACTCTGCCTGCGGACTTTTAGACTATGATAAACCCCTTATTTCAAAAAGACCTTTCCGCTCGCCCCATCACAGCGCTTCTGCGGCAGGGATTATAGGGGGCGGCGCAAAAGTGCGCCCCGGAGAGATTACCCTTGCGCACAGGGGTGTTTTGTTTTTAGATGAGATGGTAGAGTTTCCCCGTCAGGTGCTTGAAGTATTGCGCCAGCCTCTTGAGGACGGTGTTGTGACGATTTCGCGCGCGGCGGGCAGTTTAAAATTTCCCGCAAACTTTATTCTTCTTGCTGCGATGAACCCCTGCCCCTGCGGCTTTCTTGGCGACCCTAAAAAACACTGCACCTGCAGCGACTATCAGATAAAACGCTACCGCTCGCGCCTGTCAGGCCCTCTTTTAGACAGGATTGATTTACAAATAGAAGTTGCAAGGCTCAGTGAGGATGAACTTTTAAACATTAAAGAGGACGCGGAAGATTCAAAAACGGTAAGGCAAAGGGTTGTCAGGGCAAGAAGCATCCAGCTTGAACGCTATAAAAAAGAAGGAATCCTTACAAATTCCGAACTCAATGCAAAACTTGTCAAAAAATACTGCAAAACGGATGAAGCGTCAGAGAATATGCTGCGGTTTGCAATTTCAAAATTTGACCTCTCGGCTCGTGCTTATGAGCGGATTTTAAAAATTTCACGCACCATAGCCGACCTTGATGAAAGCGAAAATATAACCTCATCGCATATTGCGCGCGCCTTGCAGTTTCGCGGGATTACCCCCGTGTAATTAGCCTGCATGGCTAAATTGAATTTTTCAATGTATGTGTTTATAATTTAGGGGTAATTTTAGAGAGGTTAATTATGAAAAATTGGATTATAGTTTTACTTGTATTTGCGATTCCTCTGGGTCTTTATGCCTATTTAGAGTCAAATTCGCTTGACGCGCGCGCAAAAGAGCAGCAGGCGGCATTAAATAATACGGGAAAAGCAAGAGTAATCAAGTTTTACTCTCCCATGTGCTCAGATTGCAAAAAAATCTCGGGCGAGATGGCGGGCGTTATTGAAGATTACAAAGACGCGGTAACTTTTGAAGAAGTTAATGTTTCCGAGCAGACCGATAAAAATAAGGCTTTAATCAAAAAATACAAAATCACTCTTGTCCCGACACTTATTTTTGAAACAAAAGACGGTAAAAACTTCAAAAAAGTCGAAGGGTTTATTGAAGACGACCAGATTGAAAGCAATATCGTAAATATTAAATAGGTGATTTAAATGGAGTCTTTGGTTTCTAATTTGACGGCGTATTTAAAGACGCAGGAGTTTTCATACCTTTTTCTTGTAATTTCATTTCTGGGAGGCGTTCTTGCTTCCCTTTCACCCTGTTCGCTCTCGGTTTTGCCCATAGTTGTGGGCTATGTAGGCGGATACAGCGAGGAGTCCGGTTTTAAAACCTTTCTTCAGCTTTTGTCCTTTGTATTGGGGCTTTCCGCGGTTCTGACCGTAATCGGGATAATATGCGCGCTTGGCGGCAGAGCTTTTGTATCGATAGGCGGCGCGTACTGGGTGCTGTTTGTCGCGTCGGTTATTTTGCTTTTCGGTTTAAATTTACTCGGGGTTATTCAGTTTAATCTGCCCGTTATTGTTAAACAAATGCCAAAAGGCGACGCGCACAGTCTGTTTATTTATCCTTTTATATTAGGCGCGCTTTTTGCGCTTGCCGCAACACCCTGCTCGACACCCATTCTTGTCGGCATTATGAGTTTTGCATCTCTCAGTGCAAACCTCGTGTATGCGGCGCTTATGCTTTTTATGTTTTCTCTGGGGCAGGGGTTGATTATAATCCTTGCGGGTGTTTTCACTTCTTTTGTGAAAAAAGTCCGTGTATTCTCGGGGGTATCCGAAGTATTCTTAAAGATAATGGGTGTATTGCTTGTAATATCGGCGTTTTATATATACTTCAGCGTATTTTCAAGATTCTTTTAGATAAGAAGTTCCATCTCTTCAAATGCCCGAAGCGCTTTATCCGCCCTGTCGCAGAGAATGGCGCATATTGTACATTTACTCTCAATACTTACGGCAGAGGCGTTTTCAAATGTATCATTTTTAATAAACTCGCTCAGTCCTTTAATATCCGCAAGCAGGGAATTTAATTCCGAAAGTTTTTCAAGAAGTTTTATGTTCATTATATCTAAAAAGCCCTATGCACGCGACCAGACGCAAAACCCCAGAGCCGCGTTTTTCTTTCTTTTGGTTCGTTTT
>DVFS01000058.1 GCA_018713115.1 Candidatus Galligastranaerophilus faecipullorum
TCTTGTTTTCGGTTGCTTGCTTCCTTACCGTACATGAGCATTTTTTTAAGGTGTATAATTAAATCAACAGACAGGAGAGAATATGACTATACCGACCGACGAGCTTGTGCAAAAAGATTTAAAACACATATGGCACCCCTGTTCCCAGATGATGGATTATGAGGAACTAAAGCCTATAATTATAAAAAGCGGCGAGGGTGTAAATTTGTATTCTTACGACGGCAAAAAATACCTTGACGTTGTGAGTTCGTGGTGGTGTAATCTTCTGGGGCACTGCAATAAGAGAATAAGTGCGGCGGTTAAACAACAGCTCGATACTTTAGAGCATGTTATATTTGCAAATTTCTCTCATATTAAAGCAATAGAGTTATGTGAAGAGCTGGTCAAAGTTTTGCCGCATGGCTTGGAAAAATTTTGTTTTACGGACAACGGCTCATCGGCGATTGAAGCTGCGATGAAGATGAGTTTTCAGTACCACTATCAAACAGGCAACCCTCAAAAGACGCGTTTTATGGCATTATCGGATGCATATCACGGTGAAACCATAGGTGCTCTTTCAATAGGCGGGGTTGATTTGTATTCTCAAATATATAAACCTGTTTTGCTTGATATAATAAGGATTCAAGCCCCTGACTGTTACAGGTGCCCGTTTGGTCAAAACTGTAAAAACTGCGATGCGCAGTGTATCAAATATGCACGGCAGGAATTTGAAAAACACGGCAGAGAAACCTGCGCGATTGTTATTGAACCGCTTGTTCAGGCGGCTGCAGGCATGAAAATTTATCCTCCGGTTTATCTTAAGAAACTGCGCAAACTCTGTGACAGTTACAATGTGCACATGATAGCCGACGAGATAGCAACGGGTTACGGCAGAACGGGAAAAATGTTTGCCTGCGACCATGCGGGAATTTCACCCGATATTATGTGTCTTTCAAAAGGCCTTACCGGCGGCTATATGCCCATGGCTCTGGCGGTTGCGACAAATGAAATTTACGATGCTTTCTATGCGCCCTATCTTGAAGGAAAAGCATTTATGCATTCGCATACGTACAGCGGCAACCCTCTTGCCTGTGCTGCAGCATGCGAGGTTTTGAAAATTCTAAAAGAAGAAAAAATTCTTGAACATGCCGCACAAAAGGCTCTTTACTTCAATGCACTGTTAAAGGAAAAATTCTCTTCACACAAGAATGCGGGCGATATAAGGTCAATCGGTCTTATTAACGCTATAGAGCTTGTTAAAAACAAAGATACCAAAGAGCCGCTGGATTCAAACAAAAGAACCGGATATCAGATATATAAAGAGGCGCTTAAAAAAGGTGTAATATTACGGCCTCTCGGCGATGTAATTTACTTTAATCCTCCGCTTATAATCGAAAAAGAGGATATGGATTATGCCGCAGATGTTGCTTATAAGTGTATGGTAAAAATCCTCGGTTAATCTGCGGCAAATTTTTTTCTTCAGGGGTTTTGTATTTTTTGTCACAAATTACCAAAAGCAGCGACAGAGGAATTTTTATGCATATTAATCCGATTCAAATTAACACAAATTATAATTTTAAAAAACAAAACACGCAAACAGATACTGAAGAAGCCCTGCAGGCGCGGCCTGCGCCGCATATTATGCCGACATACGCTCATTATCTGAGCTTTATGGGCGGCAGCAGTTTGAATTTAAAAGAGAGTATAAAAAATCTTGACAGATTGGCGGACGCCGAAGGAGAAAATTTCCCGCCGGATATAAGAGAAGCCGCGCTTGAAGTGCTAAAAGACGGCAATCCTGCAGGTAAAACACTTATTGATATTCATAAAGATAAATATTCACTTCTTAAGGACTGCTATGACCTTGATGACGTAAAAAGTATTTTCGATGAGTTTTCGGCGGTAATTCCCGACAGAGAAGTTGATTACACGCCCGATTCTTTTGTTGCAAAAGTTAAAAACGGCGAAATTGAAAACTTTAATAAAGACGAAGACCTTGCCTTTCAGCTTTTGAAATTATACTGGGCTGAGGGCTTTTCGCTTAATGATCTCAGGGAATACAGCGGTACAAACCTGTACCACACGTTGTCCAAGTTTAATATACCTACAATGGATAGAAACTATGCCCATATACTCAAGTTTTCGGATAAGGATTACAATGAACGCCTGACGCAGCAAATGGCTCAAAAAAGAATGGAGAGCATGGACAGGCGTGTTCAAAAAAACGAAGGAGAGCCCGTTTACATTCCGCGCGGCCCTTTAAGCGATGCGCATAAAAAACATATATCACAAGGGCTGATAAAGCACTATGCCGAACATCCGGAGAAATTATCCCTTATGTCGCAAAGGCAGAAGGAGTATTTTGAAAATAACCCCGAACAAAAAATAATCATGCAAAAAGTCATGGATTTTGCCTGGAACAAAACACAGGAAGGCAGAAGCGTAAAAAAATATATGGTTAAATTTTTTAAAAAGCAAAGAGTGGCGCTTGATGAAAATGTTTTTAGTTCCGATTCTTCAAAAATGACAAAACCGCAGCAAGAGGCGTTAAAGGAATTCTGGAAGAGAAACCCCTGGGCAAAGGGACATTTTTCAAAAGCTGTTGTAAAAGGCTGGGAAAACGTCAAAAGTGCAAAACCGGAGGCTCAAAAAGAGTCTGCCGGCATAAAAACGCCGCTTAATCTTGTTCCTGCGGGCTATGTTGACGATGTAAAAAAATGGATTACTAAAAACGCTAAAGCTGCCGACTTTTCCGAAGTATTTGACAGTGTAAAATCGGGTGCTGCGGATGCTGATACTTTTGCTGCTTTTACGGTTATAAGCGACGGTTATCTAAAAGACAATCCTGAGGTTGCCGATGTTTTAACGAGTGCTCTCGGGGGTGCGCTTATGTCTGTCAGAAATGAAATCAGAAAAGGAAAACTGCCTGAGGGTATTTCAAATAATAAAGATTTCCTTGACGCCGTGGCGCTGAATATAGAAGATTTATTTTATCCTAATGGTTTTAAAACATACAAATGCGACGGAATTGATGTGCCGAGAATGATTTCCTATGATGAAGCGGTGGAAAAAATGAGTATTATAACTCAAATTTCCGCACTGCATAATCAGGAAAATTTCTGTCCTTATCTTGAGAAGAAAATTAATCAATCGTACGAAATTATGCGCCGCGGAACAAATGCTTCGTCAAAACTTGCCTTTCTTAAATTTTTGGGTGAAGATACGGAGGATATTTTCAGGCCGCAAAAATGATGTAGATGATGTAGATGTTTATTATTATGATTGACACCGCAATGTAAAATATTTTACAATATTGTCAGGATTTTTTGTTGCGTATGCAACACTTTGTTGCGAGGAGAATGAGTGATGAAAATTAATATGACAAGGAAACAGTGGGCGGCGGTAGTTCTGCTTGTGATTATTGTTCCTATCATATACAATAAAACGGCGGGTTTTATAGGCGGCATGATTCAAAAGCGCGCCATGATGATGCCCAAAGAGGTCGAGGTTGATAATCCGCATATAGAAGAGGTAAATGTTTCGGCTGAATCAACAGGCAGAGTTGAGGCTCAGTATTCGGTTGATGTTATAGCCAGGGTCTCAGGTTTTCTTTTGAAAAAATACTTTAAAGAAGGCGATTTTGTTAAACGCGGGCAGCTTCTTTTTCAAATAGACCCCAGGGAATTTCAAATTGAAGTCAATAACGCAAGAGCTACCGTTAATCAGTACAGTGCGCTTTTAAAAAACGCACAGCAGGAGTTGAACCGTGCAAATGCTCTTATAAAAGAAGATTTGATAAGCAGATCTGATGTTGACCAAAGCCTTGCGGTCAGAAACCAAAACAAGGCACTCTATGACGCTGCCCGTCAGCAGCTTGAGCTTGCAAGAGTGAATCTGAGTTACACTACAATCAAATCCCCTATAGACGGCAGAATAGGCAAAGTCAACATAACAGAGGGCAACTATGTTACCCCCACATCGGGTTCTCTGGTTAATATTGCAAGTATCAGCCCCGTGTTTGTAACTTTTAGTCTTAAAAGTGATGATTTCGCAAAATTATTGCGGGCAAGCGACAGATTTAAAGATGTAATCGTTCGGGTGCAGTTTGCCGACGGTGGCTGGTATAACAAAACGGGTAAAATTAACTTTGTGGACAATAAAGTGGATAAGGACTCCGGTTCTGTTACCATGCGAGCCACTTTTGATAATGAAAAAAGCTGGCTTATGCCGGGCGACTATTTAAAAGTAGAGCTTGTTGCGCCCAAAAAAGTTCAATTTGTGACAATTCCGCAGGCATGCACCAAGGGGGATGCCATGAGCGGCTATTATGTCTGGACTGTTAAAGACAATAAAGCCGTTAAAACCAATATCAAAGTTTCGGACGATATAAATAACAACTGGGTTGTCGACAGCGGTCTGAATCTTAATGATGTTGTCGTGGTTTCGGGCACCCAAAATATAGCCGCGGAAGGCCAGAAATTGAAAGTTATACAAAAAGTTAACACAGAAGAAAAACAAACGGAAAAGACTGATGAAGCAGATATTCGATAAAGAAAAACTGTTCTTTTTTATACAAAAGCCCAGATTTGCACTCGTAATTTCCGTGTGTATAGTTATTCTCGGCGTAATTTCCATGCTGAGTCTTAAACAGGAGAGCTACCCCGATGTTACTCCGCCGCAGGTCAGGGTAAGCGCTTCTTATCAGGGGGCAAGTGCCGAGGTAATAGAGTCCTCTGTTGCTACGGTGCTTGAAAACAAATTAAACGGCGTTGAAGATTTGACGTATATGACCTCAACTTCAAATGACGGCAGTTACTCTCTGACACTGTATTTTAAAGTAGGTTCCGACAAGAACATAAATCTTATGAATGTCCAGAACAGAATTCAGCAGGTGCAATCCCAGCTGCCCGAGGATGTTCAAAGAACGGGTGTTACAGCGATAAGCCGCTCTTCCGGCTCCGGTGCCGTTATATTAACTCTGTATCCCGAATCGGGTGAGTGGTCACAGCTTGATTTAACAAACTACGGTTCTATTTATATTAAAGATGAATTAAAACGTGTAGAAGGCGTTGCCGATGTCAGTGTTTTCGGGGGCGGAAATTATTCCATGAGAATATGGCTCGACCCTCAAAAAATGGCGGGCTTAAATATATCTACAAGTGAAGTTCAGAGTGCTATTACATCGCAAAACACCCAGGTAACGGCAGGCGCTCTGGGGCAGCTGCCGACAGATTCCAAACGCGCACTTCAAATTACACTTAAAACCGAGGGCAGGCTCGATGATGTTAAAGAATTTGAAAACATAATCATACGTTCTAATTCTGACGGTTCAAACGTAAAGATTAAAGATATAGCACGTGTGGAGCTGGGCGCAGAGTCTTATTCAAACCTTGGCCTTGTAAACGGAAAACCGTCTGCCGTTGTTGTTATTTCACAGCTTCCTGACGCCAACATTATAAATCTTTCAAAAGCTGTTAAGGCAAAAGTCGATGAATTAAACTCCAGGCTTACAAACGGGATAAAGATTTTATATGTAAAAGATGACGCTGATTTTATCCATGAGTCCATGAAAGAGGTAGAATTTACAATTCTGCTTACTGCGGTTATTGTTGTTATTATAATATTCCTTTTCCTCGGGGACGCTATGGCAACTCTTGTTCCATGTGTTACTATCCCCGTTTCGCTTATAGGCACTTTTTTTGCTCTGAAGGCGTTTGGTATGTCTATAAACCTGCTTTCACTTTTTGCACTTGTGCTTGCTGTAGGTGTGGTTGTGGATGACGCTATTGTTGTAATTGAAAACGTTAACCGCCACATTGAAGAGGGCAAATCTGCAATAATTGCAACGCAGCTTACCATGCAGGAGGTCGGCTCCTCCCTTGTTGCAATGGCAATGGTTCTGATGGCAGTTTTTGTGCCTATTATTTTTATGGGCGGTATGACAGGTGTTATGTATAAACAGTTTGCCGTTTGCATTGCTGTTTCGATTGCAATTTCCGCCATTTGCGCACTTTCTCTTTCGCCCGCCATGTGTTCTCATTTCCTGGGCAGACATAGTGATGATGAAAATAAAAGCGGCAAGGGTTTTGGTATCACTAAACATCCTCAATTCAGACAGATTAAGGAAACTCTTGCGGGTAAGACAAAACTGCTTGTAGAAAAATTCAATAAAGTTTTCTCAAAAGTAGAAGACTTTTATATGGAATATGTGAAAAAATTTGTATATAACAAAAAACTTGTAATAATATTCTATCTTTCAATAGTTGCACTTACACTCTTTAGCTTCAGGGTTATATCTACAGGCTTTATTCCGGATGAGGATCAGGGTATGCTTCTGGCCAGTATTACCCTGCCTGACGGTGCCTCGCTTCAACGTACCGAGGAAGTTTCAAGAAAATTCACCGAGCAGATTAAAAATATTGAGGGTATAAACGCTGATAAACTTACTGTTTTCGGCGGTGACGGTGCCACAAACCAATCCACGGTTATCATTCAGCTTAAAGAATACAAAGAAAGACGCGTAAGCCCTGTTGATTGGGTTATAAGAAAATTTCAGGGCCGTCCGACTGACCTGTCGCATGTTGCAATATTGAATCAGATTCGTGCTGTTGCGGCCAATACAAAAGAGGCTTCAATCGTGGCATTTTCTCCTCCGGCTATTATGGGGATGAGTATGATGGGCGGATTTGAGTTTCAAATGCTCTCTCAGGGTGAATATACGGCGCAGGAGCTTGAAAGCTGGGCAGGCAAGCTTGTAGCCGCAGCAAATCAAGACCCTTCTCTTTCGAGCGTCTATACGTCCTTTCAGGCTAATGTACCTCAGTATATAGTAGATATTGATTATGAAAAAGCAATGGCGCAAAATGTTGATTTGCAGGAGTTATATACGACGCTTTCTTCTACTCTGGGCACCAGATATGTTAATGACTTTAACAAATACGGCCGTGTATTTAAAGTTCAAATGCAGGCGGAAAGCAAATTCAGGGACAAAGCTTCTGATTTGTCGGGAATTTATGTAAAGAACAAAAACGGCGTTATGGTGCCTATTTTATCTATTGTAAAATTAAGACAGGCCGTAGGCACGGCTTCAATTTCAAGATACAACCAGTATGAGTCGGTGCAAATTCAAGGTCAGCAGGCTCCGGGTAAAAGCTCGGGCGATGCCATGAATGCAATGGAGGAAGTTGCTAAAAATACCCTTCCTTCCGATATGACTTTTGACTGGTCGGGTACTTCGGCTCAGGAAAGAGAGGCATCGGGTCAAACAGCAATGGTTGTAGGCATGGCGCTTGTGTTTGTTTACTTGTTTCTTGTTGCTCTCTACGAAAGTTATACAATACCGGTCGCCGTACTTTTGATTTCACCCATTGCTGCGCTGGGTGCTTTGATATTTCAGATGATGATTAACCAGTCTTTTGATATTTATTCACAGGTCGGTATGATTACGCTCATAGGTCTTGCTGCAAAACAGTCTATTCTTATCGTAGAGTTTGCAAAAGAAGAGCACGAAAAACACGGTCTGGGTGTTAAAGAGGCTGCCATAAAAGCTGCAAAACTCAGATTCAGGGCGATTATGATGACGGAGCTTGCATTTATTATCGGTGTGCTTCCGATGATTTTTGCACAGGGTGCAGGTGCTAATTCAAGAATTTCGGTTGGCTCTACCGTGTTTGGCGGTATGATTGCAGCAGCAACACTCGGTGCTGTTATGACGCCGGCGTTTTATGTCATTGTTCAGGAATTTGTCGATAAATTCCCTAAAAGAGAGATTACCCGGAAAGACTTGGAGATGTAGAGTTCTGATGAAAAATATTATATGCTCAATTCTAATATGTTTTTTATTTGCAAACAGTGCGTGCGCTTTTAGTTTGTTTAAATCAAAGGATACAGTAAGTCATGCCGGTGAAAATTACGCAAGTGAGAGCGATTTAATTGACAGTGACATTGAGGCTGCCGAGTTTTTCATTTATGACAATGAGGACTATATTGCGCAGGAGTCCGATGTTATAGAGGGTGAAAAAAAGAAATGGTTTAACTTTAAATCCCGCAATAAAAAAGTGCAAAAAGAGGAAGAAGTTTATATTATAGAGCCCGAGAAGAAAAAAAACCGCTTTAAAAAGATGTCTAAAAAAGATATAAGAAAAGAGGAAAAGAAAAGGGCTAAAAGTGAACAAACAAAAAAAGACTCTTCTAAAGAGGCTCAGGGAATGTATGAAACCAAGTTCCCCGAGATAACCTCAAAGATTGAATATAATGATATGAACGGCGAGGTAACACTTGTCGACTGCATTAAACTTGCGCTTTCAAATCACCCCGCGATAGTTTCCGCAATAAGTAACGCGCAGATTTACGAATCGCGTATCGGACAGGCCTGGGCTAATTATTTTCCGACAATAAGCGCAGGCGCCAGTTATTCCCGAAATGACATGCTGAACACAATGGGCAACAATGCTTATATGAGGATGATGCAGCAGAGGTACAATATGTTTTATGTGCCTACAATTACCGCTAATATGTTGTTGTTTGATTTCGGCAAAACAAAAGCAAATGCCGACATGGCGCGCAGGAATTATGAGTCTTCAAGATTTGACGCGGAAACAAGCATAGAAAGTGTTATCTATAATGTTAAAGTTGCCTACTATAATATGGTTTTCGCACAGGCTCAAAAAATTGTTTATGAAGATACCGTAAAAGACTACGAATTGCAGTTAAAGCAGGCTGATGCTTATTATAAAATAGGTAAAAAAGCAAAAATTGATGTTACAACTGCTCAGTATAACCTCGGAAATGCAAAAGTAAATCTCATTAAGGCAAAAAATACCCTTGAACTTGCAGCAGTTGAACTTGCAAATGCAGTCGGTATTCCGCAGCTGGAAAATGTGATATTGAAGGATAAATTAAATACCAAGATGTATGATGTTAACTTTCCGGATTTGATAAAAACTGCCGAAGAATCAAGACCCTCCCTGCTTTCTGCGAAAAAGAAAATGGATGCGGCCGAGCTGAATATAAGAAGTGCAAAAAGAGCGTTTGCACCGGATTTAAGCGCTTTTGGGTCGTATGACCACGGCGGAAGGCAAATTGACAGCGACTACGGCTATCAGTTCGGTGTTCAGTTTAACTATACTTCCTTGAATTTAATGTCTCTTAAAAAACAGCTGGATGAAGCAAATGCAACATACAAAAAATACGCTGCCGACTACGAACAGGCAAAGCAAAATGTTTATCTTGAAGTAAAAAGCGCCTATATAAGTCTTTTAAATTCCCATGATAGCCTTGGCGTGGCAAAACTTGCCTTGCAGCAGGCAAAAGAACAGCAGTATCAGGCTTTTAGAAGATATCAGGTAGGTCTTGGAAATGCAATAGAATTTAAAGATGCGGAAAATACATATCTTAATGCCCAGCTGAGTTATTATTCCAATTTGCTTGATTACAATGTAAATGCTGCTGAGCTTGAAAGAGTAATAGGCGCCCCCATTAAAGAAACAAATATTGATTTGTAATACATAATGCAGGCGCCAAGATGGGTTGTTAATGAAAGTTAAATCCGTTATTTACGCCGCTATGTTCTAAAAGAAAGCCTTATAGCCTTTATTTTAGGGATGACATATAAGGCTGTTTTTAGAATGTAAGCATTCAAGGTAGTTCTCCAAATGTTAGGTTCAACTAACATTATTATAAAATTAATTTTTGTTGCGGTCAAGCTTTTTTTAAAAAATAACCCCCGCTTTTTAAGAGGGGGTTATTGGAATATTTAGTTGCTAAGCCATTCGTTCATTTTGACCCAGCCTGAAATCTTATTGTATCCGCTTGAGCCAGGAGCATATGTGCATCTTTGAACTTTGTCTGATGAGTTGCCTTCAATTGTGTGTATTGTGCCGTCAGGATCAACACTTGTTACCATTCCGACATGGGATGCGTTATTTTGTTGAATCATAAGGTCGCCCGCCTGCGGCGTGTAGCTTCCTTTTTGTGCATAGTAGCCTGCGCTTTCAGCTTTGTTTCTGATTCCTGCTACACTTGCGTCATAGCCGAACGTTGCTGCGTTATCCGAGTTTTGTCCTGCGCCGTATATCCAGGATACAAAACTTGCGCACCAGGGTTGTCCGTTTGCGGCGCCGTTTCTGTATTTGTCGATTTCAGGGTTGTCATTGTTGCCGGTAAATTCATAAACTCCTTTTGCAAGCTCTTCTTCTGCGAGTCTTAGTGCGTCCTGAACCATTTTTGAACCTGTCATGGATTCCGCTTCACCGGTTTTTTGTCCGATTTCTTTTTGAAGTTCATTTGCTTCAGTTCTCTTGGCTTGAATTTTTTCGTCAATCTCCGCTACATCTCTATTTTTTGACTCTTCTATGTTTTGAATCTCTTCTTGAATTTCACTCATTTTTTGAGCTATTTCGGGATTTTTTTCGGCAATTTGTGCTTGAATTTCTTCAAGTTCGCTTCTGTTTTGTGTTTTTAGTTTGTTTTCCTGTTCTTTTTTGTCTTCAAGTTTACTAATTTCTTCTTGAAGTTTTTCGTTTTTATCCTTTAATTCTTTTATCTGCTTTTCAAGTTCACTTTTTCTTTCGGTGTTGCTTTTGTTTATTTCATCATCATCCGTATCTGTTTTTATTGCACCCAGTTCCGCTTCAAGATTAGACAGTGTGCTTTCGTTTTTGCCGATTTCGGATTGCTTCTTCGAAATTTGCGAATCATACTCGTTTATATTTTTGTCATTTTCCTGGATTTCTTTTTGTTTGTCGCTGTATTTTTCGCCAAGCTCACCGAGTTTTTCTTCGTTTTCTTTTATAAGGTTATCAAGCTCCGAGTTTTTCTTCTCAATGTCTTCATTTGCTTTGTTTATAATTTCTTCTTTTTGCTTTTCAAGCTCGGGTATTTCCTTGTTTTCTATTGTTTCTAATTTTTCCTTATCGGAGTATTGCTTTTCACTTGATATGGTTGAACCGTTTTGTGTTTGTGAGCCGTAGTTTTGATAGTTGCTTCCGCCTATGTTTGACGTGTAGTTTTGCATAGCTTCATTATTTGCCTGTTGTGCATCTATTTTGCCTGCCTTTACCTGTCCGTCAAATGAGTCCATAATGCTTTCATATGCCATGGAATTTAGTGCATAGTTTAAATCATACCCTGATATAGTGCCTTCTTCGCCGTCAACAGAGGATACTTCGTTAAGCTCTTCTTCGTCAATTATGCCGTCGGAGTTTTTGTCGAAATAGTCAAACATATCTTCGACGCCTGCCTCATTTACATTCTGGTAAAATATGCTGTCGTCGCTGCTTAAGTTCATGCCTTTTGCTATAGTGTCTTTAAACGTGTCAATGTCAGCACCTGCAAAGATACTTGCATCTATTGTGCCCTTGAAAGGATTTGACACCTGTGAGGTGGCGTCTATTTGCTTTTCTTGAAATTGGGCTTTAATCATTCCGCCGAGTTTTGTTAAAAATGAGTTTAAAGACATTGCTCTCTCCGATGCTACTATATATTTATATAAAAAGTATATACTTATTATATGTGCTATTTTGGAGAGTTAAAATTTACAAAACTTCACAATTGTTATTCGTATCTCAGTGCGTCTATGGGGTTAAGCATGGACGCTTTGTATGCCGGATAATAGCCAAATGCCATCCCTACAATGCCGGAAAAGCCAAATGAAAGAAGTATGGGCATAAGTGTAATTGCAACTTTCATATCGGTAAAAGTTCCAATGAGTTTTGCAATTATTACGCCGCTTAAAATTCCTATTATTCCGCCTATAAGCGAGAGTACGAGCGCTTCTACAAGAAACTGCACCTGTATATCCAAGGCTTTTGCACCAATTGCCATTCTGATACCTATTTCTTTTGTTCGCTCGGTTACAGATACAAGCATAATATTCATAATGCCTATGCCGCCGACTAACAGTGATACGGAGGCGATTGCACCCAGAAGTATTGCCATTGTGTTTGAGGCTTGTTTTACGGTTTCAAGCATTTGGGTAAAGTTTCTTATGGTAAAGTCGTCATCTTCGCCTTTGCCTATTCTGTGGCGTTCGCGAAGCAGTTCCTTTATTTCTTCTTCTGCAGATGTGAGCGAATCGGCATCTTTTGCCTGTATATTTATAAATTTAACCGTTCCGGGAAAAGATGTGCCAAATAATTTTTTCTGCGCGGTTGTAACCGGCACAAGAACGGTATCATCCTTATCTTGCCCCATGCCGTTTTGCCCTTTTTCCCTAAGGAGTCCGACAACTTTAAAGGGCATGCCGCCTATTCTTATAACTTTATTTACGGGATTTACGTCACCAAATAGGTTTTGCGCTACGGTTGCGCCTATAAGGGCGGATTTTGTATTGTTTTTGATATCATCCCGCGTAAGTCCTCTGCCGCTTTCAACTTCCCAGAGCTGTACTTGCATATATTCGGGCGTTATGCCGTAAACCGAGGTTGACCAGTTCTGGTTGGAATATATTATTTGCTGCACTCCATTCACGGTTGGCGCTGCAATTTTAACGGAGGGACAATTTTTTACAATCGCCTCCGCGTCTTTAAGGGTAAGTGTAGGCTGGGAGCCTGACCCCATTCTGACTCCTCCGGATGTAGTTGAGCCGGACATTACCATAAGGATATTTGAACCCATGGATTCTATATCTTTTGTTATACGCTGCTTTGCTCCTTCTCCGATTGAGAGCATTATAATTACTGCCGCGACACCTATAATTATGCCGAGGCTTGTAAGCACGGAGCGCATTTTATTTACCTTGAGCGAGCGCATTGATATTTTAAATGTTGAGGAAAAATCTATCATACGACAAATGCTTCCTCTCTGGGTCTATCGCTTACAATCTTGCCGTCTTTAAAACGCACAATCCTTTTTGAATATTGTGCAATGTCGGGTTCGTGTGTAACGAGGATGATTGTTTTCCCTGCTTTTTCATTCAGGCTGACAAAAAATTCCATAACTTCAACGCTTGTTTTGGTGTCAAGGTTTCCGGTAGGCTCATCGGCAAGTATTATAGGTGCGTCGTTTACAATGGCACGTGCAATTGCCACTCTTTGCTGCTGTCCGCCTGACATTTGATTAGGCAGGTGATGTTCTCTGTGTTCAAGACCTACAATTTTTAAGGCGTGCCGTGCTTTTTCAATTCGCTCGGATGCGGGTATACCTTTGTATATCATAGGCATTTCAACATTTTCAAGTGCGCTTGTACGGGGGATGAGATTAAAGCCCTGAAATACAAAGCCGAGCTTGAGATTTCTAATTTCAGAGAGTTTGTCGGCACTAAGGCTTAAAACATCTATACTGTCAAGGTAATAGCTTCCCGATGTCGGCTTGTCAAGACAGCCTAAAGCGTTCATAAAGGTGGATTTACCGGAGCCGGATGTTCCCATTATAGCGACAAATTCCCCCCTTTCGACGCTTAAGGATACATCATCCAGCGCATTAAAAGAACTGTCGCCTGTTTCATATGTTTTTACAAGATTTTTTATGTCTATCAAACTCACTAGAATAACCTCATGGGGCGTTTTCTTACATTTGCCGCCTTTCCTGTGGAAGAGTCGGTTATTACCCTGTCGCCTTCTTTTATTTCACCTTCTTTTATTTCGGTATAATCGCCGTCAGACGCTCCGGATTGCACCTCTATTCTTTGCGGGCGTCTGTTTTTGCCCACAATCCATACGCCCTGTTTCTCAAATTTCTTTCCGCCTGTTATTTCTTTGGGCGTAAATCTGAAAGCGGCAACCGGCACCGATATTACATCCTCTGCTCTGTTTGTAATTATTGATACATTTGCCGTCATGCCCGGTATGAGCTTATTGTCGGTATTTGTAACATCAACAACAACTGTATATGTAACAACATTAGATACAGTTGTGGGGGAGATTCTTACCTGCGAGACTTTTCCGTGAAACTCTTCATTTGCATAGCCGTCAAGAGTGTATTTGACTTCCTGGCCTGTTTTTATTCTTCCTATGTCTGCTTCGGACACATTCACCTCTATTTGCATCTGGGTTAAGTCCTGTGCCACCATAAAAAGTGTAGGTGTCTGAAAACTGGCCGCAACTGTCTGGCCTACGTCAACACTTCTTGATACAACAACTCCATCTACGGGTGAGATGATTTTTGTGTATCTTAAATTTGTAAGATTATTCTCAAGTGTTGCACTTGCCTGGCTTATTTGCGCCCTCTGGGCGTTTAGTTCCGCAAGATTAGACTTATAATTTGCCTCGGCCAGGTCAAGGTCGTTTTTGGAAACATAGTTTTTGGTATAAAGTCTTGCGTAGCGTTCATAGTTTTTCTTTTCGTAGTTCAGCATGGTTTTTGTTTTTTCGTAGTTTGCTTTTGCGGCATACAGGTCACTCCTAGCTTTATCGACCTGCGCCTGAAAAAGTGCAGGGTCAATTTGTGCCAGAAGCTGTCCTTTTTTAACTTTGGAGTTGTAATCAACGTAAATGTCTTTTATGGTTCCGGACACCTGTGTACCTATATCCACCGTCTGTACCGGATTTATTGTGCCCGAGGCTTCAACACACTCCACGATTGTTCTTTTTTTAACGGGAACACTTTTGTAGTGTGTGCTTTTTTTAGAAACTGCCTGCTTGATTCCCGAAAGCAGAAGAATAACGATTAACACGGCTGCTGCAATTATTATTATGCGTTTTTTCATCTTACCCCCATGGATTTTTTAAACTCTTCGCGTGCTACGTTGTAGTCAAATACTGACTGCACAAACGCCAGCTGTGCGTTATTGTAGTTTGTCTGTGCGTCTTGAAGTTCAATAAAATTATTGAGTCCGACTGCGTATCTTCCGTCTGCAAGCTCAAAGTTTTCAAGAGTCTGCCGCACCTTGTCAGCCATAAGCGGTATGGTTTTTTCAAGTCTGCGCATTGCAATATAGTATTTTTGAACTTCAAAATTTATATTCTTTGTTGACAGGTCGACATTGTCTTTTGCAATATCAAGATATGATTTACCCTCATCAATTCTGTATTTTATATCCATAATGTTTACCATTGGAAAATCAAGATTGGCGCTTGCGGTAAAGCCTGTGTTTGACTGTCCGTCCATACGTCTCAAGTTATACCCTGCGCCTGCCGAAATCTCGGGCGCCCAGGCTCTTTTCGTCTGCTTAAGCGATTCCTCCTGTGCTCGCACAATCATCTTTAATGATTTTAAATCGGGTCTGTTTTCGTAAGCGTTTTGTATTGCTTCTTTTAAATCGATTATATACGGGTCAAATTTGTAGTTTTGCAGTATATCCTGCTTTTGTATACCCGAGGTTAAAAGTACGACAGAGTGTTCAAAATCGTCATCTTCCCCGTTTTTCTTGATACTTCCTATGTCAATGGTTTGCATTTTGTAGTTGTTTCTTAAGAAATCAAAATTTTCGGTGTTCTCAACGCTAAAATCATTATCTTCCATATAAAACATGGCATTTTTTAAGTTGACCATAGCATTGTCATACTGATACTGGGCATCAATAAGCTGAGTTTTCGCGTCGGTCAGATATACTTCCGCATTTACGACGTCAATTCTTGATTTCAACCCTTCTTCAAACATAGACTTTGTGCGCTCGTAATTAAGGGTGTTTATTCTGACGGAACGCTCGTATATATCCACATTTGCAAGTGAGGCAAGAACGGCAAAATATGCCACTCTTACATTGTACACGGTTTGAAGAATGCTGTAATCAAGGTCATAGCCTGCGGATTCGCGGTTAAACTTCTGCATATTAATTCCGGCGGTTGTCTTGCCGAAATTCCAAATAAGCTGATTTACACTTGCATTCAGCTGATAATATCCGCTAGAGTTGCTTCTGCTTGCATTTCTCCACATACTGCTTGATGTAAAGCCTGATGAGTTGCTGTATTGATAGTTGTAACCCGTACCAAAGCCGAGCATGGGGAAATAGTCAGACTTTGCCTGCCCGACACGGCTTTTCTGGATTTGCAGATTGTTGGCGGAAATTCTGATATTTGGATCATTGTTTATGGCGTATTCGACGCATTCATCGACAGATAGAGTTTTTTTGCCGTTTTTATCATTTTCTGAGGTTGTTATCACATCGGTGTTTGTTTTTTCAGGGGGCTTTTTTTTCTTAAAAATATTGAAATTTAAGGCATATGAACTCTGGGTGCATATTATAAGCACAAGCGTCGGTATCAGAATGCTTTTTATTATTTTGCACCGCATTAAAATACAATGTCCCCCATATAATAATATTTTAGTTTTAGAGATTTTACTGTCAACCATGCTGACGGAGGATTTCAGGTTAAAGTTTTGTTGTTAAACTGTGTTAAGTTGATTATATAATAAGGGGTTGTTATGAAAAAACTTTTTGCATTAATTGCAGTACTCTTTGCTTTTGCTCTAATAACAGATGCCAAGGCTCCTGTTGATTCCGATGCCGCAAAATACACAAGAGTCCATGCCGCACATATCCTTGTTGCAAGCGAGTCAAAGGCAAAAGCGCTTATAAACAGAATCGAGAACGGAGAGTCTTTTGGTTCTGTTGCAAGAAAATACTCTTCCTGCCCCTCGGGTGAATTTGGCGGAGATTTGGGTTATTTCGGACGCGGACAAATGGTGAAAGAATTTGAAGAAGCAGCTTTTTCGCTGCCTGTCGGCGTTGTATCAGACCCTGTTCAGACAGATTTTGGCTGGCATATTATAAAAGTCTATGATAAAGAATAGCTAAGAGTTTATTTTCTGCAGTTTTCTTATTTTTCTGATAAGAATTGTTGAGGATATAATGCA
Source organism: Candidatus Galligastranaerophilus faecipullorum (assembly GCA_018713115.1). Classification (GTDB taxonomy): domain Bacteria; phylum Cyanobacteriota; class Vampirovibrionia; order Gastranaerophilales; family Gastranaerophilaceae; genus Galligastranaerophilus; species Galligastranaerophilus faecipullorum. The sequence continues at coordinate 16,714 of DVFS01000058.1, forward strand.
GGCACAGAACAACGCTACGGCAAGACCTGTCCAGAAGCCCATAAGGACTATGTTGTATTTAAAGGCGAGCAGACTGCCAAGCGGAATGCCTACAATAACATAAGCTATTGCCATGGTTATCATAATGGGTTTTGTATCTTTAAGTCCTTTAAGCGAGCCTACACAGGCGCATTGTATACCGTCAAAGAACAGATAGCACAGTACTATATGTATAACAGGAAGCGATGCGGCAATTACGTTTTTATCCTGCGTAAAAAGTGAAAGCAAAAGTTCCGGCCAGAGAAAATAAACTATCGCATTTAATCCCATAAAAATAACGGAAAGATAAACACCTGCAAGCGAGTATCTTTTTACATTTAATATATTTTTTTCACCGTTTGCAAATCCGACTTTAATGCCTATGGCATTTGATACAGACATAGGGAACATATAGGTAAGGCTTGTTACCGTTATAATTACGTTATGTGCGGCAGCAAGGGTCGAGGAGAATTTTCCGACAAGAACCGCAGTTGTGTTGAAACCGAGAAATTCAAAAAACAGGGCAAAAGATATGGGCCACCCTGTTTTAAGAAGCTCTTTAATATATGTTTTAACGCGTCTAGAGCGGCCTTTTAAAAACGGCAGACAGTATAAAAATATTACTATTCCTCCGGCTGTTCTTACTATAAGACTTGCAATCGCAAGCCCTTTTACCCCCAGCTCGGGAAAGCCCCACATGCCAAAGACAAATGCTACATTTAAGAAAAGGTTTAAGAATATCTGAAAAACGGTGATTAAATTCGGAAAAACTACGATTTCATATGCCTGCAGAAATTCTTTAAGAGCCATAAACATAAGCCCTCCGAACATGCCCCAGCTGCTTATGTCAAGATATTCAACGACAAGCGGGTACAGGTCGGGTGTCAGACCTATAACATCTACATGTTTTATTATGTAGCGTATCAGAAAACAGAAAATAAGCCCTATTATAAGCGAATATTTTACCGTCGCGCGAAAGAGCGTTTTTGTGGTTTTTCTTTCGCCGCGAAGATTTGAAACAACGGGCGAAATGCTTGCCATAAGCCCTATTGCCGCTATCATAAATGTCATAAAAATAGCCGAAGCAACGCTTATGGCGCCGAGTGTTACGGTAGAGTGTCTGCCTGCGACAATAACATCTCCTACGTTAATAAGCATGTTTGCCATATTACCCGCCAGAATAGGTGCGGATAATTTAATTAAGTCTATTGAATAGTCTTTATATATTTTGAATTTTGCTGCCAATGCTTCCATAAGAATAACAATAACATAAACAAGATTTAAAACATTTTATACGGGTTTATAATATTTTGCGGGTCAAATAGTTTTTTAATTTTTTCCATATACTCTATTGCACCGTTGTCCAGCGCGTCTTTGAGGTATTTTTTCTTTTCGGAGCCTATGCCGTGCTCGCCTGACAGGCAGCCGCCGAGGCTTATTGCAAGAGAAAAAAGTTTGTCTTTTACAGTGTTAAAGCTTTCCCTTTCTTCTTTGTTGTTCAGGTCGAGTGCAAAATTCGGGTGTATGTTGCCATCTCCCGCATGGCCCATAATGCAGACAACGATATTGTGTTTTTTGCACATATCTTCTATGCCCCGCACAAGAGCGACGATTTTTGAGCGCGGTACAACTACATCTTCGGTTATTACATTGGGGCGTAGTTTTGTAACCGCTGCAAATGCGCTTCTTCTTGTGCGCCAGATTTTTTCGTTTTCTTCTTCATTTTGAGCCTGCGTAATTTGTGCGGCATTTGAAGATTTTAGTATTTCAAAAATTTTCTTTTTCTCAATTTGAAGGCTTTCCCTGAAGCCGTCAAGCTCTATTAACAGTGCCGCCTCTTTGTCGCATAAAAGACCGCAGGGGTTGAATTTTTCAATAGTATTGAGTGTGTTTTTGTCAAGCAAGTCCAAAGTGGCGGGAGTAAATCCTGAATTGATAATGTTATTTACCGCGCCTGCAGCTTCAATCAAACTGTCAAAATATGCCATTGTAACCATACGTGCTTCGGGTTTCGGTATAAGTCTTAAGGTGAGTTCGGTTATTATCCCGAGTGTTCCCTCGCTGCCGATAAAGAGTGATGTCAGGTTGTATCCCGTGACATTTTTTGCGACATTTGAACCTGTTTTAATTATTCTGCCATCCGACAGTACAACTTCAAGATTTATTATGTAATCTTTGGCTGAACCGTATTTAAAGGTTCTCGGGCCGCCCGAGCTTAAAGCGGCGGCGCCCCCTATTGTGGATACGGCAAGGTTTGAGGGGTCGGGCGGGAAAAAGAGGTTTAATTTTTCCGCCTCTTCGTTAATTTTTTTTATTACGGCGTTTGGCTGTACGCGTGCGGTTAAGTCTTCTTTGTTTATTTCAAGGATTTTATCCATTTTTGAAAAATGTAATACAACCGCCCTGTTTTTTACACGGCAGCCGCCGCAGTGGCAAGTGCCCGCACCGCGCGCGATAACGGATACCTTATGTTTTGCGCAGAGTAAAATTGTTTGCGACACCTGTTTTGAATTTAGCGGATAAACTACAAACTCGGGAAGCATTATATCGTCGGGATTCGGCGAAGTGTCGTAAGCATAAGGGTATAAGTCCTCTTTTTTGTAGAGAATATCGTTTCCGTATATTTTTTTAAGCCCGGCAAATAAAATTTTATCCATAAAATAATTATACATCAGGGAACTTAAAAATAAATATTGCGTCAAATAAAGTAATGCCGTATTTGCTACTGGGCTCAAAGGAAGGTTATAGGTAAGTTTATAAAGTACTTTGAGCCTTTTTTTATTTTAAAAGATTTAATATATAGGTATAATAGTCGTTATTTTTATAGCGGGATATATTTTGCCTGATTACATCTTTTGTGAGGTACCCCATTTTGTATGCAATTTCTTCAAGACAAGCTATCTTTATACCCTGATTGTCTTCTATTGTTTTAATATATTGCCCTGCCTGCATAAGAGAAGCGTGTGTTCCCGTGTCAAGCCAGCTGAAGCCTCTGCCGAAAATTTTAACGTCAAGAGATGAGTTTTTAAGATAAATATTGTTTAAATCGGTAATCTCAAGTTCGCCCCTTTTGGATGGCTTAAGTGTTTTTGCATATTCTGCAACATTGCCGTCGTAAAAATACAGACCCGTTACGGCGTAGTCTGATTTTGGATTCTCAGGCTTTTCCGTAATGCATTTTACTTTGTTTTGTTTGTCAAACTCAACAATTCCATACCTTGAGGCGTCTTTTACTTTATATGCAAATATTGTTGCTCCGCCTTCGCTGCTTACCTTTTGTGACGCCTCTTCAAGCATTTTTGAAAAAGATTGTCCGTAGAAGATATTATCGCCAAGAATTAACGCTACGGGTTCATTTGATATAAAATCCTCGCCTATAATAAAAGCCTGCGCAAGTCCGTCAGGTGAGGGCTGAATGGCATATGTAAAATTAACCCCCAAATCGGAGCCGTCTTTTAAAAGTTTTTTAAAGTTATCTATATCCTCAGGTGTTGAAATAATTAAAATATCCTTTATACCAGCAAGCATTAGTACGGATATGGGGTAGTAAATCATTGGTTTATCATAAACAGGCAGGAGTTGTTTTGAAACAGATATTGTGGAAGGGTAAAGCCTTGTTCCTGCGCCGCCTGCAAGCACTATGCCTTTTTTTACACATTTTTTTGTATCCGTATTAAAGTTCATAGTGCAGCCGCCTTTTTATTCTCGATTGATTTTATCCACTCGATATTGTTTAAATACCAGTTTATGGTGAGCTTTATACCCTCTTCAAAAGTTAAAGACGGCTCCCAGCCAAGTTCTGTTGTGATTTTTGTATTGTCTATGGCATATCTTCTGTCATGACCTAATCTGTCTTTGACGTATTCTATGGAACTTTCATCCCTGCCCATTTCTTTAAGGATGATTTTTGTTATCTCAAAGTTTGATTTTTCATTATGTCCGCCGATATTGTAAACTTCACCCTCGCGGCCTTTGTGCAGAACGGTATCGATTGCGCGGCAGTGGTCATAGACATAGAGCCAGTCTCTGATATTAAGTCCGTCGCCGTAGAGCGGAACTTTTTCGCCTTTTAAAAGCTTTGAAATAAAAAACGGGATGAGTTTTTCAGGATATTGATAAGGGCCGTAATTATTTGAACACCTTGTTATTAAAACCGGTGTTTTATAGGTTTCAAAATAAGAGCGCACAAGCATATCAGCCCCTGCTTTTGAAGCACTGTAGGGCGAGTTTGGCGCAAGCGGAGTGTTTTCGGTAAAATACCCGTCTTTTCCGAGTGTTCCGTAAACTTCATCGGTTGAAACCTGCAGGTATCTTTGTATCCCGTGTTTTTTTGCGCAATCAAGGAGATTAAGTGTTCCTTTTATATTTGTTTCTATAAATATTTCAGGGTTTAAAATAGATCTGTCAACGTGGCTTTCCGCGGCAAAGTTTATAACGCAGTCGACTTCGCTCACTGCTCTATCTACGGCTTTTTTGTCGCAGATATCCGCTTTTATAAAAGAATAATTGGGGCTGTTCTTTATATCATCAAGATTTTCGATGTTGCCCGCGTATGTCAGGCAGTCAAAGTTTATTATTTTATAATCGGGGTGACTCTTTAGCATGTGCCTTATAAAACAGCTTCCTATAAAGCCCGCACCGCCTGTTACCAGTATTTTCATAATAAATCTTCCTCTTTTATATCTTTTAGATACGGCTGAACCCTGTCTTTTTGGCTGAGCTGCGGTTTAAAGTTTTTTATGTATTTTTCCCAGTCTATGCCTATATCTGGGTCGCTCCAGAGAATCCCCCTGTCATTTTGCGCCGAGTATTCTCCGCTTGCCTTGTATAAAAGCTCTGCCGTATCGGAGAGGGTTAAAAACCCGTGTGCAAAGCCTTCGGGAATATAGAGCATGTTTTTATTTTCTTCGCTTAAAATTACTCCGAGCCATTTGCCGAAAGTTTTGGAATCTTTCCTTATATCTACCGCAACGTCAAAGATTTTACCCCTTATGCAGCGCACAAGTTTTGCCTGCATTTTGGGTTTTGTCTGGTAATGCAGTCCGCGAAGCACGCCAAAGGAGGATTTTGAGTGGTTATCCTGATTAAAGTCATCTGTTATGCCGGCGTTGATGAAGTCTGACTTTTTATACCCTTCAAGGAAAAATCCCCTGTCATCTTCAAAGACTTTCGGTATTACAAGCATTACATCTTCAAGCTCTGTTTTTCTAAATTCAAAAGGCATAATTCTCTTTCCCTGTGTAAATTAATTATACCTTAAAAAATACATTGTTAAAAGTCCGCATTTATTCAATGCGGACTTTTTAAACTTCCCTATCCTTATTTATTTTCTATTTGTTATGATAACTTGATTGCGCTGTTCTTAATGCTGTCATCCATTGCCTGGTCTAACTGTTCAAGTTCTGCCTGAGCCGCTTGAAGCTGTGTTTCAACCTGGGTTTGTTCCGCTTCTAATTGCTGGTCGCGTCTGTTTACATCGCCCATCAGTGCGTCTTCATAACCCTGGAATATGGAGTCTGCAGCCATTTGTTGTCTTGATTGTACTAACGAGGCTTGGTCGAGAGCAGTTTGATAAGCGGTCCATTCTTTGGACGTCGGGTCAAGGTTGGCACTTTCGTTTTGCAGCTGTTGTACTGCATCCATATAGCTTGTTGTAATGCCGCTGTACTGTTGATTTTTCATGGCATTGAGGTATCGCTGTGTATATTGCGATTGATTGGCAAGTGACTGTCTTTCCTGCGAGATTTGTAACAATCTGTACTGCAGATTGGACGTCCTTTGCTTTAATGCCATTTTTCTGAGTGAAATTGTAACCCAGCCCATGACTGTCTCTCCTTAAATTAATTCCTCGTGAATTTGTTTTTGCTCTCTTTACTCTTAAATAAAAAAATATTTGTTTTAATAATTGCCTTTTTAATTGCCAAATATTAACTTTTGTAACAAAAGTATATACTCTTTGAAATTTTTGCCCGTAAAATGTTTTGATTTATATATAGAGTATATACTCTAAACCAAAAAAGATAAAAGCTGAAATAATATATAAAGCCAAAAAGGCTATTAGGCTTAAATAGAGGATGAGTGCAGTTCCGCAAAGTTATTTGCGGAATTTTTGCATGTAATGATATAATTTTTTTATGAAAAAAATTATTGTGATATCAGGCAAACAATACAGCGGAAAGGATACTCTGGCAAAGCTTTTGCTTGAAGATTTGCCGGATTTTAAGCGTGTCGGCATAGGGGATGCAATAAAACTCGCGTACGGCAGGGAGTACAATCTTTCTTTTGAAGAAATTGAAAAAAATAAACATCTTTATCGTGAAGATTTAATAAAACTCGGCAATAAAGGGCGCTCAATCGACCCTGATTACTGGCTTAAGAGTATTATTGATATGGAAAATAATGTCATAGTGCCCGATGCGAGAGTGGAACATGAAGCGGAACTCTTTAGAAACAGCGGTGCATTTTTAATAAGAGTTGAAGCAAGTTATGAAAACCGCTCTAAGCGTGCCGTTATAACAAACGCTGATGATCCTACCGAAACAGCGCTTGATGAGTATAAAAACTGGAATGCCGTGATAGATAATAATTCTGATTATGCGGCTCTTAAGATGCAGGAAAAAAGGCTTTTGCCAAAAATAAAAGAGTTTTTTAACTAAACTTCGCAGAAGTTGTTTGTTATAAGATTAATATACTCAAGAAGCTGGGTAAAATACTCTAAATCACATTCGCCGTTTGCAATAATGTCGCAGTTGCTTTTTGCGGGCACTACGTACTTTCTGCCCGCTTCGCAGACGTAATCCCAGTGTTTAAGGGCGTTATCATGGTCTTGATTTCTTATTTTCGCCCTGTCTAAAAAGCGTTTTTTTCTTGTTTTATTGTCAAGGTCGATATAGATTTTAATATCAAACATATCGTGGACTTCTTTATATGTTGCTGCCATGCCCTCAACTATTATTATTTTCCTGCTCTCTATTTTAATTGCACGCGGAACACTTACGCCCGTGCCGTTTACAAGATACTCGGGAATCATAACATCTTTACCTGAAGCAAGATCCTCAATGTCGCTTCTTAAAAGGTCAAGCTGAAAATTTTGGGGCGAGTCAACATCATATCCTGCATCTCTCAGAGCATCGAAGGTGCCATGCTGTTTGATTAAATCCGATATATCGTTAAAATAATTATCCGTATTAACAATTGAGATGGGGAGATTATTTTGTTCTATATATTTTTTAATATTGGCGCAGATTGTTGATTTGCCGCTTGCAGATTCGCCTGTAATGGAGATTAAAATCTTTCTTTTGGGCTGGTTAATGAGCCTGTCCAGAAAATTTTCCAGAAAGTCTGATTTAACATTTAAAAACAGTCTTTTTGCGGCTTTTTTGTCGTAGTTTATAATCTGGCGGAATTTTGTCTTTAAATAAAACGCAAGAAACTCTCTGCCGATTCTTGTGTCGAAGTTCGGCTTCTGTATTTTTTCTGTTTCTTTACTTTCAACTAAATCTCTGATTAATGCGTTCATGTGAATATTATAATAACTCTAAAAATAATTTGTTGCCAAAAGTGCGACTAAATTCTTAACACTTGAACACATTTGAGTGTAATTTTTCTCAAGCGCGCCGTCTTTTGCAACAAAAATAAGACTTGTATAGCCCTGGGAGCGGGGAATTTCGCCGCTTTTTAATAAATTTGCATAACTTTCTCTCAAAAGTCTTTTTATCCTGTTTCTTTTAACGGCACGCTTGTGTATTTTTTTACTCACAACAAAACCTACCCTTGTGGGGTAGTTTTGTTCTTCTTTATTTTTTCCGCCGTATAATATTATGTTTTCATCCGAAACCACTCTTTTTTGGCGGTATGTGGCTACAAAAGCGCTGTAGCTTCTAAGCCTTTGATTTTTACTAAGCACGGTTCTTTGCTGTAATTGCTAACTTATGGCGGCCTTTAGCGCGGCGTCTGTTGATAACGCTTCTGCCTCCGGGGGTTGCCATTCTTGCGCGAAAACCGCTGACATTTTGTCTTTTTCTCTTAGTACCTTCCAATGTTCGGCGCATTATTTTCTCCTTGACATTTTATTTTGTTATCAGTATTAACTATACTAAGTAAAACAAAGAGGAGTGTCAACTTATGGGTGTTAACATTTGTAATACGGATAAAAAAATAGGTTTTATCGGTGCGGGTAAAATGGCAAGCGCCATTATGGGCGGGATCGTAAAAAGCGGTTTTATTGATTCAAAAAATGTTTTCGTATTTGATGTCAGCCCTGAAGCGCTTAAGAGTGCAAAAGAAAATTTTAATGTTAACACCGCAGACTCTATTGCACTTCTTGCGGATAGTGTTGATGTTGTGGTTATTGCCACAAAGCCTTTTGTTGCACAGGATGTTTTAAAAGAGTTAGGCGGACATACTACGGGTAAACTTGTGATATCCGTTATGGCAGGTGTTACGACATCAAAAATTGAAGCCGTGCTTAAAGAGGCACGCGTTATTCGGGTTATGCCCAATACTCCGGCTTTTGTAAAAGAAGGCATGTGTGCCCTTTGTGCGGGAAGTGCCGCAAAAGAAGAGGATATGAATTTCGTTGATTCCATGCTTTCAAATATAGGCAGAACAGCAAGGGTTGATGAAGCGGATATTGACATAGTTACGGCTATTTCAGGCTCGGGACCTGCGTTTTATTATTATATAATTGATAAAATCGCACGTGCAGGTGAAAAACTGGGGCTTGATTATAAAACATGCCTTACGCTCTCGGCACAGACTGCACTGGGCTCTGCCAAAATGCTTCTTGAAAACAATCAGACACCAAGGGAGCTTATAGCCGCGGTTACAACACCGGGCGGCTGCACTGCCGTCGGAAACGATGTCCTTAAAAATTCCGACATTGAAAATATTCTCGACAGAACGATTAAAGATACAATGGATAAAGCACGCGCTTTAGGGTAAACAGCCTATCTTTTTGAGCGCGATAACAGGAAGTCGACTTTGTCAAGTTCGACTTTTTTGTTGCCGAGCATCATATCTTCAGCCATTTCAAGGATTTTTGTAATCATAAAACCGTTTTCGCCGTCAGAGCGCGGTTTTTTGCCTGTTTCAATACTTTTTATAAAGTGCTGACACTCAAGCTTTAAGGGTTCTATTTCAAGGTAATCAAAAATCTCTATGCTCTGCTGTGCAGGTGTTTTGTTGTCAAAAATCTGCAGTTTGTTTTCAAGCAGGGTATCATCAAGAATGGCTGTTGCCTTATCACCCCTTACAAGAAGCGTGACGCGTTTTTGCGGATGAATCCAGCTGTCGCTGACATGTGCTATTATGCCTTTTTCAAATTCTATTGTAAGGTGCGTGATATCAAAAATATTTTCATATTCCGCACAGCAGCCCGTTGCATTTAATACTTTAATCGGGTCAAGCCCGAGGACATGGGCTATCATTGATACATCATGCGGTGCTAAGTCCCACATAACGCTTCTGTCGTTTTTAAAATAGTTAATATTTAATCTGTCGCTCTGCACATATTTGATATTTCCGAGAACACCGTCAGAGATAAGCATTTTAAGCCTGTTTACGGCAGGGTGATATAAAAGAAGATGTCCAACCATCAGAATCAAACCTTTTTCATCCGCCAGCTCTTTTAATTTACGCGCTTCTTCCGCTACGGTTGAAATAGGTTTTTCAACATAAACATGTTTTCCTGCCTCAAGAGCTTTTTTAACCAGATTAAAGTGTGTGTGGCTCGGTGTAACAACGCACACGGCTTTGATTTCGGGGTTATTTAAGACTTCGTTAAAATCCTTTGTGGTATGTGTTCCGTCATACTGTGCTTCAACCATTTTAAGATTTTCATCGTCTATATCGCAGACTGTATGCAGAGCTCCGAGATTGTAAAAATTTCTAACAATATTTCTGCCCCATATTCCGCAACCCGTAACTGCTACAAATTTTTCCCTGAAATCCTTATTTTGCATTTATTCCACCTGTTTAATTCTTTTAAATTTATTCTATTTAAAACCGCTCAATTATTCAAGTTAAAATTATATAAACGTTTTTTATCGATTGTGTTATTATAAAATCTATGACAAGTAGAGTTTACTTGCAGGGTTTTCCTGTAGATATTTTAACTTATAATCAGGCATTGGAGTGCGCAAAAAGCGCAATTGACAATGGTGAGAATATGCAGGTTGTGACCATAAATCCCGAGATGGTGGAACTTGCGAAAAAAAATAAAGATTTTGCAAATGTGCTAAAGCACAGTGAGCTTGTAGTAGCTGACGGTGTGGGTATAAAAATTGCTCTCAAATTAAAAGGAGTTAATCAGGAAAGAATCGGCGGTGTCGACTATTCCCGCTCGCTGATTGAAATGTGCGCCCGCAATAATCTGCGCCTTGCTCTTCTGGGTGCAAAAGAAGAAGTGATAAATACAGTATGCCAAAAATTAAAATGCGAGTTTGAAAACCTTAACATTGTTTTTTCGCATAACGGTTACTTTAGTGATGAAAATGCAATTCTTAATGAAATCAAAAAAGCCCGCCCGCAGGTGCTCTTGTGTGCTCTTGGCGCGCCTAAACAGGAATTTATTATTTACAGATTAAAAGAAATGTTACAAGGATGTACAATGGTCGGTGTCGGCGGGAGTTTTGACGTTTTTGCGGGCTGCGTTCAACGCGCGCCGCTTATGTGGCAAAAACTCGGTCTGGAGTGGCTTTATCGTACAATAAAACAGCCTGAAAGGTTCAGGCGCATATTTCCGACTTTGCCAATATTCTTGTTTGAGAGTATAATAGATAGTATTAAAAAGTAATTTACAGTTTATTGAGGCCGCGAAAGTATTGAAAAAATTTAACAACGTCGTAAGGTGCGATATTTTAAAGATGATACACGGCGCAAAGTCGGGCCACCCCGGCGGGTCGCTCTCGTGTGTAGAGATTTTAAGCGTACTTTATAATAAAATTATGTTTGTTCCGCATGAATGGAGGCAATCTCCTGACTTTGACAAGCGCGACCGATTTATATTGTCAAAAGGTCATGCCAGTGCCGCTCTTTATTCCGTGCTTGCGCGAAAAGGTTTTTTTGCGCCGGATGAACTAATGACCTTTCGCAAGCTGGGAACAAGGCTGCAGGGGCACCCTTCCACAAGGACAAAGCTGGAGGGTGTGGAAGTTTGCACGGGTTCACTGGGTCAGGGGCTTTCAATGGCGGTTGGTGTCGCTCTCGCCCTGAAACTTAACAATAATCCCGCACATGTTTATGTTCTTGTCGGTGACGGTGAAATGCAGGAGGGCAGTGTTTGGGAGGCTCTTATGAGTGCTTCACATAAAAATCTTGATAATTTGACTTTAATTATAGATAAAAATAATCTTCAAATTGACGGGGATACTAATGAAGTCAAGTCTCTTGAGCCGCTTGATAAAAAACTGGAGGCATTTGGCTGGCTGGTAAAAACCGTTGACGGACATAATGAAGCCGAACTTGAAACCGCCCTCAAAGAGGCGCGTGATTCCAAAAAATTATGTGCCGTTGTTGCAAATACAATAAAGGGCAAGGGCGTTTCATTTATGGAAGATAATGCAAACTGGCATGGAAAAGCGCCAAACGACGATGAGTTAAAACGTGCACTGGAGGAACTAAATGCTTAAAAAAGAAACTGAAATTAAATCTCCAAGAGCGGCATACGGTGAAACCCTTGTTGAACTCGGCGCGAACAATCAAAACATTGTCGTTCTTGATGCTGATTTATCCTGCTCAACACAGACATGTAAGTTTCAAAAAGCTTATCCCGGACGCTTTTTTAACTCCGGTATTGCAGAACAGGATATGATGTGTACTGCGGCAGGGCTGGCTAATGAAGGTAAGATTCCTTTTGTCAGCACTTTTGCAATGTTTGCCACGGCAAGATGTCTGGATCAGATAAGAAATTCAATCTGTTATCCGAATTTAAACGTAAAAATAGTTGCAACGCATGGCGGTGTTACGGTCGGAGAGGACGGTGCGTCACACCAGGCGCTTGAAGATATCTCATTCATGCGCTCGCTGCCTGATATGACCGTTATAGTGCCTGCTGATTATAACGAAGTAAAACAGGTTATAAGATATGCCGCACAAATGCTTGGCCCGGTGTATGTCCGCCTTGCAAGGACAAATCTGAAAACGGTTTTTGATGAGAATGATTATGTTTTTAACCCGAAAAAAGCGGTTAAAATCAAAGAAGGCAAAGATGTTACAATAATTACAAACGGCGAGACCCTTTGGGAGGTTATCAGCTGTTCGGATATGCTGAAACAAAAAGGTATTGACGCCGAAGTCCTGCATGTGCCTGTTGTTAAACCGTTCTTTGCGGCAGGTGACATTATTGAAAGCGTTAAGAAAACAGGTATTGCGGTAACGGTGGAAAATCACAGCATAATCGGCGGTCTTGGCAGTGCAGTTTGTGAAACGCTCTGTGAAAAACTTCCCGCAAGAGTTTACAGAATAGGTACTCCCGATTGCTTTGGCCAGAGCGGCGAACAGCGGGAACTGATGGAGTTTTTCGGTTTAGCTGATACAAGATTGTGTGAAACAATTAGCGGATATTTAGGTAAAAAATGATTGTAGTCAGAGATTTAATTAAACAGTATAAAAATAAATTTGCACTCTATAATGTAAATTTGCACATTCGTCCGGGCGAGTTTGTTTTTCTTGTGGGTTCCTCAGGCGCCGGTAAATCCACACTTATGAAAATGCTTTACCTTGAAGAGCGTCCCACGCGCGGCAGTGTTCTTGTCGGAGGTATTAACATAGGAAATCTTGCCCCCAATAAAATCCCCAACCTCAGACGCTGCATGGGGATTGTTTTTCAAGACTATAAACTGCTTCAAAACCATACGGTGTATGACAATATTGCCTATGTCATAAGGACTATGGGGGTTTCTTCCAGAGAAATAGAAGCAAGGGTGTACGGCGCGCTTAAGGTTGTAGGACTTGAAGATAAGTATAAATCAAAACCCTGTGAGCTCTCCGGCGGCGAGCAGCAGCGCGTCAGCATAGCGCGTGCCATAGTAAACGGCCCTCCGCTTTTGATTGCGGATGAACCTACGGGAAATCTTGACCCTAAAAATTCAATGGAAGTTATGCAGATTTTAGAGCAGGTTAACCAAAGAGGAATCACTATTCTTGTTTCAACTCATGACCATGCGATAGTAAATCATTTCAGAAAAAGAGTTATTACACTTGAAAAAGGACAAATTGTAAGGGACGTTCAGGCAGGTACTTATGACTAACGGCGCAAGAAGAAACAGATTAAAACAAAAGGTAAAATCCCATTTGCCAAAAGATTGGCTCACAGAGCTTCGCATAGCCTACCGCATAGGTATTGAAACGATAAAAGGCGTTGCGCAGGCGGGGCTTATAAATATTGCAATCATCACAACAATGGCTGCAATTCTGACTATATTCGGCGCTATTTTCCGCACCACGCTCAGTGTTTCAAGCATGGTATCGGCCATGGGCAACGTTCTTGAAATTTCAGCGTATCTTAAACCTGATGCGGATATCAATGCAACAGTGGGATTAATTCGTGATATTGAGCATGTCAAAGGTGTAAAATATATCTCCCGTGAGGCTTCATGGGCAGAATTAAAGCGCGAGATAGATGTTCCGGATGTTAAAAACCCGCTTCCCGACACGCTACATATTAAAGTTGATGATCCTGATAATATTGAGCTTGTAATGAATAAGGTCAAGGTTGTTCCTGGCGTTGCAGATTTAAGTTATGCAAAAGATCTGGTGGCAAAGTTCCAGATGATAAATAAGATAAGTCATACGATTACACTTGTTGTAGTAATTATTGCTTGTATTTTGACAATTACTATTATAAATAATACAATTGAATTGGTCATTCAATCGAGGAAAGAGGAAATTGAAATTATGCGCTTGATGGGCGTATCTAACTGGTACATTAAGTCACCGCTTGTACTGCAGGGAGCCATATACGGCTTTATGGGTGCTCTTGTGGCGATTATTCCCATAAATATCGTACAGGGATATTTGCAGAAAATGCATGAGTTTTTTATGATGCCTGCGTATTCTTATTCACAAGGGCTTGTTGTTTTCTCGGTTCTGCTTATAGGTGTGCTTTTTTCGGCAGGCGGAAGTTTTATGAGTATCAAAAAGCATCTTCAGGTATAATATAGTAAAATGGACAATAATAGAATAAACCCGCAACAATATGTAGATGAATTTAAAGACATACCCCCTATGCCTAATGTCATGGTGCGCGCTCTTGAGGTTATAAAAAATCCACAAACCGGGATTCGCGAGCTTGCAAACATTATGTCTGTCGACCAGTCTATTTCCACCAAGACTTTAAGCCTTGTAAACTCTGCATATTACGGTTTTCATCAGCAGATTACATCAATAAATAAAGCACTTGTAATCCTTGGCATGATGAAGGCAAAAAATATTATTATGAGCCTTGCGCTCAAGCAAATGATGACTGCACAGGGTTCGCGCGAGCTCTGGGAACACTCCACTAAGTGTGCAATAGCTTCTGAAATGCTTGCCGAAGAATATAAAGTTATAAACCCTGATGACGCTTTTGTAATCGGATTTTTGCATGATGTCGGAAAAATTCTTTTAAATGCTAAAAACCCGATTAAATATTCAAAAGTAAGATATATAGCTCAACAAAATCAGGCCGACCTTGTAGAGATTGAAGATTCGTTTTTTGGCACCAATCACTGCGTTTTAGGGGCACTTGTTTCTAAAAAGTGGCAGTTGCCCGTTATTTTAACTAACTGTATCAGGTATCACCATAACCCCGTACAGTCCTCGCTGCCTGTTGCCTGCGGTATTGTTTATATTGCCGACAGACTTGTGCAGCCTAAGATTCCGACCCCCATACTTGATCCTAAAATTATGGACAGGCTGGATATACAAATAAACGACCCCATGGCACTCCGCGAAAGTATTCTTGCAAGGGCTTCGATATTCCTTAAAGAAATGCAAAACCCCATGTAATGTTTATAAGCTATTAGTCTTAGTCAAAAAGTCCTATCTGGCCGTTTTTGTCGAAGTATTTAATGCCAAGATGCCTGTAGGCTTCTTTTGTAACACAGCGCCCTCTGTTTGTGCGTGCAAGCAAGCCTTTTTGTAATAAATACGGCTCGTAAACATCTTCAATTGTCCTTGTGTCTTCTCCAAGGGCGACCGAAAGTGTTTCAATGCCTACAGGACCGCCGTCATAGCTTTTTATAATAAGCTCAAGCAGGGCTCTGTCTGTATTGTCCAGTCCTAAATCATCTATACAAAGTGAATCAAGCGCCTCTTTTGCTATCTGTTTTGTAATTTTGCCGTCATATTTTACAAGCGCATAGTCGGCACTTCTTTTTATAAGCCTGTTTGCAATCCTCGGGGTGGCACGCGAGCGCGAAGCTATTTCAAGCGCCCCTTCGTCATCTATTTCAATATTTAAAATTTTGGCACTTCTTTTTATGACCTGTGCAAGTTCTTTTATTGTGTAAAACTCAAGTCTGTGAATTATGCCGAACCTGTCACGAAGCGGGCCCGATAGTGCCCCTGCTTTTGTTGTTGCGCCGATTAGCGTAAACTTCGGAACAGGCACGCGCATGGTTTTGACACTCTGACTTTTGCCCGTAGTAAGGTCAATAAAGAAATCCTCCATTGCGGGATATAAGATTTCTTCCGCAATTTTATTCAGCCTGTGAATTTCATCAATAAAGAGAATCTCGCCTCCCTTGAGCGACATCAGGATTCCTATGATGTCTCTTGGGCGCTCAAGAGCAGGTGCTGAGGTTATTTTAATATTTACGCCGATTTCATTTGCTATGACTCCTGCAAGTGTTGTTTTGCCAAGTCCCGGCGGGCCGTAAAACAGAAGGTGGTCAAGCGGTATGTTTCTTTTTTTGCTTGCCTCAATTGTTATTTTAAGAGTCTCTTTAAGTGCACTCTGTCCTATGTACTCATCAAAAGTTTTGGGGCGGATGTTTTTTTCATAAGTTTTATCAAAGTCAAGCTCCTTGGCGTCAAGGTCTTGAGATTTGCACGCAGGCGCATCATTTTTTGATGCGCCTTGCGGTTTTTTATTTTTACTGTTTTTATCGTCGTCAGATATTATCATCTTATCTTAAGAATCTTAAATATATGTACAGCGTGCTCATAAGCAGTGCAACAATTGTTGTAAGCGCACCGTATTTCAGATAGTACATAAATGAAATGGGATGACCATGTTTTGCAGAGTTTTCGCTTACAATAACGTTTGCTGCAGCACCTATGATTGTCAGGTTGCCGCCAAGGCAGGCACCCAGAGATAAGCACCACCACAGCGGATGAGTATATTCCGCGCCCATTGTCTGCGAGATTGTTGCAAGCATGGGTGCCATTGTAGCTGTGTAGGGAATGTTGTCGATAATACCCGATAAAATACCTGAAGCCCAGAGGATAATCATTGAAGTTGCACTCTGCGAGCCGTTTGTGACTTCAAGAAGCCAGTTAGCCATAAGTCTGATACCGCCCGAAGCTTCAAGGCCGCCAATGATTATAAACAGACCGATAAAGAAGAAGATTGTATTCCACTCAACTTCTACAAGTATTTTTGCCGGTTTTTCAAATATTAAAAGCACGCTTGCACCTATCATTGCAATTAAGAACGTAGGAATGTGCGTAATGTCATGAGCCATAAACCCAAGTATCACAAGTAAGAGTACAATACCCGAGCGCCAGGCGAGAACTTTATCCGTGATGGTGTTTGAGTTGTCGATATCGGCAACGGAAGCCATTTTCTCAGGTGTGCTTTTAAGCTGTTTTCTGAACATAAAGATAAGCAGCCCGACGGTAACAAGAAAAATATAAAATACAATGTCTGTAAGTTCTTTTATAAAGTCCATGAAGCTGAAACCTGCGGCTGAGCCGATAATGATATTCGGCGGGTCGCCGATAAGAGTTGCTGTTCCGCCGATATTTGAACAGATGATTTCAGTAATTAAAAAAGGAACGGGATTAAGATCCAGTTTTTTGCAAGCTGCAAAAGTAATGGGCATTACAAGAATAACCGTTGTTACGTTATCAAGAAAAGCACTTGCAAATGCAGTAAAGAAAGCAAGTGAAAATAAAACAAGCTTGGGTTTGCCTTTTGTATGTTTTAAAATTTCATTTGCCATCCAGGTAAACATGCCTGATTTTGCCGCAATGTGAACAATAATCATCATTGAAACAAGCAGGAATATTACATTGAAGTCAATAAAGTTTGTAAAGTATTCACCCAGCGCCTGAGGCGTTTTTTCGGTGTGTAAAAGCCCTAAGAATAATGTTAAGCATGCGCCTAAAAGTGCAATTGTTACTTTGGAAATTTTTTCCCAAGCAATGAATATATAAGCGACAATAAGAATTGAAGCAGATACAATCACAGCATTTTGGCTTGCCAGTGTGTGTAAGTGTTCCAAAATTTTCTCCTCTCAAAAAGTACGACCTTGTTTAATTCTATACGATAAAAAATATTAGTCAAAGCAGTAATAAATATTTTTTCTTTTTTTGTGATAGTATAATTTTAAAGGGAGAAAAATCAGGAGAGTTTATGAGTCTAGTCGATTTACTTTTAAAAATATTTAAAGACCCCAATGAGCGCAAGATAAATAAAATCATGCCGGTGGTCGAGCATATAAACGCTCTTGAAGAGGAATTTTCAAAACTCTCCGATGATGAACTGCGCGCCAAGACGGATGAATTTAAAGAGATTTTATCCAAAAGAGAAACTTCTTCCGATTTTAAGAAAGACCGCGAACTTGAAAAAGCGGCGCTAGATGCCATTTTGCCCGAGGCTTTTGCAACGGTCAGAGAGGCGGGCAAGAGAGTTCTTAACATGCGCCATTTTGACGTACAGCTAATAGGCGGTATTTTCCTTCATAACGGACACATTGCACAGATGAGAACAGGCGAGGGTAAAACACTTGTGGCAACACTTCCCGCTTACCTTAATGCACTTACGGGAAAGGGTGTTCATATAATTACGGTAAACGACTATCTTGCAAAGCGTGACCGTGACTGGATGGGCAAAATCTATGAGTTTCTGGGGCTTTCCGTGGGGGTTATTCTCTCTCAGGGCTCCGGGCATAATGATTTTAATGCAAAAAAAGAAGCCTACGCGTGCGATATTACATACGGTACAAATAACGAATTCGGTTTTGATTACCTTCGCGACAACATGTCCTCATCTCTTGATGCACTTGTTCAAAGACCTTATAACTATGCAATTATCGATGAAGTTGACAGTATTTTAATTGACGAAGCCCGCACCCCGCTCATTATCTCGGGAAGGCTGGAGAAGTCTGCCGAAACATACAGAATAATGGCAAAAATTGCCCCGCTCCTGCAGAAGATTGAACACTACGAGGTGGATGAAAAGAATAAGAATATTATTTTAACAGAGGACGGCATAGATAAAGCGTGTGAATTGCTGAATGTTGAGGATCTGTTTGATATTCACACCCAGTATGCACATCATCTCCTGCAGGCGCTTAAAGCCAAGGAATTGTTTATAAAAGATACCGATTATGTTGTTAAAAACAATGAAGTAATGATAGTTGACGAGTTCACGGGCCGCATTATGGAAGGCAGGCGCTGGTCTGAGGGGCTTCATCAGGCAATAGAGGCTAAAGAAGGCGTGCCCATTCAGGATGAAACACAAACTCTTGCAAGTATAACTTTTCAAAATCTTTTCAGGCTGTACCCGAAGCTTTCGGGCATGACGGGTACCGCTATGACGGAAGAGGCAGAGTTTGGAAAGATTTACAATTTGCCATGTACGGAAATTCCCACCAATAAGCCCGATATCAGGATTAATTACCCGGATGTTATTTATAAAACCCGTGAGATGAAATACTTGAAAGTGGCTGATGAAATAGAGAAAATGGCTAAAATGGGGCGTCCGACTCTTGTGGGCACCATAAGTATTGAAAAATCGGAATATCTCTCGGCCATCCTTAAAAAACGCGGCATTAAGCATAATGTTCTTAATGCCAAGGCACACGAGAGAGAAGCATATATCATTGCTCAGGCGGGCAGGGTGAATGCAGTTACAATTGCAACAAATATGGCAGGCCGCGGTACGGATATCCTTCTTGGCGGCAACCCTGAATATCTTGCAAAAGAAGATTTGGATTCAAAAGGAATTACACCTGATGCTCCCGATTATGAAGCGCAAAAAGAAGCGGCTCTTGAGCGCGCAAGGAAAATTACCGAAGAAGAACACGCAAAAGTTGTGGCTCTCGGCGGATTGCATGTAATTGGTACGGAGCGTCACGAATCAAGGCGTATTGATAATCAGCTCCGCGGTCGTGCGGCGCGTCAGGGCGACCCGGGGTCTACAAGGTTTTTCCTCTCACTTGAAGACGATTTAATGAGAATTTTTGGCGGCGAGAAAATCTCCGCTCTTATGAGCATGTTGAATATTGAAGAAGATATGGCGATTGAAAACCCTCTTATAACGCGTCAGATAGAGTCCGCACAGAAGAAGGTGGAAACTTATCACTTTGATATAAGAAAAAGCGTGCTTGAATATGACGATGTTATTAATATTCAAAGGGAAAAATTTTATATCCAAAGACGAAAAGTTCTCGCTTCAAAAAATTTGAGTTCCGATATTAACTATATGATAAACCTTGAAGTGGATAAAATTCTTAAACAATATATCTCTCCTGATATGCCTCCTGCGGAATACGTAAAAGATGATATAAAAATGCTGGTAAATGAAATACACCTTGTATTCCCGCAATTGAGCGGCGTTACACTTGATGACCTTATGGAAAAAAGATATCAGGAAATGTCTGATTACTTAAAGGGTCTTGTAAATGCTGCATATCGTGAAATGGAAGAAACCTCGGTTCAGGGCTTTAATGATGTAATGTCGCGTTATGGCTCGCCCGATACAAAAAAACAGGAGCCTTTTTCCGATGACAACGTTATGCGGACACTCGAGCGCGATATATTGCTTCAGGTTATTGATTCCAAATGGATTGACCACCTGAATAATATCGATGCCCTTAAAGACTCCATAGGTCTTGTTGCATACGGTCAAAAAGACCCGCTGATTGAATATAAAAAAGAGGCATTTAATCTTTTTAACTCCATGATGTCTGATATTCAATCCGAAACTGTGCGCCACTTATTCAGAGCAAGATTTGGCATACAAATAATAGATGAGAATGAAAATCCGCTTGAAGATATACCATTCTCCGACGGCGTTGCTGAAACGGAAACGGAGCTAACAAGGGCGCTTAAAAATTCAACATCAAACTATGTTGATGAACAGCCAAAAGAAGATATGCCTAAAATCGGCAGAAATGACCCCTGTCCGTGCGGCAGCGGCTTAAAATACAAAAAATGCTGTGGCAAGGGTAAGGTATAAAGTTCTGCGTTAAATTTGTACATAACAATTTTTTCTCTTGAGGTGTTTTTATATTTGTATATAAAGTCTTAAAAGGGAAGAAAATGGAATCCGCCAAGATTTATTCATCGTTTAAAATGCCTGATAATGCATCTTTAAGGCATACTGAGTCAAATACGCCGGTTTCAAATGCCATAGACAGGTCTGATACTGATGTTAAAACTAAATATGCCGCAAGCGCGGCTGCTGCTATAGGTATAGCTGCACTTGCAATTGCGGCAATTAAACTCGGCCCCAAGGTATTAAAAGGCAGAAAAATTATGCCAACCGGGGCTTCGGGTGTGCAGAATAATTTACCACGGCAGATAAATAATCAGGCGGATGTTTTGCCGAATGGTAAAGCCACTGGGTTTAATGCCGTAGAATTTTTAAAAGACAGATTGTCTTTAATGTATGAAGGCAAAGCCGAGTTAAATTTCGATAATCTTGCGCAAGCTGAGGTTTTAAAAAGCGGTTCAAAAAGATATGCTTATGAGTTCAAAGACAACAACGGCGCCCTGCACTCTTTTAAACTTCTGTCGGATAAAGACGGTGAGTTTTTATCACTGTTTGAAAAAACTGTCGACACGGACGGTTCGATTATACGTGCAAAATATTCAAAAGACAGTGTTATTCCTATTTTTTCAACAAATGCAAATAAAGAGGGTACATGTATTATAAATTCGTACAATATTGACGGAATTTCTTATCATAAAACAATAAAAAAGCACCCCGACGGCACGGTTGAAGAAGCATTGGGTAAGGGTTTACTGGGTAATATTCCGATCAGCAAAACAAAAACCGTTAAAAATGCAAATGGTGAAAAGATTAAGTTTGTTACCGATTTGACAGGCGACAGCCCGGTTGAATATATACGCATACCGGGTGCCGGACATCCTCAATACGCGGTATTGCCTTCAGGGCAGCACGGGAAAATAACTGTGTATAAACTGGATAATAAAGGCCGAATCCTGTCGCAATCAACGGAAAAAATGCAGGATTATATCTGGGATGTTAAGGCGCCGCGTTTAAATGTTTCCGATACGCCTGATATGGTGCCGGCATATTCATACGGAGGTAATCTTGACAGGGATTTTAAAAGAATACCGCGCGATAAAAATGAAACCAGAAAATTTGTAAGCGAAAGCGCTAAGATGGACTATAATACAGATTTGTTCGGGGATTTTTCGGATAGGTATTATGATGTGCCCGAGCGCTTTGCAATAATTGCAAATAATATTGCCGATAAAAACGGAAGTGCACTTGTCTGTGATAATATCCCCGCAATATTTAAGGGTATTGATACATCCGAAATTCAAAAAGCACTGGATAATTTTTCCGCTCTCAAAGACTATAAGATTCCTGTCTATGAATTTGAGATTGCAGGTAAAAAATTCAGGGCCGCATATGTGGGCGGAGGACAGATTGGAAATGTATACAAATTGCAAGACGAGGCAGGAAATACGGCTGCTCTGAAAATATTCAGAGATCAATTTCTGCTCGGCGCGCAATCGGGATATTCGGAAATTCCTCTTTCCAGGCAAATGAGCAGGGAAGGGGTAAAAGACGTGCCGAAATTCTTTATGGCAAATCCCGTAGGAAAACCGGTATGTGTTAACGGCGACTGTGCCTACACGGGTCATGGCGGCTGGATGCTTAGTGAATTTATAGAAAGCTCAACGCCTCAAAAACAGGAAGGAATTACATTTTCGCAGTGGCTTAAAAAACATAATCTTGTTTTCGGCGATTATAACGGAGGTACAAAAGCCGGTGATTATATTGTGGATATAGGCGGCGTTACAAGTAAAAAATCTATTGACAGTGAAACATATTCCGTGCTGGACGAACTTGATAACAGGCTGCTTACTACAATACATAACGGTACAAGTGTAGAAAAACTTTTAGATATTTAAGAAAAAGAGCCCGTGCGCGAGGCTCTTTTTGTTTTTCGTATCTTAATCGGCGCACTCCAAGTAAAAACCTGACCCCTGTTGCGTTTTTCTTTTTATGAAAATGTCATCTATAAGGTTAAGTGTTTCAAATTTGTTGTTTATCCACTTCGGAGCAATAAGCGTTTTTGAATATCCGCTTCCGGCAAGGCGGTGGATAGTGGTGCCAGGGGGCAGTATTTCAAGAAAGTCGCAGACGATTTCACAATATTGCTCCATGGTAAAAAGCTCAAAGGGCTCTTTTTTGTAAATTTTTGCAAGAGGGGCATCTTCAAGTACCGTAAGCATATGTAGTTTTATTCCGTCAATACCCAGCTTTGCGAGTCTTTTTGCACTCTGCTTTATTAAGTCCTTATTCTCCCCGGGCAGCCCGAGAACCATATGGACACAGACTTTTATTCCTCGTTCTTTTGCCAGTTTGTATGAATGCAAAAAACATTCATAATCATGCCCGCGGTTAATTTTTTTAAGCGTTTCATTGTGAGTGCTTTGAAGTCCCAGCTCAAGCCAGGGGTTTTTATATTGTGCTATAAGGTTAAGTTTTTCTTCATCAATGCAGTCGGGTCTTGTGCCTATTGAAATTCCGACAATTTTCTCATCGCAGAACGCACTGTCATAGATTTCTTTTAATTTTTCAACAGGTGCATAGGTGTTTGTATATGCTTGAAAATAAGCGATAAATTTGTTCGCTCCGAATCTTTGCGATAGTGTATCAATACCCGTTTTTACCTGGCTTCTGATATCAAGTGCGCTTGAGTGCGCCTTTGAAAAGCTGCCTGACTCATCGCAGAAAATGCATCCTCCGCTTGAGATTGTTCCGTCGCGGTTCGGACAGGAAAAACCGGCATCCAGAGTTATTTTATAGACTTTTTCTCCGAATTTTTCCTTAAGATAATCACTAAAGGAATAATATGCTTTTTGCATTAATCCACCATCTGTTATAATAAAATATTATATTCTCTCCAAACTTTTGGCAAATTCATTAAGAATCATGTTATAATTATACTTAAAAGACAGTTTACACAGGTGGATTTATGAAAATATTAATTTCCAATGACGACGGTATTGCGGCAACAGGTATTAAAGCCCTTATGACAAGGCTTTCAAAAGAACATGAAGTATATGTTGTGGCGCCTGACAGAGAAAGAAGCGCCGCAGGGCATTCTTTAACACTGCATACGCCTTTAAGGGTTGAAGAGCTTGAGTCGCAGTTTGGTGCTAAAAGGGTCTGGGTTACATCAGGAACTCCGGGTGACTGCATAAAACTCGGTATTTGTGCCGTTTTGGAGCAGGGGGAATTGCCTGATATCGTTATTTCAGGAATTAATCACGGCCCAAATCTAGGGACTGATATTTTATACTCGGGTACGGTAAGCTGTGCTATGGAAGGCGCTATGCTTGATTATCCCAGCATTGCGGTTTCTCTTGCAAGTATGACTTCCGACCCCCTGTACTTTGATGTTACGGCGGATTTTATAGCAAAATTTCTGCCTAAGATTCAAAAAATAAGCTTTCCTAAAAAAACAATTTTAAATATAAATACTCCGGCACTGGAGGAAGAAGATATTGCGGGTGTGGAAATTACAAAACTCGGCACAAAAATGTTTACGGATAATTACGAAAAGCGTATAGACCCGAGAGGCAAGGTATACTACTGGATGGCAGGCGAACTTACCACAAAACATGAAGAAGACGGTACTGATATCAGCGCGGTCAGGGCAAACCGTATTTCTATCACGCCTGTTACTTTTGAAATGACTCACAAAAGCATAATGGCGGATTTGGAAAAAGAGTTCTGCAAAGACGGCATTTGCGACTGGTACGGCTATGGTTCAAATAACGCTTAACGGGAACAAAAAAGAAATCCCTCAGGGTTCAACAATCGAAACACTTTTGTCATCGATGGATTTACCGAGATTCTTTGTTGTGGAAAAAAACTTAAAAATAATTTACAAAGAAGAGTACGCAGGTAATATCCTGCATGACGGCGATGTTATTGAGATTGCGGCGTTTTGCGGCGGAGGCTGATAATTTTATTTATATGCAAAAAATTTTCTTTACACTTGTTATACCGATGTGTAGTTTAAAACCCGAGGTATTATATGAAAATTAACGCAATAAGAAATTTTGCATACATAAATAATTTTAACAACCTTTCTCCTGCTGTAAAGAAAGCGGCATCTCCCGTTATTGATAATAGAATGTCTTATTTTGACATACCTTTTTATGGTTTAAATACAGAAGACAGGCATGAAATTCCTTCGCAAGAAGAAATTGACAGGGCTGTGCTAAATTCCCTTAGGACAAAAAATGCCGCCATGGCGTTCTCTCAAAAGGCTTTTTCCCTGTGCACGCAGGCGCAGGATACAATTGATGATACCCTTGATAAGTTCAGACGATCCGAAAGTTCGGGAATAGATGAGTATACCAATGAAAACGGAGCTTTAATAAGAGAGGTTTTTTATAACGACAATGCCAAACCTTTTATGATGGAAGAATATGAAGGCGGAAAAACCGTAAGAGTGAGCGAAATCTTCGACGACGGAAGTTTAAAAATTGATGACAAAGGAAAAGGGGCGGTAATTTTTGCGGATAAAAACGGCTCTTTGAAAAGCGTTGAAACTTTTTGGGGAGCAAAACCCCGTGAAGTCTTAAGAATGGATGATGACAGGGTTAAATATGTCGCATTTAAACTTGATTTGCAGGCAAGAGATTCGGCAGACGTTTTTGAATACTATAAGAACTATGATGAATCCAGAATTGCCATAAAGTATTTTGAAACAGTGTACGGTAAAAACTTTACAACCCCAGACAGGTGCTTCAGGATGATGCTGCTTGCAAATGACGACCTTGATGCAAAAACTCCTTTTACTCCGCTTGTGTATCTTGAAAATGTGGTCACATCTCCTTCAAAGACTTCTTTTTCGGCACAAAACGGCGTATTTTACACTTTTGACGGAGTTATCAATGATTCAAAAGGTGTGGCAGGCAGAATAGTGTCAGAGGAGCCGATATCATACAATAAAGATATAAAAGCTCCTGTTGACGAGCATTTCCCTTTGAGTTCGCAGTTTGAAAGTGCATGTGTTATGATGAATCATAACGGCGAATTTCTTGAAATGCCGGTATAGTGCTATGTAATTTTATGTAATGAAATAATTATACTCTTGTGTTAAAATTCCCTTGTAAATTTATATTATACGGGGATTGTCATGAAAAAACGTGCATATATCAGTGTTTTTGATAAAACAAATATAACAGAGCTCGCAAAAAGACTGGAGGCGGCTCAGTGGGAAATAGTTTCCACCGGAAATACGGCAAAGCTTTTGCGCGAGAACGGTATAAAAGTAACTGAGAGTTCTGAAATAACCGGTTTTGACGAGCTTCTCGGCGGCAAGGTAAAGTCCCTCCATCCGGATATCTTTGCTCCGGTGCTTGCAGATGAAAATGAGGCAAAAACACTTAAATACCTTCCTTTTTCTCTTGTGATAGTTAATTTATATCCTTTTGAGAAATACAAAGGTGTAAATGCCGATATTGACACGCTTGTCAAAAATATTGACATAGGAGGTGCCGCTCTTCTTCGTGCTGCGGCAAAAAATTATAAAAATGTTACCGTAATATGCGATATTAATGATTACGGCCTTGATTTTGACAACATTGATGAAAAAACAAGAGAAATGCTGGCGCTAAAGGCATTTCAGACTACTTCAAAGTATGATTTTACCATTTTTGAGGAACTTTCATACAATTTCGGAATGCAAAAAGATGACGCGCTTTGTGATTTAAAGGCTTTGTATCTAAATAAAATACAGAGTCTAAGATACGGGGAAAATCCCCACCAGAATGCTGCTTTATATGGTTATGACAAACAGATTGACTTTGAAATTTTAAACGGCAAGGAAATGTCTTATAATAACATTTTAGATGCTACAGCTGCCATAAACATTGCTTCCGAGTTTTTTGATGTTAGTGCGTGTGTTATTGTAAAACACACCAACCCGTGCGGTGTCGCACTGGGGCAAAATATAGAGGACGCTTGGAAAAAAGCGCTTGATTGCGACCCTCTAAGTGCTTTTGGAGGTATTGTCGCTTTTACAAAAGAAGTGGACGCAGATGTCGCAAAGCATTTGACTTCAATGTTTTTAGAAATTATTGCGGCTCCTTCATACACTGCTCCGGCGCTTGATATTCTAAAAACAAAGAAAAACCTGCGCGTGATTAAAATTAATACACCGCTTGAGCAATATCGCAATTTTGTTCCGCAGGAGGTTAAACTTACTCCCTTCGGCGTGCTTGTACAGGAAAATGACACTCTGGAGCTTGATCCGGATAAATTTAAAATTGTCACCAAACTAAAACCTACGCAGGAACAGATTGAGGATATGGTTTTTGCTTTTAAAATTGCAAAACATGTAAAATCAAACGGTATTGTCGTGGCAAAAGATTTAAGGACTCTCGGTATATGCGGAGGGCAGACCTCGCGTGTCGGCGCGGTAGAGATTGCCATAAACAGAGTGTGCGATTCGCCAAAAGGTGCAGTCCTTGCAAGCGACGGTTTTTTCCCGGCGGTTGACAATATCCACCTTGCCGCCCAAAACAGAATTGCCGCAATAATTCAGCCGGCAGGCTCAATTAAAGATAAAGATGTTATAGAAACCGCGGACAAAATGGGCCTTGTTATGGCAGTGACAGGTATAAGACACTTTAGACACTAAAAAGGTATTAACAACTATGAAAAATGCAGATAAAAAAGCCCTCGCAGGATTGGGCAGCGGACACTTTATGGTAGACTGGTACGCTTCGGTGCTTGTGCCTCTGTATCCTGTAATCACTGCAAAGCTCGGTATATCCCTGTCTTTCATAAGTGCAATTATTGCTTTCGGGCATATGTTTTCATCTATGCTGCAGCCGGTGTTTGGCTATGTTTCCGACAAACTCCGCCACAGGACTTTTATGTTCTGGGGTCTTATAATGTCATCGGTTTTTATACCGCTAAGTGTTGTTTCAAACAGCCCGGAATTGCTTACGCTTTTTCTGATACTGGGCATGTGCGGAAATGCTTTTTATCACCCGCAGGTAACCTGTCTTGTTAATACATTTTGCTATAATAACCCTAAACTTACAAAGTATATGGGTGTGTTTCTGGGTTTAGGTACCATAGGATATGCCATAGGCCCGGTTTGCTCTTCAAATGCCGCTGCGTATTTCGGCGAACATTCCCTGCTGTTTTTTAGCATACCCGGTATTCTGGCTGCTATTTTGATTTATTTTGTGGTGCCAAAAATTCCTCTTGATACCGTGTGCCCTGCGCATGAAAAATTCTTACCCGTCATGAAAGAAATTCTCGCCTCAAAGGCTATTCTGGGTCTTGTGCTTATTGCGGTAGTAAAATCAGGGGTAAGTATAAGTTTTGGAACTTACATGCCTTTTATACTCAAAGAAAACGGTTTTTCGCTTTCGCAAACAGGTTTTATTGTAACATTATTTTTTACAATCAGCGGAATTGCCACTATGCTCAGTTCTAAAATAGAAGAGAAAATAGGCGGGGCAAATGTTATAAGACTTTCGTTCTTTTCCGTTTTACCGCTTACGCTTCTGTTCCTGTTTTTTATGGACAAAGCTCCTGTGGTTTCTGCTCTGTTGTTTATTTTAACCGGTTTTTTCATCCTGCTGTCGGTGTCGGTTACGGTTGTAAGCGCGCAGAAGATAATGAACCGCCACAAGGGTGTAATTTCAGGTGTAATGCAGGGGTTCAGCTGGGGGCTGGGTGCGCTTTTTCTGGCGCCGATGGGTCTTATAGGAGAACACTTTGGTGTTGACAAAGTTCTTGTAATAATGAGCCTTATTGCCTTTTTAACAGGAATATTCGGCATAACAAAAGAACTGAGAGATATTTTTGAAAAAGAAGCAAAAAGCCTTGGTAAAAATTAAATTATGTCCTGCATGGACATATTAAGGGCGAAGCGTGCCGCTCTTATCGGCGCGCTGTAAGAAGTCCCGCATGTAGACACAAAATAGGGTTGCAATTTCCCTTTTTTGTCAACTTTGTATGGTATCCACTCTCCAAGTGTTACATAAATACCGTCGTAATTCTTTGTATTTTCATCGTTGAATAGTTTGCATGCTTCGCCGCCGCTTATAATTCTGTCTTCATCGGCATAAAGTGCAAATTTCTTATAAAATTCCTGCGATTTGTTTTTTTTCAGATTGAGGAGCTCCCTGAATTCCCCGCTGCTCAATATATGCTTTTCGGCATTTGAATTCGAGAGTTTAAAGATTTTTGATATATCGCAGACATAATCCGTGTGGCAGCCGCCCGTGTAGTTAATGCCATCCGGAGTTTCTTTGATTTCATATTCTCCGCGCTCATAGTGTCTTGTCAGAGGATATTGTCTTGATGACATAAAGGATGATGCCTTGCCTTTACCGTTAAGCGACCCTACGCCCTGGGCGCCTTTAGCAAGCAGAATGATGTTAAAATTATCCCTGCCTTCGTTTCCTGATGAAACAAAGACCTTAACTCCGGAATTGCTTAACTCTTCAATGCATTTTAACATTTGAGCAGTTTCATTCATATCAAAAAACATGGAATATATTTCTTCATCTCCGCCAAACTCTTTTATTATATTGTTTGCAATTTTTTCAAACTCTTCGACATTTTTGCCGCGAAAATCTTCGTAAAATTCAACAGGCAGTAAATTTGCCCACGAAAAATTAATTTCATCGGCGTCTTTATACTTTTGCGCTATTTCTGTCATGGGGTGGCAAAGGTTTTTATCGCCATTTTCTTCTTCCCCGATGTCTGCCAGAATGTATCGGGCAAAGGGATTGTTTACATATGCATATCTTGCCACCATCTGCCCGTGAGGAATGAAAGGAACCTGGTATAATATGAAATTGCCGTCTTTAAAATATCTGGGGTATTCTTTAAATTTGTCTATTATGACAACGGTTTTGGGTTTTATGTCTGCCCTTTTTATAAATTTTCCTTTTTCATCAAGTATTCTAATGCCTATTTTGCCGTCTTTTTCGGCAGTTTCTTTGAGCAGGTAGTAAACTTTGCAATCGCGCGGATTAAACCACTTTACTCTTTTTGAAGGTGCGCTGTAGCTTGTGTCATTTAGAATCTTCAAGTCTTCGGCTGCGGCATCGGGGAATTGTTCCCTGCCCTGTCTTTTAATTTCATGAAGCGCAAACACATTTGTTTTAAGGGCATATTGCCCTTCTGTCGTGCTAAATATGCTTTCGCGGTGTTCGACGGCCGGATTTTGCGTTATTTTTCCGCCAAATACGATATCTCGTACAGCGGGCAGTGTTTTATGTGTTGTAAATGCATTTATAATCATGGCTGCCTGTAAAACACTTGAAAAGCTTCAATTTTGCGATATTTTTTGATTATGTTAACAAATATTAAGACTATTTTTTAAAAATGGCAATTTTTGCAAAAACAAATACTTTATTAAAGCATAGGAAACGGGATTTAAAATTTATAGGGAGAAGAAAATGGCTATAGGAGCTAAGGATAAAATTGATGCACTTTTAGTGAAAAAGTACCAAGGTTTAAAAGTTGATAACCCTGTTATTCAGTCATCAATGGTAGATCCTAATAAAATGCTTGAAGCAATGAACGATTATGCAATGGTTCATATGAATGCCCTTAATCTTCAACAGCAGCTTAAATCTACCTGCATTAAAGCTATTTCTCTTAATATCCAGTACCGCAAATCAAGAAACTTAAAACCTGCAAGACCTGCTCAAGCGGTAAAATAATATGCTATAATTGCAAAATGAAAGATTTTGCAGGAAAACTGATACTCGCATCAAACTCGCCCAGAAGAAAGCAGCTTCTCAGGCAGGCAGGCTTTGAGTTTGAAGTTGTAACGACTTTTTATAAGGAAGAAAAATTTGAAACATTTTCATATGAAAATATAAAAAAGAATTCATCAGGTAAGGCGCTGAGTGTTGCCCGTGCCGCAGTTGATTATGCTGCCGAAGATGCAATCGTAATAGGCGCCGATACCATGGTAATCCTCGATAGTGTGTGTTTATTAAATAAGCCTCAGGATTTTTCCGAGGCTGTTTTTATGTTAAAAAGTTTAAGCGGCAGACAGCATGATGTTATAACCGCAATTTCTCTTGTTGATACCCGGACGCTGAGGGCGGTTACGGAATTTTCAAAAACAAAGGTGTACTTTAGAAGCCTTAATGATGAAGAGATTGTAAAATATATTCAGGAAAAAAATCCTCTGGATAAAGCGGGAAGCTACGGTATTCAGGATTTTATAACTTATGAAGAATCAAAAAACCCGCCTCCGCAGAGTTTTATAAAAAAAATAGAAGGCGATTATTATAACGTCGTGGGTCTTGATACGGGACTTTTGACTCAAATGCTCAAAAGGTTTTAGCTGCTTTACATTTGCCTTTATGTGTAGTTTAATAAGACTGTAGGAGCATAGCGGGCGCGGTTTATGATAGAGATTTTAAAAACACAGGATAATAACGAGCTTGTCGAAGTGAGTATCTCCGAAGCACAGTGCGGTTCCTGGTTTAATTTGATTGATCCTACATACGAGGAAATTCAAAAGGTTTCTCTTGTTTTAAATCTTGATGAAAGTTTTCTCAGAAACTCCCTTGACGCCGATGAGCGCTCGCGTATGGAGTATGAAGACGGGCATTTGCTTATCATTACCAATATTCCCGTTATGGAGGATGAGGGCGCTTTTGATACCCTGCCTCTTGGTATAATTTTCACCCCTACCAGCTTTATCACGGTATGCTCCAAAGAAAACCGTATTATAAGCTCTTTTAATAAAGAAACGTCAAGCTTTTTTGATACACGCAACAAAACAAGGTTTCTGCTGAATATTCTGTTCCGTTCGACAAAATATTATTTAAGATATTTAAACTTTATTAACAAACAAACCGATAAAATTGAAGACGACCTGCGCCGAACAATGAAAAACAAAGCGCTTTTCCAGCTTTTTGAGGCTCAGAAGTCTTTAGTTTACTTTACAACGGCACTTAAGGACAACTATATTGTGCTGCAAAAAATAATGCGCCTTACAAAGTCTGCTTACAACACTCCGCTAAAGTTCAGCGAAGATGATATTGACCTGCTTGAAGATGTAATAATTGAGAACAAACAGGCGCTTGAAATGGTTGAAATGCACAGAAACATCCTTGAGAATATGATGGACGCGTTTGCTTCAATTATTTCAAACAACCTGAATATTGTTATGAAATTTTTAACGTCAATTACAATAATCCTTGCAATCCCGACAATGTTTGCAAGCTTCTGGGGAATGAATGTCCATGTTCCTTTCGCTGTGCATCAGTTCGGTTTTATAATAGTAATTTTCATATCAGGAATCGCCGCCATGCTCGCCGCCGCTCTCTTTGCCAAAAAAGGTATGTTCTAAATAAAATCGGTGCGATAGAGGCTTGTGATGAGCAAGACCCGTGCACTGCGCGCAAAATCGGTGCATCAGGGCTTGCAATAAATATAACCATAAAAAAACGGACACGCTTAGTTATTTTCTTTAATAACCCGGAGTGTGTCCGATAAAAGATACGAAACCTGAGAAGTAAATTTTCTACGGGGCTTGTGCCCCGTTA
>DVFS01000008.1 GCA_018713115.1 Candidatus Galligastranaerophilus faecipullorum
TGCAGGAAGAAGCTCAAGCACGTTTGGCTGAAATCGACAGAATTGCAACAGGTGCTAAATTTAACACATTTGACCTCTTCGGCGGCGCAACACACGACAGTGCGGATGAAACAGTTACGCTTCAAATAGGCACAGGCTCTGAAGGCAGCACAAACACAATTGAAATTTCGGACGTATTTAACGACGCCCATGTTTCAACCTTAACAGGTCAAGCAGCATTTGCTTCATCTTTTGTCGGTACAGACCTTGCAGAAATGCAAGCTCAATTAGACCAGCTTGACACTGCAATTACCGAAATTTCATCAAGAAGAGGTACAATCGGTTCTGTTTCCAACAGATTAGATTCAGTAATTGAACAGCTGGATACGCAGTATGAAAACCTCTCTGCTGCAAACTCCCGTATTACTGACGCAGACATTGCTACAGAATCATCTAACTACATTAAAAACCAAATTCTGCAGCAAGCATCAGCTTCTCTGTTGACTCAGGCAAACCAACAACCCAATATTGCATTGTCGTTAATATAATACGACTAAATGCATTATCAATTTTACCCCCTTGCCTTATATGGCTTGGGGGTTTATTTTATCTAAAATAATTTTTTTAAAGCCGATTGCCGGATAATATTCCCCCGCGGTTTTAAGAGTTTCTTCTATGCTTTCAAGAGCTTTATCGTATTTGCCCTCAAGGTAGTATGACTGTGCTTCTATAAAATGCGCCTCGGGGTCGTTGTAAAAAAGTTTTTTTGATTCGTCAAGAAATTTGTGCGTAAGATTTAAATATCCGTTAGCAAATAAAACACGGGCAATGAATTTATAAGCCTCGGGGTTTGAGCGCACCATAATGTCGCAGGCGCTTATGAGGTTTTCTGCCCAGCTGTAGTGTTTTGTTGCAATAAAAAGGTTGATATAAACCTCTAAAAAAGCCCTGACCTGAAAAAAGCTCGGGCGTTCTTTTATTTTTAAATTTATTATATTTAAAACAATAAGCCCCCACTTTGTCGCGATATCGGGGTTTTTATCCTTTGTCCAGAAGTCTTTTGCAGCTTTTTCATCACCCTCTAAAAGCGCGCATAACCCTGCTTCATAGTTAAGATTTTCGCACCTGAAAAGCTCCAGTGCTTTTTTGTAGTCGCCTTTGTAGAAAAGTTCTTTTGCAAGTTCTTTTGACATATCAGTGCTTATGTTTTAATTTATCCGCAAGGTTAAAACCTTTTTGGGTATTCAGCGTGCCTATGCCTTCAAGTGCTTTAATATCTGCCGTTTTAGACTGTTCATTTGCTTTTTTGATTTCTCTGTAAATTTCTTCCCTGAATACCTGAACATGATTGGGGGCTTTAATGCCTATTTTGACGGCATTTTTATATGTTTCCAGAATAACAACTTCAATGTCGTCATTTATAATGAGTTTTTGATTGAGTTTTCTTGTTAATATAAGCATTATTTTGCGCCCTCATCAGACTTTTTTTCCTGTTTTTCAAAAAGAGGGTGCCTGACAGGGAGTTTTGAATCCCTCAGGATAACCTGCATGGCGTTGTTGTTTGTCGTGTTTATGACAATGGGTGCCAGAAGGTTTATTGTAGCCCCCTGCGGGTTTATCTGCGGTATGGTTACAATATTTAAAGCAAGAATTTCATCCGCGCTTTTAATACCCAGAGTCTGCGCGTCCTCATCGCTTAGTTCAAATTGATAATCAATATCAAAGTAGCTGCAAAGAGTTACAGGGAAGGCAAGGTCTTTATCTTCCATCGACTGGAGCCATTTAAAAGGCGAGTCGGGTCTGTAGTCTATAAGCGTAAAGCGTTTTTTGTCGCTGTAGCCGATTATGGGAGATACGAAATTAAAAAGCAGACTGCCATCTACTTCCACCTCTCCAAAGCGTGTTGTTTGAATTTTCTCTAAATTTTTTTCCATAGTTTTCTCTAGTTGTTAAAGTCAAATCCCGGCATTGCCTGATTCATAAGCATTGTTTGTATAAGTTCGGGGCTTATGTTTGAATTTTGTGTACCGTTTTTCTGTGCCATAAGATAGGGCAGCATGTTTAAAAAGTTATTGTTTGAATTTTGATTTGTATTCATCATATTAAAACTTGCCGCGGAAGGGTTTATAAAAGCATTGTTATAAACCTGTGCGGCGGGGTTATAACCGACTTTTGCAAGGATTTTTACCGCTGCCGCAATCTGTGCGTCAGTCGGCTGAGTCTGGTCTTTTGCATCGTTTATAAATCTGTAATTATCCATATCGGGGAACTGATCTGCGTTAAAGGAGTCTTTTACATCTTTTAACTCTCTTTTTTGCAGGCTTTTTTTAAGGTCGGGGTGTAAAAACTCGCCTGACTCAATAAATTCGTTCATGCCATCGTCGTCTTTTTCTTTTTTAACACATTTTTCATCATTGGGGTTATCAAGACATACAAGAGCTTTTTGGGAATATTTTGTGAGAATTTTTTCACTGTTTTGATCTACAACCTGCTGGTAATATTTTTTTGCATCTTCCTGCAGTCCTATTTTTGTGTATACAAGAGCCAGATAGTATTTGGCAAGGACATCGTTCGGGTTTTTCTTTAAAGCCGCTTCCATATCCTGAATACAGCCGGTGTAGTTAGCTTTTTTGTAGTTTGAAATTCCCGAATAAACCTGCGGGGTGACAGATTTTGTAGATGCGGCACATATTGTATATGCACCTGATATTAAAAAGCACAGTATTAAGCATGCAATTTTTTTCATAAAATAAACAAACCTCTTTTTTCTATATTTTATAATGTTTTGTTGCCAAAAGACAAGTTTTTTATTATATATTTACGTACCAATTTTGGACTTGTTGAATGTTTTTTGTAATTTTCATACAAAAAGAGTAAAAAAAGCAAAATCTCTGTATTAAATTTTGCCTCAACGATATAATATAACATGAATTTGTATAGCAGCTACATTTTTGGGACAACAAAATGAAGATTAAAATCAGAGAAACGGCAAAAGAAAAAAAGGGCTACAGCCTCTACAAACTCGCTAAAGAGCTTAATTTGCCGCAACAAACTGTTTACTCCTGGGCAAACGGCAGAACACAGCCTTCTTATGAAAACATGGACAGACTCTGCGAAGCTCTTGAGTGCACAATTGCTGACCTTCTTGAATGTGAACCAATTCAGCACAAACTCAATTTAAGAAGTTTAGGTTAGACTTTAGACATTTCACGCTCAAGCATAGTACTTAAAATATTCGCACAGCTTTCAACCATATTTACGCAGTGTTTTTTTCTCTCGGGTGAATGAAAATCCAATCCCGCGGTTAAAACCCTGCAGCAGGTTGCTCTGTGTGTCTTTTTGAATTCTTCAATAAATTCTTTGGCTAAAGCGCGAGCCGGTGCAACAGGGGCTTGCGACGAGCAAGGCCCGTGCACTACGTCTGCGACGTGGGCGCTTGCGCCCTCAGGAGCCAAAGCGCGGGCGGTGTTTGTTTTTCCTTTGCCGAACAAATATCCTAAAACTATTTGCGAGCCTGCAATTGCTCCGCAAAGACATCCTGAGCCCATACCTCCGGAAAATGATGTGGCAACGCTCAATAGTTCTTTGGGGACCATGTTTAAATCAATTGCGGCCTGTACAATACTTTCGGAGCAGGAATAGCCTTTGTTTAAAAAGTTATCTGCCGCCATTTGTGCAAGTTTATTATCCATACTCAACTCTCCTTAAAAAGTATATTAATAATATAACATAAAAAAGAGGGACGCCTGTTTTGGGTCCCTCTTACCTCAAATGCGAGGTTTTAGCAGTGCCTTAAGCGGCACGATTTTTGTTTTCGTTTTCTCATCGAAAACTCAAGATTTCACCCTGTTTTGTTTGGCTCCTGTGGGTATCTCGCGCCATGGCGCTCGATTATCCTA
>DVFS01000059.1 GCA_018713115.1 Candidatus Galligastranaerophilus faecipullorum
TTTGTTTTCGTTTTTGAGGTTTTTTGCAAGTTCAACAAGCGCCTTAATATCTTCATCCGTTTCCCCCGGGAAACCTATCATAGTGTATATTTTAAGCCCTTTTAGACCCGATTCGCGCGCGGTTTTCACCGTTTCAAAAATCTCCCTGTCGCTCAGGTCTTTTTTAATTATCTGCCTCATGCGCTCGCTGCCCGCTTCTATAGCAATAGTTGCGGTTTTTTGTCCGCATTCGACAAGGGTTTTAAACAGCTTTTCGTCCGCTAAATCCGCTCTGAGCGAGGATATTGAAAGTTCAACGGGCGAGATTTGATTTTTTTGATGAATAAAGTCGATTATCTTGTCAAAATCAGGGTGTCCCGCCACATATGCGCCTAAAAGTGCGATTTTACCGGTGTATTTAAGAGCATTGTCAATAGAGGAAATAATCTTTTGTGTGTCTAAAAACCGTGCGGGAAGATTCATCCAGCTTGCAAGGCAAAAGTTACACATTTTGGGGCAGCCGCGTTCGATTTCAATAACAAAAGTGTCTTTAAAAAAGCTTTTTTCGCTCAAAATAGGCGTTGCAACGGGCTCATCAAGCTTATCGCGCACAAGTTCCACTTTGTATTTACCGAATTTAGGCACCCAGATGCCTTCAAAGTCTTTTAATTTTTCAAGAAGTTCATCGCGCGAAAGATGGCCGTTTTTTGCAATGAAGTCAAAAACCTTCACCAGAAGCTGCCCTTCGCCTATGCTTATAAAGTCATAAAACTCCTGATAAGGAAGCGGATTGGCATTTACCGCAGGGCCGCCCGCAAAAATAAGAGGGTCGTTTTCGCCCCTCAGGCTTGATTTTAGCGGGATGTTGTATTTTTTGAGCATTTTAACCACCGTTAAAATGTCAATTTCAAAACTTGTCGAAAAGCCGATTACCCTGACATCTTCCACATTGCAGCGCGTGGTTTTTGTATCTGCATAAACGCGCTCGACAAAGACATCGTCCATAAGGTCAATCATTTTAAAAATCGACAGATAGCCCAACGACGCCATGGCAAAATTTTCTATTGCGGGAAAAGCAAACCAGACATTGATTTTCGGGTGTTTATCAAGTTTTTGTGTGTATAAAAATTTCTCCATTATTCTTTTGCTTCCGCCTGATTATTGATTCTTTTTAAATACAGTTCATCAACAAGGACACAGATGACGCTTGCAATTGCAGGGCCTAAAATTACTCCCCAGAAGCCCAGAAATCTTGCGCCCACAAGCAGCGAGATAATTATTGTCAGCGGGTGCATATCCATAAGTTTGCCGAATATTACTGGACGCAGGATTTGATTTTCAAGCCATTGCACAAGCATAAAAATTGCAAAAGTTAAAAGGACAAACAAAAATCCATGCCCTGCAGCACTTATAAGACCTGCGGCAACGGCAATCGTCGGGCCTATGACGGGAACAATATCGAGTATGAAAGTTACAAAACCCAGAATCAATGCGTGTTTGTGACCTATGAGCAGCAGACCAATCATTGTTAAAAAGCCGACAAATGCCATTGAGAGAATCTGTCCGAAAACATACCCGCCGACGCGGTTTGAAATTGTATCTACGATTTCACCCGCGCGGGTTTTGTATTTTTCGGGGAAAAAAGCTATAAAAGCATTTCTGATATGTGTTTCATCATATGCCAGATAAAATATCATAATTGCTACCGCAAGCACTGTGGTAAAAGAGTTTGCGACCATTTTGCCCGCTTCAATGGAGTGGGCAAAAACATTACTCACAAGCGCCGAGGTGTCGACCTTGAGCGCTTCGGTATTTATAATTTTTGCAAGAGAGAAGCCGAAAATGTTGAAATTTAATACATCTTTTATGTTGTCGATGTAGTTAGGGAAGTTTTCAACCGCAACAATTGCCTGTTTTACGGTAATTGCAAACAGAGGAATTAAAAACCCTAAAACACCCACAAGCAGCAGCAGCAGCAAAAGGCTTACCGCAAGCACGCGGGGCATATACTTTTGCAGTTTGGCAACAATCGGGTTTATTGCGCAGGTAAGGACATAAGCCGCAAAAAGCATAAGCAGAATATCTGCAATGTTGCCTGCAAGCACCATAATTAATATAAGAACAAAAAATACCACTATATTTTTCAGGGTTAAATATCTGTCTAAATACGGCATTATGTTTTCTCCCTTTATAAACCTTTTTTATGTTACAATTATTATCACAATTTAGCAAGACAATACAGGATAATATCATGAGCATAAATCAGAACATTAAACCTATAACCCTAAAAACAAACGAAAAAGGCAATCTTGAAATAGGCGGCTGTGACACGCTTGAGCTTGCGGACAAATACGGAACACCCCTGTATGTTGTGGACGAGGCAACTTTAAGGGGTATTGCGCGTGAGTATAAGAAGGCTTTTTCTAAACTTGATAACGTTAATATGATGTTTGCTTCAAAAGCGCTTATGACAAGTGCCGTGGCAAAGATTCTCTCTGATGAGGGTTTCGGGTTTGATGTAGTGTCGGGCGGCGAGATTTATACCGTTAAAAATGCCGGTGTGGATATGAAAAACACTACATTTAACGGCAATAACAAAACCGTGGATGAGCTTAATATGGCTCTGGACGCGGGTGTCGGGCATATAAGCGTGGATAATTTCTTAGAGCTTGCCCTGTTAAATGAAATTGCAAAATCAAAAAATATTGTACAGAAAATTTTACTCAGAATCACCCCCGGAATCGAGTGCCACACGCACGAATACATTCAAACGGGGCACCTCGACTCCAAGTTCGGCTTTGACCTCACACAGCTTGATGAGGCGCTCGAGTTGATTTTAGAAGAGTATAAAAACCTTGAATTGACAGGGCTCCATGCACATATCGGCTCGCAGATTTTTGAAACACAGGTTTACTATGACGAAATCGGTGTGATTTTAAAAGAAATTAAAAGAATAAAAGACAAATTCGGCATAGAGCTGCGAGAAATTAACGCGGGCGGCGGTTTGGGCGTGACATATACCGATGAAGACTGCCCGCCTTCGGTTGAAACCATTGCAAATACGATAATTGACTCTATTGAAAAACACTGCGCCGAGTTAGGGCTTCAAAAGCCTGTTTTATACATTGAACCGGGGCGTTCAATTGTTGCAACGGCAGGTGTGAGCCTGTATACGGTAGGTTCATATAAACAGGTGCCTAACGGCAGAAAATACATAGCAGTCGACGGCGGAATGGCGGATAATCCGCGTCCTTCAATGTACGGGGCGAAGTATTATGCGCAAATTGCAAATAAAAAAGATGAAGAGAACTTTGAAAAAGTAACCGTTGCGGGCAGATTCTGCGAATCGGGCGATATTTTAATAAAAGATATAGAATTAAACTCCCCGCAGGCGGGAGATGTTCTGTGTGTGTACAATACAGGTGCATACGGGTATTCCATGTCTTCAAATTATAACTGTGTTTTAAAACCGGCCATGGTACTTGTAAATTCTTCACAATCTGATATTATAGTTAAAAGACAAACTTACGCCCAGCTTATTCAAAACGATGTAATACCCGATAGAATTTGAGGACACTAAAAGAGTGGATTTTAGCGATTTTTACAGTTTTATATTCTCCCAGTTTCACGAATTGCTAAAATCATTAAGCGTGGTTAAACCCAGCGTCAATATTATTGAAGTTGTCATTTTAATTCTTCTCCTGTGGTATTTTTACCGTAAATACATAAAGGGCACGCAGAGTGAAAACCTTGTGCGCGGCATGTTTGTGCTTATTTTTATGTGGATTTTTTCCGAACTTTTAATAAAAATTAATCTGCAAATCTTCGGAATGTTTATAAAAACACTTGTAAGCGTAGTAATTTTCGGTCTTATAGTTATATTCCAGCCAGAGTTAAGGCGTTTTTTAGGCTACATCGGACAGTCGAACTTTTTTGAAAACGTAATTTTAAACCGTAAACACTTTAGCGCCAAAAAACAAAAAATCGATGTCGTAAAAGAACTTATAGAAACGATTAAATACCTTTCCAAGTCCAAAACAGGCGGTCTTATTGTTTTACAGAGGGCAAACTCGCCCGTGAATCACTCGGATGTCGGTACAAAGCTTGACGCTGACGTATCGCAGGAACTTTTACTTACAATTTTTTACCCCTCAACACCGCTTCATGACGGCGCGGTTATAATCGAAGGCGAAAAAATCCTCTCCGCGGGTGTGCTTCTGCCGCTTACGGAGGACCCAAAACTCAGCTGGCGCTACGGAACGCGTCACAGAGCGGCAATAGGAATCACTGAAACATCCGATTGCGCCTGTATTGTGGTGTCCGAGGAAACAGGCGATGTATCTATCGCTATTGACGGCGCACTTAAAAAGTATGAAGATTTAGGCCAGCTTAAAGTCGACCTGTCAAGGATTTTAGGCTATGAAGCCGAGGCTGAAGAGCAAAAGCCCGCGATTTTTAATCTGGATAAATTTCTCTCAGGCAACAAACCTTCGCCTAAAAAGTAAGGCGGCTACCCTTTTTGTCTAATGAAGCAAAGCGCGGTTTTATTTATGATGAAACTGTATGGAAAGTTTTGTTGCGCAAAAAAATATACAAAAAAACGAAAGACAAAGAGCCAAAGAGTATCTGCTGCACTACCTGGGCGAATTAAAGCTGCATTTTAATTTAGATGACAGCGACATCATAAAAATTTTAAGAAATTCTTATTTTGAATTAAACAAAGAGAGTATTGTCCAAAAGTGGCTGAGTGTGATAAAATCATTTTTGCGCTAATCCTGTAAACGGAAAGTAAAATGATTATAAAAAAATTGCCCTTGGGCCCTATAGAAGCAAATACTTATATAATTTTTGACAAAAATTCACGCGATACCGCCCTGGTTGAAGTATCGGGCGACGCACAAAAAATTAAACAGGAGCTCGATACACTCGGTGCCAATTTGAAATATATTCTTTTAACGCACGGGCACTTTGACCATGTCTTTGCGGTTAATGATTTAAAAAAACTCTACCCGCAGGCAAAGGTATTTTTAAATAAAGAAGATGAAGTTTTGACGGAAAATATAGCGGCACAGTGTTCGCACTTTGGCATAGCGGGAATTGAAAAACCGAAAATCGATGATTATGCCGATGAAAATACCACGCTTTCACTCGGTGATATTAAAATAAAAGTAATCCATACCCCAGGGCACTCAAAAGGTTCCGTATGCTATCTTGCAGGAAATGACCTGTTTTCCGGCGATACCCTCTTTTTTGAAGAAATCGGGCGCTGCGACCTTTTTGGAGGAAGTTTCCCGCAAATAGAAAAAAGCATAAGAGAAAAGATTTTTACGCTTGATAAAGATATTATTGTCCATCCGGGACACGGCGAAGACACAAGTGTTGCCCATGAAGTAAAGTATAATGCATATTTTGGAGAAAATTCGAGGTATTAATAAAAATGGAAGTAAATTACGATAAACTTTTGGATAAAGCAAAAGAAGTCAGCAAAAACTCATACTCGCCCTATTCAAAATTTAAAGTCGGCGCTGCGGTTTTGTATGAAAGCGGAAATATTTATCTCGGTGTGAACGTTGAAAACGTAAGCTACGGAATTACCCTGTGCGCGGAGAGAAGTGCCGTTGCAAACGCCATATCGGCGGGTGAAAAAACAAAAATAAAGGCAATTGCGGTATATTCTCCCAATCAGAAAAACTGCCTTCCCTGCGGTGCCTGCCGCCAGTGGCTGGCTGAATTTGCGCCCGATAATTCACATGACCTGAAAATAATTCTTGAAGGCTGCAAGGGCGAAAGCGTTGCATGGGGATTGGATGAAATCTTCCCTGACAGTTTTAAATTTACGAATTGTGAAATTTAATTAAAACAAAAAATGAACATTTTTATATTGGGCTTCGTTATAAAAATGTAGGAGCAAAAATGGAAAACAAATGCAATAAATACGAAGCATATTTTATTTTTAAAAGTGATGAGGACTTTTTAAATCATGTTGCAAATTGTCCTGATTGTCAGGTCGAACATGAAAAAATGCAAAAGGTTTCCTCGCTGATAAGTGAAGTGCGCCCGTATTTTTTAGCGGAAAAACAACGTAAAAACAAAATAAAACAGACTCTGAAGGCTGCCTGTTTTACATTTGCACTTATGCTGTTTGCAATCGGTGCTCCCGTGCTTAATTATCAATATGATATAGTTAACTCTATAGTTTATCACAACTTAAGCGCGCAGGAGATGGGCTTTCCGACCGATGAATACGGCCTTATAATGGTAGAGTGATGAAGTTTAGTGAATTAATCGAACAAAACCGAAAAAACGTCAGATATATAATCAAAAAAATAACAAACGAACAAAACGAAGATATAGAACAGGAAGTCTATATAAAAGTCTGGCAAAATAAGGACAAATACAAAGAACAGGGTAAACTTAAGGGCTGGATAGGCACAATAGCCAAAAATCTTTCCAAAGACTACCTCAAATCTGCCTATGTAAAAAACAGACAGGACATAGATGAAGAAAAATTAGGAGAAATAAAAGACAAAAAGGCGACTCCCGAATTAAGACTTATCAAAAATGAGCGCCAGCAGATGATTATAGATGCCATAAACAGCTTAAAACCAAAGTATAAAGAGGTTATTATGCTGTATGAAATAGAAAACATGCTCTACGAGGATATTGCAAAAAAGCTTAAATGCCCCGTAGGGACTGTAAAATCAAGATTGTACAACGCAAAAAAAGAGCTCTGTGAAATACTCAAAGACTTAATTTAGAAAGGATTTTTAATTATGAAAAAATCAATCGTACTTGCTTCAACTCTGGCACTTTTCTTTTTAACATCCGCCGTACAAGCTGCACCCTGCGCTCCGGATTGTGACTGCGGCTGCAAAAAAGACCCCGCGGTTCAGTGCAAATGCGACGATAAATGCAAATGCCATAAGCCCGCTATGAGCCCCGAAATGAAAGCAAAAATGGAGCAGAGAAAGGCAGAATTTGATAAAAAACTCGGTTTGACCGACGAGCAAAAAGCAAAGGCCGAACAAATCAGAAAAGACGGCTTTGAAAAAATGAAACCCGTTATGGACCAAATTAAAGCTAAAAAAGATGAAATCCGCACCATTCGTGAAAACGGAGCATTAACCCAGGCTGAAGCCAAAGCTAAAATTGATGTTTTGCATAAAGATATCATGGATTTAAAAGCTCAGGCAAAAGAAATCAGAAAACAAAATATGCAGGAATTTGAAGCAATTCTTACCGATAAACAAAAGAAAACACTTGAAAAAATGAAACAGGAAGGCAGAAAAGAATTCGCCAAAAATCATAAAGGCAAAAAAATCGGCGGATACAAAGGCTGCCCCATGCCCCCCAAAGGCCCCGAAGCAGCACCTGCTGCACCTTCTCAACCTCCCGTTAAATAAAACAGTTTAGTTCACTACAACCGATTCAAATTGCCCCTTTGAGCGTATTTAAAGGGGCAATTCTTTTTTATGCTTGCCTTGTGATTTATAAATTGTATAATGGTTTTATAGATAAAAAACGGAGAAAGTATGAAAAAAGCACTTATAACGGGTATCACGGGACAAGACGGCAGCTATCTTGCAGAACTGCTGCTTGAAAAAGGGTATGAAGTACACGGTATGAAACGCCGTGCATCATCCTTTAACACATCAAGAATTGACCATCTTTATCAGGATATTCACAATCCCGATTTAAAATTTAAACTTCACTACGGCGACTTAACGGATTCCGCAAATTTGATAAGGCTTATAGGCGAAATTCAGCCGGATGAAATTTATAACCTTGCTGCCCAATCACACGTTAAAGTGTCATTTGATGAGCCTGAATATACCGCAAACGCTGACGGTATAGGTTCTCTAAGGCTTCTTGAAGCGATAAGAATTTTGGGTCTTGAGAAAAAATCAAGATTTTATCAGGCTTCAACTTCCGAACTTTTCGGCCTTGTTCAGGAAACGCCGCAAAGAGAAACCACGCCTTTTTATCCGCGTTCGCCCTATGCCTGCGCAAAGCTTTATGCATACTGGATTACGGTAAACTACAGGGAAAGTTACGGTCTTTATGCCTGCAACGGTATTTTATTTAACCATGAAAGCCCGCGCAGGGGAGAAACTTTCGTAACAAGAAAAATCACCCGTGCGGCGGTGCGCATTATGCTCGGTATGGAAGATAAACTTTATCTGGGTAATCTTGATTCAAAACGCGACTGGGGCCATGCAAAAGATTATGTAGAAGGCATGTGGAGAGTGCTCCAGCAGGATAAGCCCGAGGACTTTGTTCTTGCAACAGGTGTTACAACATCTATTCGCGACTTTTGCAATATGACATTTAAAGAACTGGGTGTTGATATTGAATGGCAGGGAAAAGGAGTGGATGAAAAAGGGCTGGACGCTAAAACAGGCAAGGTTATTATTGAAGTTGACCCCAGATACTTTAGACCTGCCGAAGTTGACCTTCTTCTGGGCGACAGCACAAAAGCC
This sequence comes from Candidatus Galligastranaerophilus faecipullorum, assembly GCA_018713115.1. GTDB lineage: Bacteria > Cyanobacteriota > Vampirovibrionia > Gastranaerophilales > Gastranaerophilaceae > Galligastranaerophilus > Galligastranaerophilus faecipullorum. Next base: position 8,460 of record DVFS01000059.1, read on the forward strand.
CGCGAAAAACTCGGCTGGAAGCCCAAGTATGACCTTCAAACCATGGTAAAAGAAATGGTTGAAGAAGACATGAAAGAAGCTAAAAAAGCAAAAGTTCTGAGGGAAAAAGGATATCAGATTCTTGTTCCCCAGGAAGCGTAAAGCTGCATAAACTCTAAAAAGGAGGTGTGAACTTATGAAGAAATTTTTACTTACTCTTGCACTGATGTTTACAATAACACCTGCATTTGCCGCGAATAAAGCCGTTGTACAGTGCCTGAACTCTTTTTCTTCAAACAGCCCGTCTGCATATTTTTCGGGCAAGGTAGTTGAAGAAGTGGAATTTAAAAACGGCGTGCTTTTAAGACAGGGCGCTATTTTAAACGGTAAGGTAGTTCAAATCGTAGATGCAAAACGCGCAAAAAGAGATGCTTATTTTATAATCAAGCCGACTTCTTATACGGATCCTTATAAAAAGACCACATACCGCGTAAAAGATGCCGACTGGGAGGCAAAAGTTGTAGGATATAAGCCTTTTGACGCAAAAGAAACAGCAAAGAAAGCCGGCATAAGTGTTGCGAACTTCTTTGTTCAGGGTTTCAGCACGGCGTATCACTTCGGAAACGGTTTTATTCATCCGAGCAATGGCCGCGGCCGCTTTAAATCAGGCGTACATGAGGCATATGACAACTCGATTCTTTCTTATATAGAAGAGGGAGATGCCCTTAAAGTCAGAAGCGGCGACTATCTCGCGCTTAAGTTTTATCAGTCCGATGTACCGAAATGGAAGTTCTGGGCCAGAAATCGTTAAGCGTTAAATTCAAGGAAAAATTCTTTAAGGAATTTGTAACCTTCAAGATAAGTTTTTGTATTTATGCACTCGTTTGGCGAGTGCATATTTTTTATGTCCGCAATACCGATTAATACAGGTTTTAAGACGGCGCCGTATTTATTTTTTTCATTTGCATAAATATGTGTTTCGGCTCCGGCATGGAAAGAACTTACATCCAGCTTAATACCTGCTTTTCTGGCGGCTTCGCGCCCTATTGTTACAAGTGTTGTGTCATCGGATTTTTCAAAAGGTTTTAAGTGCTCGCTTGTTTCAATGGTTATCTCTACAAGTTCGCCGTATTTTTTCTTTACTTCTTCAGCTATATTTTTATATGCGTCGATGAGTTCTTTTTCAAACCAGGCATTTGAACTTCTGATTGAATAATGCGCGCAGGCGATAGTGTTTATGACATTATCAGTACAATTTTTTGCAATGTATTTGTGCGGATTTTTTTCCTTGCAGGCAGATTTTAAGGTGCGCTCTATGCCTCCCGCCACAATACATCCCAGGTTTGCGGATGTTACAACGCCGAGTTCATCCTCGTTTATAACACCTATAGGGGCAATTTTTACATAATCGGCAATGACTTTTGCAGCGTTGAGTCTGTCTTTTTTATCTATATCAAGACCGCTGTGCCCTCCTGTTTTGGTTTCTACGATTACATCCAGTTTTGTATAGCTTGCGCCTGAAATTTCAAATTTGCCCAGTTCGGCTGAGTCAAGCACAAGAATGTATTCGCTTTCAAGTTTTGAAAAGTCAAGGTTGTGAATACCTGTCATCCCCTGCTCTTCATCACGCGTAAAGACAAGCTCAAGGCCGCCGTGTTTTAAGTCTTTATTTTTGTTTATTTCGCATGCAAGTCTTATGGCTGCGGCGATTCCCGCTTTGTCATCCGCACCGAGAGTTCTTTGTTTGTCGGTTTCAATAATATCGCCGTTTACAACTATATTGACAGGTGAATCGTCTCCCACGACATCCATATGCGCGCTTAAAAGCAGGGGCTTTTTAGTGTTGTCCGTGGCATTAACAAATGCACGGATATTGCCGTATCCGTCTTTTTGCGCCTGTATTCCTTCCTCCTCAAGCATTTCAAGGATTCTGTCCCTGACTTTATCCTCCCCTAAGGAAGGGGATGGAATTTTTGCAAGTTCAACAAATGTTTCAATGAGTTTATCCATTAATACATCCTCACAACTTCTTTTACCTTATCAAGCACTCTTTGAGCTTCGTTTTGTGCTTTTTTTGAACCTTCAATAAGGATTTCGCGCACAAGTTTCGGGTTTTCGCTCAGTTCGCGGCGTTTTTCGCGTATGGGTGCGAGCATTTCATTTACTTTTTGCGCAAGCTCTCTTTTGCACTGTGCACAGCCGATTTCACCCGCACGGCAAAGCGTGTCGATTTCTTTAACTTTTTCTTCGCTGCCAAATATTTTCCAGTAATCATACACTACTTCGCAATCCTCGGGATGCCCGGGGTCATCCCGTCTTAACCGGCTTCTGTCGGTGATTGCGCTCATAATTTTTTTTGTCGTTGTTTCCTCATCATCCGAGATTTTTATGTCATTGTTAAAGGATTTACCCATTTTATTGCCGTCAACGCCCTTCATCAAAGGAATTTGCGTTAAAAGCGGCTCGGGCTCGACAAAGAAATCCGTTTTGTAGATATTGTTAAAACGTCTTACGATATCGCGCGATAATTCCACATGCGGTACCTGATCTATCCCTACGGGAACATAGTTTGCATTAAACATCATAATGTCCGCGGTCATTAAGACGGGATACCCGAGAAGCCCGTATGAAACCTGGGATTCGCCGCTGCCTTTGAGTCTTAGAGCTTTTGCCATATCTTTTAGGGTAGGGTCGCGCTCCACCCAGTTTTGCGGTGTTATCATACTTAAATATATATGCAGTTGTGCTATTTGAGGCACATGCGACTGTACGTAAATCGTCGATTGATTCGGGTCAATACCGCAGGAAAGCCAATCCAGTGCGACATTATAGACATTTGTAGCTAAATCATCCGTTGTGTCAAATTTTGTCGTAAGCGCATGCCAGTCGGCAATAAAAAAGAAGCTGTCATATTCGCTCTGGAGCTTTTTCCAGTTTGCAAGCACGCCGAAATAATGCCCGAGGTGCAGTTTGCCTGTTGAGCGCATGCCCGATACTATTCTTTTTTTGCCGTTTTCAGTCATTTTGCCTTTGTATCTCCTTTAATATTTTTAATGCTTCGTCGTAATCACTGAAAATCTCAAGTGCCGCGCCTGCCGCACTTTTTGCTTTCTCAAATTCGTTTAGTTTTAAATAACACTGTGCTAAATTGCAAAGCAGTATATGGTTTTTCGGGAATTTATTTTTAAGATTTTCAAAAATCCCCGCAGCCCCTTTATACTCTTTTAGCTTCAGATGGCAAAGCCCCAGCATATTAAGAATTTCAGGGTCATTTTGAGTGATATTAAGCATATCTTCAAGCACCTGTTTTGCAATTTTGTATTTTTTCTGTGCAAAATACACTTTTGCAAGGTTGTAGAGTGCTATATAATTTTTCGGGTTGATTTTTATTGCCTGCTGCAGTTCCTGTATGCCTTCTTCGGTTTTTCCTCCGCTTATAAGGTTTTCGCCGTAGTGTGCAAAATAGTCGGCATTTGTGCTGTCAAGAGAGATGGTTTTTTTATAATATTCATCCGCCTCTTTAAAGTTGTTTGTTTTATTTAAATAAACCGCATAAGCAAAGGTTATTTCAGGTTCGTTCGCTTCAAGCTCTATTGCCTGCCTGAATTCATCTCCTGCCCAGTCGACAAAATTCATCCTGAGGTATAAAAGCCCTAAATCCTTATGCACAAAGGGATTGTGCGGTTCAAGGGCAATACATTTTTTAAAGGCTTCTTTTGCACCTTCTAAATCTTCAAGATTGATAAGGGAAAGAGCGTAGTTGTAGTATATTTCAACATCGACTTTTCCGCGCTTTATCAGCGTTTCAAGAACATCAATTGACCCTTGGCTGCTGCCTGTCAGCCTTAAAAGCGCGGCGTATTTTTTCATAAGGTCGGTGCTTTTCGGGCTGAATTTTAAAAGGTCTTTAACTGTTTTGAGCGCTTCTTCATAGCGCTTTAAATCCATAAGAATACTCAAAAGATTGTTTTGAAAATTAGCCTTATCAGGGTAGAGCGCCACAAGACTTTTGTACAAATCGCAGGCAAGGTTAAGTTCTCCCGCACGCCTTGCACAGTATGCAAGAGTTGTCATAAGCGAGATGGAGGGTTCTTTTTGATAAGCCGTATTAAAGTATGTCAGGGCTTTTTTATAGTCGCCTTTTATCTGGTTTAGAACACCTAAATTGTAATTTGTCATAACATATGACGAGTCCAGAGAATATGCGCTGTTTAATATAAGCGATGCGTTTTCAAGCTCATCAAGTGCTATATAGCAGCTGGCAAGATTATTTTGCAGCTGCAGATGGTCGGGGCGCAATTCGATTGCTTTTTTAAGATATTCCACTGCATCTTTGTGTTTTTCAAGTGCAATCTGTGCCGTGGCAATAAGGTAATAAAGCAGGTAGTCATCTGTTTTATTATCAAGCACAGGTTTAATAAGGGAGATTATTTTTTCGTGATTTCCCTGTTTCATATATATTACCGCAAGGTTTTTATACGCTTCAAAAAATTCTTCCCTGAGCTCAATTACTTTTTTATATTCTTCAATGGCTTTATCTTCAAAGCCCAGCTTGTCATTGCAGTTGGCAAGGTAGAAAAGCGCCGTTGCATCTTTCGGGTCTTGCGCAAGAGCCTTTTTAAAGGCCGCAGCAGCTTTCTGGTAGTTTTCGATATTGATGTAGCACAGACCGAGATTTTTGATAATTTCGGTATTTTTTTCATCATCCGTGTAAATTTTTTCCAAAATCACGGCTGCGCCTTGAAAATCACCTTTTGCAATTAAATCTGCCGATTGGTTTATAAGTTCTTTTTTATTTTCCATGTATATAATTATAGCAAAGAAAAGGTTTTTGTGATAGAATAGCGCTATCTTTTGCAAAAAATTCGCAATACCTGTTTTTAGGTGCAAAAGCGCGGTTTTTGGCAGATATTAGTCAAAATAAGTTTGAAAAGGAGAAATATTAATGACAACACAAAAACGTGTATGGCTTTTTAGAGAGGGCAATGCCGATATGCGCAATCTGCTCGGCGGAAAGGGTGCAAACCTTGCCGAGATGACAAATGCGGGCCTGCCTGTTCCCCCCGGTTTGACGATTACTACAGAAACCTGTATGGAATATATTAACGCAGGAAACAAAATGCCCGAAGGTGTTATGGATGAAGTAAAAGCAGCTCTTCGCGACGTTGAAGAACAAACGGGCAAAAAATTCGGCGACAGCGAAAACCCGCTTCTGGTTTCGGTTCGCTCGGGCGCAAGACTTTCTATGCCCGGTATGATGGAAACGATTTTGAACCTCGGTATGAATGACAAAACGGTTGAAGGTATGATAAAACTTACCAATAACCCCCGTTTCTGCTATGACTCTTACCGCAGATTTTTAACAATGTTCGGCTCGGTTGCCTGGGACATTGAAAGAGTAAAATTTGAAGACTATATTGATAAAATCAAAGAGCAAAAAGGCGTTAAACAGGATACGGAATTAAGCGCCGAGGATTGGAAATCATTAATCGAACCTTATAAAGAATTAATCAAAAAAGAAACAGGAAAAGAATTTCCCCAGGATCCTTATGTACAGCTTCAGGAAGCAATTGAAGCGGTATTTAGAAGCTGGAATATCCCCCGTGCGGTTGCTTACCGTAACCACTACAAAATTGACCACAACTACGGTACTGCCGTAAACGTACAGACAATGGTATTTGGTAATATGGGCGATGACTGCGCAACAGGCGTATCATTTACAAGAAACCCCTCCACGGGCGAAAATAAATTTTACGGCGAATACTTAACAAATGCGCAGGGTGAAGACGTTGTTGCAGGTATCAGAACTCCAAAGCCCATTTGTGAACTTGAAAATGAAATGCCCGAACTCTATAAAGAGTATGTTACAATCGCCAAAAACCTTGAAAAACACTACAAAGACGTTCAGGATATGGAATTTACCATCGAGCGCGGCAAATTATACGTTCTTCAAACAAGAAACGGTAAAAGAACAGCGGCAGCCGCAGTGAGAATCGCCGTTGAAATGGAGCGTGAAGGAATAATCACAAAAGAACGCGCCATTTCTCTTGTTGACCCTTATCAATTGTATCAGCTTCTTCTGCCTTCATTTGATACAAAGGCTAAAAAAGAAGCACACAAAATTGCCCAGGGTCTTGCAGCTTCTCCCGGTGCGGCTGTAGGTAAAATAGTCTTTGATACCGACGCTGCAGCAGAGCGCGGTGAAGCGGGCGAGAAAGTAATTCTTGTAAGAATTGAAACCTGCCCCGATGATATCCACGGCATGATAGCTTCTCAGGGTGTACTGACTTTAAGAGGCGGTATGACATCTCATGCGGCAGTTGTTGCAAAAGGTATGGGCAAACCCTGTGTTGCAGGCTGCGAAGATTTAAAAATCGACCTTGCAAACAAAACTCTTACCGCAGGCGACGGTAAAGTTTACCGCGAAAATGACGTTATCTCGCTTGACGGGGGAACGGGCGAAGTTATGGAAGGCGAAGTAAAAACGCTGCGCGCTGATATGGATGAAAACTTTGAAACACTCTTCAAGTGGGTTGATGAAACCAAAAAACTTGTGGTACGTGCTAACGCCGACACACCGACAGATGTTAAAAATGCCGTTAAACTGGGTGCCCAGGGTGTGGGTCTGTGCCGTACGGAACATATGTTTATGGACCCTGACAGGCTTCCCTGGGTTCAAAAAATGATTATCGCAGGAACTCCCGAAGCAAGGAAAGAAGCGCTTGATAAACTTCTTCCCATGCAATATCAGGACTTTGTCGATATGTTCAGAGCTCTAAACGGTCTTCCTATGACAATTCGTCTTTTAGACCCTCCGCTCCATGAGTTTTTGCCTGACAAAGAAAGCCTTATTGAGCAGGTGGCAACTCTTAAAGCACAGGGCAAGGATTACAAAAAAGAAGAAGAAATGCTTCATATTGTTGAAAATCTGAGCGAGTCCAACCCCATGATGGGCTTAAGAGGCTGCAGATTGGGTCTTATGTTCCCTGAAATTAATGAAATGCAGGTAAGGGCAATATTCTCGGCTGCCTGTGACCTTAAAAAAGAAGGTCTGGAGGTTAAGCCCGAGGTTATGATTCCTCTTGTATCGCATGTTAACGAACTTAGAATCGACCGTGAACTTTTAGAGCGCGTTGCACGCGAAGTAATGGAAGAAAAAGGCGTTGAGATTGACTATATGTTCGGCACAATGATTGAAATCCCCCGTGCGGCTCTGACTGCCGATGAAATTGCTCAATACGCACAGTTCTTCTCATTTGGTACAAATGACCTGACGCAGATGACTTTTGGCTTCTCGCGCGATGATGCCGAAGGTAAATTCTTAAACAAATATGTTGAAGAAAAAATTCTGCCCCGCAACCCGTTTGAATCTTTAGACCAAACAGGTGTCGGTCAGCTGATGAAGATAGCTCTTGAAAAAGCGCTTCCCGTAAGACCCGATTTAAAACGCGGTATCTGCGGCGAACACGGCGGCGACCCCGATTCGGTTAAATTCTGCCACAGAATAGGGCTCAACTATGTGTCCTGCTCTCCGTTCAGAGTTCCGCAGGCAAGGCTGGCTGCGGCGCAGGCTGTAATTGAGGAAGGCAAATAACCTTGCCTTAATTGCAGACAAGCTGCATTTACAGGCTACCGCCCGTAAAGTGGCTGCGGCGCAGGCTGTAATTGAGGAAGGCAAATAGCAGGTTTGTCACAAAACTTGTATAAATAAAAAAAGTCCCGCAAAATGCGGGATTTTTTTAGGTTGTTAATTGCTTTAGCTATTATGTTTGAATGAGGAAGTTTAAAATTGTTTTAACTGAAAATTAATTTGCCTATTGAGGCAACTCCGCCTACAATACCGCCAACAATAGCTCCGGGGACTGCGCCTATGCCGCCGAATATTGCGCCGATTCCTGCGCCTGCGGCAGCACCTGCTCCTACACCGGATACTACAGCACCTGCGGCTTTTGCTGCAGCGGTGCCTTTGGATTGGTTAACACCTGTTACCTCAGATATCATATCGTCTTTAGAGTTGCCCTGTGCAAAGAATGTTCCTAAGATAGGTACACCCGCTTTAAGACCCTGTACAAATGAGCTTGATGCATTTGCTTCAATGTCGTCTACCAGGTTTGTGCCCATTGTTTGAGCGTACATTCTCTGAGCCAGTGCTTTTATCTGGCTTTCGCTGTAGCCTTGATACTGAGAAGCCTGCGACATCGATTCCGTTAATTTTTTGTACTCAACTATAGCATCATCCGTTCTGCCCTGTTGCAAAAGTGTTGATACGTTTGCACAAAGCTGTGACCAATCTAAAGTTTGAACGCTTTGTTTGTTGCCGTATGACTGCTGCAGGGTGGAGAGGTCATAGCTGTTTTGTAAATTTTCTTTTGCGTCATCTACATCCATACCGTAGTAGTATCCGTACATGCCGCTGTAATTGTTAAAAATGGGCACCGAGTAATTAGTTCCCAATCCGCCGTAAGTACCTGAAATACCGTTCAGTGCGGAATAGTCCGTGTAATTAGTCAGCCCTGTGAAACCAACTGTCATTGTAAACTTCCTTCCAATAAACTTAATTTAAACTAACCTACATTTTAATAAAAACTTTCTTTTGCCAAAAATTGCATGCATGTTGTTTTTGATGTTACATTTCTTAACAATAAATGGCAAAAATTCCCTTAATTGCCCTAAAATTGCATATGTAAGCTGTAAAAAGTTATTTCTTTGAGGTATAATTGTCTTATATTCCAAAAACGTATAGAATATAATTATTATGGGACTGAGGAGGCATTTTGGGTTCCGATTTTAATCTAAATGAATTTTTACTAAAAGCACATAAAGCTCACGCGTCTGATGTTCACTTCAGAGAGGGCAAGGCGCCTTCGCTTCGTGTTGACGGCAAAATTCTGCGCACGGCAATGACACCTCTTGACGAAGAGGATTTTGAAAATATTCTGGCAACCGTTGCCAGAAAAGACATTCTGGAGAGTATCAGAATGTCAAATAATATTGATTTTACATATGAAATCCATAATCTTTCGAGGTATCGTGTCAATTTCTGTAAAGATTTAGGCATGCCAAAGCTCACAATGAGGGTCATTCCCTATAATATCCCCACTCTTGAAGATTTATCCCTGCCTTTATATCTTGGCGAACTTACAAAATTTAATAACGGTATTATTCTCGTTACAGGTCCCACAGGCTCGGGTAAATCCACCACCCTTGCGGCTCTTGTTGACTTAATAAATAAAGAGCAGCAAAAACACATAATAACAATTGAAGACCCTGTTGAGTTTTTATACACTGACAGAAAATCTCTTATCACCCAGAGGGGTCTGGGCGTCGATACGGAAACCTTTGAATCGGGTATTAAATATGCACTCAGACAGGATCCTGACGTAATTCTTGTGGGCGAGATAAGGGACAGGGAAACTCTGGAAGCTGCAATAGAAGCTTCCGAAACGGGGCACCTTGTGTTGTCCACCATGCACACAAACTCCTGTATTCAAACGCTTAACAGGATTTTGGGATTCTTTGAAGATAAATCTTCTTCACTTATTGTGCAGAGGGTTATAAATACTCTGAGGGCAACCGTTTCGCAGAAACTTTTACCCAAAGTAAACGGCGGGCTTGCGGCAGCGGTGGAGATTTTAACCGTTACTCCTTCTATTGCCGATTACCTTTCAAAAAACAATTTTGAAGATGTTTATCTTCTTATGCAAAAGAGTAAATTCCCAAATCTTACCACTATGAACACATCCATTTACTCTCTTTTAAAGCACGGTTTAATTACGCAGGAAACAGCCGTAGAATACAGTGACAATAAAAACGAAATCGAGCAGATGATAAGAGGCATTTACCACGGTGCAAAGAATATGACGGATGATAATATAATTTAATTTTTAAGGAGTAAAAATGGCGCCATTTCCGGAATCAGAATCTATGACAATAAAACGTCTTGAAGTTGCAATAAGAAAAAAAGACATGCATCTTCTAAAAGACGGCGCTTACAAGCTGCATGAAAAATTTCATACCGGACACAAGTTTGAGTTTTTATCCGAACTTGAACAAATACTTGAATATGTAAAAACAAGCGACATACCGCTTGAGATAACGGAAATCCTCTGCCCGACAATTGAAGAAATTCTTGCGGAGCAAAACTGTGAAACCTCTGCCGCACAGATGTCGCAAATGCCTCAGGATATTCAAACCTCCTCTGCCGTAATGCAAATTTCAAAGGCGGAAGAAAAAACGCCTGAAATAAAAGAAGAAGACATAAAACTTCAGGGCGAAGCTTATGAAGAATATATGGCGCAAAAAGAGGCGGCGCGTGAGCTTGAAGAGCCTGAAGAAAGCCATGCAAACACCGCGGCTAAAGAAGAATCCCGCGGGGCTTATGGCAGTAATACTTCTTATACTGCAGCTCCGTCCGTTTCAGTGCAAAAAGAAGAGCCGCAAACCGAAAAACCAGTTACAGCTGATGATGTAGTGCTTTTTTATGATGATAAGTCCTCAGATATTGACTATTCGCTTGTAAAAGATTACCGTAACAAATTGAACAATCTTTTTTCTTTGCAAAATCACAGCGGTGACTACAGTCTTTTAAAAGATATCGCAACTTTAAATAATATTGTTAACACTAAGATTTTTGATTTGAATGAGATTTTAAGTGTTCTTAAAACTTCAAAAAGCAGGGTTTCTTTTGTAACAACATCCCAGAGCTCGGAGATTACAAAAATCTTATCCCAAAAAGAAATCGAATTTGAAATACCTTTTGTAAAAGACGGCGGCTCTAATGGCTTTAGTTTTATACCCATGCTTGGATTGTCCAATATTTTTGTTTGTTCAAATTGTAATTTAAGGAGCCTTAAAGGCGATTTGAGTGCAAAAACTCTTTCGGTTCAGTGTCCGAACTGCGACAGTGCCGCTTTTCCCGACCTGTACGCCATAAACTCCTATAATCCCGACTGCAACCCTATTTTCTGGCACAGGGCATTTGGTGCGTTTGTAAAATCGAAAGTATGGATTATAATCAACCCGCCGCTTGATGAAAATAAAGAAATAATTTTCGACTTTATAAAAACGGCATGCGAGTGTTCAAAACCGAGGAGAATTTACCTTTTTTCAAAAGAAAACGATAAGAGAGAGTTTTACAAAAATATGTTCCTGAAAACACTTCCCGACTGTGATTTGCGCTCTAATTACCTGAATATTGAGCAGTTGTGCGAGGACTATATCAGGGCACAGATTTCAGGCAAAATGAATGAAAAGTATTAAAGAGAGTTTTGTAACAGACGCCATAAACATTAAAACCTATCCTTTAAGCGAATACGACAACATTGTCGTTATGTTTTCGCGCGAGTACGGTCTTATAAAAGGTATCGCAAAGGGCGTAAAGCGCCCCAAATCAAAACTCGGCGCCAGAATGCAAATGCTTGTGGCAAATAAGATTATGCTCAAAAACGGCAGAAATTTTGATACCATATGCGAAGCGCAGGCGCTCAATACATTTAACAAACTCCGCTCAAATCTGGATAAACTGACTTATTCCATGTATTTGACTGAAATCATATCCGCTTTTTGCACCGACTCGGATGAGGACAGCGGTACAAATGAAAAGATATATGAGCTTTTCTACGGTATCCTTGAAAATATTGCCGGTTCCAAAGACAAGATAGAAATACTTTTAAACGTTATTAAGTTTCAGCTTAAGTTTATGGTGCAAATAGGTCTTGGCGCGGAACTTAAAGTTTGTTTAAAATGCGGCTGCAAAATAGAAGACGGAGCTTATTTCAGTGTTGCCTCAGGCGGGGTTGTCTGCAAAGACTGCCGCTGCGGCTCGGATGTTTTCATCGGTCTGCATAAAAAAATCCGCGAGTTTTTAATCGCCCAGCAGGAATGTAAAATAGGAGAAAAAACAAAATACGACTCTCTTGTCGATGAAAATTTTGTCCAAAAGTGCTTTATGCTCCTTAAAAAATACACAGACTCCCACGCCTCCCGCCCCGCAAGAACGCTGAAGGTTTTAGAGAGTTTAGGCTGACTGGGCTTTGGCAAAGTTAAGCGGCTTGTCTGCAATCAGGCTTAGAGAACGGCCAAAAATTAGCTCAAATGGTGAATTTTTATGCTTTTTTATTTACACATGATGAGTTTGATTGGTTAATGTTTTTTTCTGCACGGCTTCCGTTCTGAAAAACATGGCAAGCGGAATCAATAAAAATGCAATTAAAGCAAATATTTCAAACACATCTACATAAGCCATCAGCCGCGACTGCGTAAGGAGAGATTTGTACATATAAGAATTTGTCTTTATTGTTGCAAAAGTGCTTGATGCATTTGAGCATGCCTTGCAACAAGGGTTGAAGCAACGGATGCTATAACAGCCGTCATTGTACTTTTGCACAAGTTATGAAGTCGATATTTGGGGTTTAAACAGACTCCGTACAAAAAGTATGAAGGAACAGCTTGAAATCGTAAAACAGGCGGAACGCGCAACATACATCGCTTTGACTTCTGACTTTGCCGCCGATTATTTTAATCTTATACGAGTTGATGAATTTTTAAATATACAAAATGAACTTATTAAAACACAGGAAGAAATCGTTTCAAAAATAAAAGACAAGTATGATATAGGGCTGTGTACAATAAATGATTTGCTTTCGGAACAAAGACTGTTAACAACCTTGAAAGAAGAGCGCAACCGCCACATTAAAACACGCGACACTCTAATTGACACAATGAAGGTTTATCTTTCAAACTCTGATAACATAGAGAGAAACAGATACGGGGATGTCATTCTTTTAACGGGAATTCCGTCAGAATTCAGTACATCAATTGTTGAAAACCGTCCTGATTATCTTCAGGAAGAAGCAAATATAAAACGTATAGGATTTGATGTAAAAGCAGCCAGACGGGAATTTTTACCTAAATTTATTATATTCGGACAAATCGGTTTGAACGCCTATCACTTAGATACTCTTTTTAATTCTGTATCACAAATGTTCAGTGCCGGAATTTTGCCCTCTGTTGATTTGTTCTCCGGCGGAAGGAAAATCGCTCTGTTGAAACTCAAAAAATTCCAGTATGAAGAAGCACTAAACAGTTATCAAAAGGCAATTCTCACAGGAATAAAAGATATTAATTCAGGACTTATTGAATACAAAGAGGCTCAGGAAAATTACAAAGAAAGTTTAGAGCGCCTGGAAATGCAAAATAAAACATACTCTCTTGCCAAAGACAAGCTCTTGTGTTTGCAAATGTCAGACTTGACATTTTGTTCAACTCCCGCGA
>DVFS01000060.1 GCA_018713115.1 Candidatus Galligastranaerophilus faecipullorum
ATAAAAATCGTAAAAGACGGTATTATAGAAAAAACAACAGACAGAAAGAATGTCTTTCAGGCGCAGACACCGCAGGCTTTTAAATATGATTTGATTTTAGGTGCGCATAAAAAATTTGAAAATAAAAATACATTCACGGACGATGCCTCGCTTTTAGAGGCATTGGGGCAGCGCGTGTATGTTTATGAAAACAGCGCCGGAAATAAAAAAATTACAACACGGGCTGATCTATAAACTCCCCGGGTACCGCTTCGGGTGCCTGAGGTTTCATCTGCGAAGGGATAAGTTCTATAAGCTTTTTGTTTGCATCTTCAAAGTCGGGATTCAGACTCAGGCAGTTTCTGAGGTTGATAATAGCCGAGTTTGTTCTGTTGAGCGCAATATCGTATAGTGCATTTAAGTAGAAATAAATGTAGTTTGTCTGATTTGAAAAAGAAATCATATATAAAAAACCCTTGGCTTCATCTATATTTTTATTATCAAGTTCAAAATTTAAAAATGCGACCCATCCGTTTTCATAGAGCGGATTCAGTGCCGTTGCGCGCCTTATGTATTCTTTTCTTAAATTTTTATTGTCTTTTGCAATGGTTGCGGCGATTGAATGGTAAGATAAAAAGGGCGCATTATCCATTTTTTCAAGTTTTTTTTCAAGTTTTTTCAAATCTTTTGAATATCTGGAATCGTTTTTATAAATAAGCGCCATTTTAAGAGCGCTTGTCTGGTCGAGCGGATTTTGCGAAAGGGCTTTTTTATAGTATTTAAGCGCGCTTTCAAAATCGTATTCGACAAACTTTATATCCCCGAGTCCGCTTAATGTAAGAGGGTAGTTTTTATTTATTTCATAACTTGCAAGGTAATTCTTTTTTGCGCTCTCCTTATCTCCTGTTATAAACTGCCCGAGAGCCAGAAGCGACATTATTTTATAGTTATTTTTATCAAAACTGAGAGCATTTTTGCAGTCCCGAACCGCTTTTTGATAATTCCCCTCAAGGAATGTTTTTGCAATAAGGTGATATTTTCTTTCTTTTTCATCTTTTGTAAGATTGGCAAGGGCGTTTTGTTCCTGCACCATAAAAGTATTTTTAAAAATACAGTCGTCTTTTGCCGCAAGTTTGGTTTGCCCGATTAATTTTAATGCTTCCTTATTTTTCTTAAGCGCGATAAGAGTTTTGATTTTGAAATTAATATAAGAAAGATTCCTTTGATTCATTGAAGAAGCTTTGTTTATGAATATAAGCGCCTGCGAGTGCTGGCGCGATTCGCTCATTGCCTGTGAGAGTATATAGTTTGCATAGTCTGATTTTCCGGTAAGGGATGTGTTTTTGTTTAAGTCAAAAGCAATTTCCTGCGCGGAGTTGTCAAAATGTATTGAACTGTATGCTTTTGCAAGATAAATTTCTTCGTTTTTATCAAGAGTGTATGAGGGCAGATAGCAGTTTTTAAGGTCGTCTGTTATGTCTTTTAAAAAGTCTTTATGCTTAATTTTCTCAAGACTTTTTGTACCCAGAGAAAAGAAGCCTATTTCATACATACTTTTTGCAAAAACCAGAAGCGCATAGTCGCTGTTGAGTTCTTCAAGGAGTGTTGAAAAATCATCGTATGCTACAACTACGTTTCCCTGATTGAATTTTTTTGTTGCGTTTACAAATGCCGCCCTTTGTTTTTCCGATTCATCAAGCCCCTCGTTTTCATCCTGCCCCTGAATGTTTAAAAAATTGTCCATAATGGTTGTCAGGCTGAAAATACCGCTTTGCGATTTTTTCTGCTGCGGCAGGGTATTTGAAACGGGAACATTTGATTTTTGAAACTCAAGCAGATTATCACTTGCGGCAAACACGGGTACTGTGCCGCTTAATATTAATACACATAAGACTGTTAACGAATAATACTTCATTAAATATTTTCTTCGGGTTTAATTTCGTGTGAAATTATAATATTTGTCAAAAACCTGCGCTGCGGTTTTTTCGCGTGACTCGCCTTCTTCCTCCTTGGTTAAAATCGCATATAAATCGGCTAATTTGTATTGTTCAAGAAGAAGCCTGTCATTTTGCGAGATTTCCAAGTTAAAATCGCAGGTTAATACATTTATTATTTTATCACATGTAATTGATAAAAACACGTCAACGATTTTTTTGTCAAAGTGGCTGCCTGATCCGTCAATTAAAATTTTTATTGCATCCTGTATCTGCATTTTTGAGCGGTAGTGCCTTTTTGAAGTGATTGCGTCAAAAACATCCGACACGGCAAGGATTCTTCCGCCAAGCGGTATGTCATCACCCTTTAAACCCTGAAAATAACCCGTGCCGTCGTATCTTTCATGGTGGGAAGAGGCGATTTGCGCAACATTTTCAAACTCTTTTGAAACATAGATTTTTCCTAAGATATCATGAGTAATATTGGCATGCTGCTTGATGTGGTCATATTCTTCGGGTGTAAGCTTTCCTTCTTTTTGCAAAATGGAATCTTTTATGCCTATTTTGCCTATGTCATGCAAAAGAGAGGCGTGTTTTATGACTTCTTTTTCTTTTTCATTCATATTAAGTTCATCACAAATTAAAGAAGCGTACATCGTAACACGTTTTGAATGACCTGATGTAATTTTGTCGCGCGCATCAATTGAAGCCGAGAGGGTGTCAATGAAGCTTGAGAACAGCTGCTTCTGCTCTTCTATAAGAATTTTTTGCTTGTTAAACAAATTTGCGTTTTCAAGTGCAATGCCCGCAGATGATCCGATTGCAATAAGTAAATCTTCATCTTTGGCTGTGAATTCTCCGCCTTTTTTGTTTAAAACCTGAAAAACGCCTACAATCTGATGGCTCAGGTTGCGAATGGGCATACAAAGGATGGTTTTTGTTTTGTAGCCTGTCTGCATGTCTATTTCTTTATTAAAACGTTTATCGGTATAGGCGTCTTTTATATTTACGGTTTCGCCCGTTGTCGCAACATGCCCTGCAAGCCCGAGATTGGAGGCAAAGCGTATTTCCTGCATGCCAAGTCCCAGAGCCACCTTTGACCAGAGTTCGTGTTTTTCTTCATCCAGAAGAAAAACCGTACATCTGTCAGCGTTGAGCGCCTGTTTTATTTCCTGGGCAATTATTTTTAAAAGTGTATCAATATTTGTTTCAACCGCAATGGTTCTTCCGACTTTAAGCAGTGCTATAAGCGGGTCTTCCTGATTGTTTTCGGGTATAAAGGTGGGCGGAGCCGAGGTTATCACCTTTTGTTTGTTCATTTTTTCAATTCTTGTTTTTGCGTTTTGAATTTTGTTGTCAAAATCCTCTGTGTCTTCAAGTTTTATATGCAGCGCGGCTTCCATAAGCTCAAGCGATTGCGGATAGTTTTGCTCCAGAAATTCAATCTGAGCCATAAGATACATATTGATTTTAAGCGCAAGAAGTGAATTTGACGAGTTTGCAAGGTAGTGCGCGTCATTTAAAATGTTAAGGGTTTTATAATACCTTTCCTGATTCCACCTGTAGCCTATATAACCTGTAAGCGACATTGAAATTGACACTAAATCAAAGGCTTTAAGAGAAATCGCCTGTTTGTGGCATTGTTCTATTTTTGAAGTTTTCGGCGCCTTTGTGTCGTCAAGAACACTGTCAAATGTCTTCAAAAGAAAACTTCTGATTTCCGTAACCTGTGTATTCTCAGCACTTGCAGCCGTTTTTGACATTTAAAACCCTTAAATTCTATCCTTTATATGTAAGATTATACTATATTTTTGCCAAAAATAAATTTATTTTTGCAGAGCAAACTCTGCAGCCTTTTTAGCATGTATTGCTGTTGTATCAAATACTTTTATGCTTAAATCATCCTGATTGAGCAGCAGGCCTATTTCCGTGCAGCCAAAAATTATCCCTTCGGCGCCATTTTCGACGAGGGAATTTATTATTCTTATAAATTCTTTTTTCGATTCTTTTAAAAATTTACCTTTGCAAAGCTCTTGAAAGATTATATTATTGATGATTTCAATGTCATTATCTTCCGGTATTAAAACCTCAATGCCGTTTTTTGCAAGCTCTTTTTTATAAAAATCCTGCTGCATTGTGTATTTTGTTCCTGCTAAAGCAGCTTTTTTGATTGAATTTTTCTTCAGTTCTTCCGCGCAAGTCTGCGCAATATGCAAAAGCGGTATGTCGATGGCATTTTGGATTTCATCTGCAACTTTATGCATAGTGTTTGTGCATAGTACTATGCAATCCGCACCTGCGTCTTCAAGATTTTTTGCCGCGCCGGAGAGAATCTGTGCGCTTTTTTGCCAGTTGTCTGTTTTCTGGCATTCTTCAATTTCCGCAAAATCAACGCTGTATAAGATAATCTTTGCACTGTGCAGTCCGCCCAGAGCTTTATTAATTTCTTCGTTGATTATTTTATAATAAGGAATTGTGCTTTCAAAGCTCATTCCGCCTAAAAGTCCGATTGTTTTCATAAGTTTGAACATTTAATCCACATTAACATATCCATTAAGGCCCTGCCTCTGTGGGATATGCGGTTTTTTTCATCTTCGCTTAAAGAAGCCATGGTTCTGTTTAAATTTTCCACAATAAAAATCGGGTCGTAGCCAAAGCCGCCTTCTCCGTTTCTGTTATGCGCGATTTTGCCTTTACATACACCGTTTGTTTTGTTTAGAATTTCTCCCGTTTTGTTGATTAAAACAAGCGAGCAGACAAATTTTGCGCCGCGTTCCTGTTCTCTGGCATCTTTTAGCGCGCCTAAGAGTTTTTCAATTCGCTCATCGGCGCTCGGGGCATAGCGTGCGCTTTTTAAGCCGGGTGCGCCGTTTAAAAAATCCACGCACAGACCCGAGTCATCCGCCATAAAATATTCTCTTCCGCTTTTTTCGCATTGCGCCGCGGCAAGAGCCTTGGCATAAGAGTTTTCTTCAAAGGTGGCGCCGTCCTCGACGGGGTTAAAACCCTCGTCAGGTAAGACAAACTGTACCCCAAAGGGCACAGACACCTGATTTATCTCGTCAATTTTATGGGCATTGCCCGTTGCAAGTACGATTTTTAACATACTATCCGCCCCAGCGGCGCTGTCTTTTTGCAAATTCCAGAATTGAATTTTTAAGCGCCTCTTCATCAAACTCGGGCCAGTAGGTTTTTGTAATGTAGAGCTCAGAGTATGCTATCTGCCAAAGAAGATAATTGCTTATTCTCATTTCTCCGCCTGTTCTGATAAGCAAATCAGGGTCGGGAATCGATGAGGTATACAGGAATTTTGAAACGAGTTCTTCGTTTATATCCTCTTCGGGGATTCCATGTTTTATAATGCTTTTAATTGCATTTGTAATCTCGTTTCTGGCTCCGTAATTAATTGCTATTTGCAGATTTACGCCTGTGTTGTTTTTTGTTGTATTTTCCGCTTCTTCTAAAATTTCCTGCAAAGAAGGGCTCAGAGCTTCTATATAGCCTATGAAGCGTAATTTTACATTATTTTGGTGAAGTTCGTTGAGCTGGGATTTAATAGTGCTTGCAAGAAGTCCCATTAAAAAATCCACTTCCTCCTGTTTGCGGTTCCAGTTTTCAGTAGAGAATGCATAAAGAGTCAGATACTTTATGCCGAACTTATGAGCCGCCTGAACGGTTTTTTTAAGTGCGTCCACGCCTTTTTTGTGACCCATGGCCGAGGGCAGTGCTTTCTCTTTTGCCCAGCGTCTGTTCCCGTCCATAATTATTGCAATATGCTGCAATTTTGCGTTTTTAACGATTGTGTTTATATCCGTTTTTTCTAAAGTCGATAACAAAATTTCATCCCTGTGTTTTTTACTAGATAATTATAAATTAAATAAATTTAATAACAACAAAATTTATGTTAAAATTGTCTTGATTATGAGCGAGATTGTTATTTTATACATATTGTGCCGCTATGACGCAACAATTTACAAAATTTCAAAAATAATAGATGAGATATTTTTTGCCTTTTTAAAGTCAAGCCTCGGCACGGTTAACCCTGCCGTAAAAAAACTTCAAAATCTCGGATGTATTGAACTTCATGAAAAAATGTCCGGCGGGGGAATGGAGAGCAAGACCTGCTCAATTACGCCTATGGGCAGAAAACATTTAAAAAACCTGCTTTTGTCGCTGGAGTTGAATAACCCCGCGAGGATTTTAAACAATGCAAGGGTGGCGCTTTTCTGTTCCGATGTGCTGGATGATTCGGAGAGGGAAGAATTTGTAAACAATATAAAAAATCATTTGATTTTATTTTCGGGACGCTCAAAAGAAACGCTTAAAAATCCTTATCTAAATTTAAACGATACCCAAAAAGCCCTTGTGGAAGCAAAAATTCAGGAAGCTCAGAGGATTTTGGATACGTTATGAAAATAATAATTTCCGATATTCAAAAAGGCTCAATAGCAGATGAACTTGCCCTTGGAGCGGGTGATGAAATAGTTTCGATAAACAACAGCGTTCCAAGAGACATTATTGACTACAGTTTTCTTGTTCAGGATGAAGAAATTGAACTTTACATAAGGCACAAAAACGGTGAGGAAGAAATTTTTGAAATAGAAAAAGACTTCGGCGAAGATTTGGGCATAAGCTTTGAAAGCGCTGTTTTTGACAGGGTCAAACCCTGCGCAAACAAATGTATTTTCTGCTTTGTCGACCAGCAGCCTGCGGGTTTAAGAAAAAGCCTTTATGTAAAAGACGACGACTGGCGCCTTTCCTATCTTCAGGGGACATATATTACACTTACAAACATGAAAGAAAAGGACTGGCAGCGGCTCGAGCAGTTTCACCCCTCGCCCCTTTTTGTATCGGTGCATACCACAAATCCCGGCCTGCGCGCAAAAATGCTTAACAACCCTAATGCCGCAAAGATTATTCAGGATTTGGAGCGTTTAAAGAAAAACGACATTAAAATTCATGCGCAGATTGTTCTGTGCCCCGGTTATAACGACGCAGACGAGCTTTTAAGAACATTTGACGACCTTAAAAAGTTTAAAAAAATCCTGAAATCCCTTGCCATTGTTCCCGTGGGGATTTCAAAATTCAGAAAAGAAAGCTTAAGGCAGGTTGATAAAGAGATTGCCGGTTTTGTGATAGATGCGGCTGAGAATTTCAATTCGGAAGTTAAAAAACAGCTTGCAATGGCATCGGATGAGTTCTTTTTGATTGCGGGGCGCGAAATTCCGCAAAAGAAATACTACGGAACATTCTCCCAGATTGAGGACGGCGTAGGCGCTATAAGGCTTTTAAAAGATGATTTTGAGAAGTGTAAAAAGAAATTAAAAAAGAAACTAAAAACCCCCCTGAGGCTTTCTTTGCTCACAGGCTCAAGCGCTGCCGTGATATTTAGAGAGTTTAGAAAAGAAATAAAGGTTGAAGAGCTGGAGTTTGAAGTAATTGATGTGAAGAATAAATTTTTTGGTGAAAAGATAAATGTATCAGGTCTTGTGACGGGTATTGATTTAGAAAACGCAATAGAAAAGTATGCCGTTCAAAACGCCGTTATTCCGTCCGTTATGCTAAAGGAAGGTTCTGACGAGTTCTTGGACGGCATAAGAGTCAGCGATATAGAAAAAAAATTCCCGAATGTCAGATTTTTTATTATAAATGATTGTTACAAATTCCGCGAAATTTTAACAATAATCAACTCTTTGTAACAATATTTTTCCTTTTTATGTTTTTTATTGAGTATGAAGGTTATTTTCTAAAGGAGCTTTTATGTCCGCAAATACTGTAAATGCCGCAGCAGGCAGTCAGGGTACAAATCAGAATCGTCCCTCTCTTTCTTCGGCCTTGATAGATCAGGGAAAGAGAATGCTAATAGGCGGAGCCGTCGGCGGTGTTGCGGGCAAGGCCGTATCTCTTGCTGCTCCCGTTTCGCATAAGAAAATTGCCGATCAGATAGTGGATGATTTTATAAAACATGATAAAGACGGTGTCAAATCAGCTATTGACAAGGCTTTTGAACTTGCAGGCAAAAAAGAGAACAATGAACGCATCGCCAAGTTTGTAAAAGCAATTGAAGAGTCTGAAGCGGAGGATTTTTCAAAAAGTGTTCCTAAAATAAAAGAGGTGCTTGAAACAATAGGCGAAAATGTCCCTGATGGCGAAGAACTTACCCGCAGCGGCGTTATTGAGAAATTCAAAAATTATCTTAAAAATAACGAAGTGACCGAAGAGCAGCTTAAAACCGCCGGAGAAAATGCTGATAATATCGTTAAAAATCTTACGGATAAAGCGCTTAAGCAAGTTGATGATTTCTTTAAAACCGCAAGAAAATCCCGTTCAAAAGACGATATTGTGGCAATCGCCAAAAAATGCGCCAAAAAAGCACAGAGCGGAAAGATTATAGGTACTGCAATTTTGGCAGGTATTACAACGGCAATTTTTTCAGACCTTCTTGTAAATCTTTTTCCGAAGAAAACTGACGCTTCTCAAAATCAGCAAGCAGGACAGGCGGCATCAAGCCTGAGTAAAATGGGAACTCATCAGGGTTAATTTTACTAAAATCTTTTTTATAGTAAAATTTAAATATGTTTGATTCACTCTCGGGCAGACTACAGGAAATAATTAAAAAAACCGCGGGAAATTCGCAGCTTAGCGAAGAAAATATGCAGGATGCACTCCGCGAAATCCGCCGTGCGCTTTTAGGAGCTGATGTTTCCTTAAATGTTGTAAAATCTTTTGTTTCAAATATTAAAGACAAAGCACAGGGGCAGGAAGTAATAAAAAGCGTTAACCCCTCGCAAATGCTTATAAAAATTGTAAATGACGAACTTGTTGAGCTTCTGGGCAGGGAAAAATCCCCGCTTAATCTTGATACTAATCCGTCTTTAATTATGATGCTCGGGCTTCAGGGCTCGGGTAAAACCACAAGCAGCGCAAAGCTGGGTTTAAAATTTAAAAAAGAAGGTAAAAAGCCTCTGCTTGTGGCATGCGACGTTTATCGCCCCGCGGCAATTTTGCAGTTAAAAACCCTGTGTTTGGATAATAATCTCGATTTTTATTCGCTTGATGATGAAAAAGACGTAAGGAAAATTGTCGAAGGCGCGCTTAAATATGCAAAAGAAAATCAAAATACTGTTTTAATCCTTGATACGGCAGGGCGCCTGCAGATTGATACATCTATGATGGCAGAGCTTATGCTTATTGAAAGGATGTATCCCCTTAATGAAAAGCTGCTTGTAATTGACTCTATGACAGGACAAGAGGCTATTGATGTTGCAAGGAACTTTGATGAGCAGCTGGGTATAACGGGCATTATCCTGACCAAGCTCGACGGTGATACAAAAGGCGGCTGCGCACTCAGTGTTGTGTATTCTACGCATAAGCCCGTTAAACTTGTCGGTATGGGAGAAAAAATTGAGCCGCTTGAAGATTTTTACCCCGACAGGATGGCTTCGCGTATTCTCGGCATGGGTGATATTGTGACACTTGTTGAAAAGGCGCAGCAGAATATAGATGTCGAGGAAGCAAAAAAACTTGAAGAAAAGTTTTTAAAAGCGCAGTTCAGTTTTGAAGATTTCTTAAAAATTCAAAAACAAATTAAAATGCTCGGCTCTTTTGACGGGATTTTAGGCATGCTCCCCATTCCCGGGTTGAATAAAGACGACAGACAGAAAATCTCGCATGAAGGTGAAAAGCAGTTTAAGAAAATGGAAGTTTTTATCTCTTCCATGACGCCCGAGGAGCGCAGAAACCCCGATTTATTAAATGCTTCAAGGAAGAAAAGAATAGCGCGCGGGGCAGGCATGGAGTTGGGCGAACTCAATGCTTTTGTTTCACAATTTGAACAGATGAGAAAAATGATGCAGGGCCTGGGCGGGCTTAAGCAGGCATTTAAAAAAGGCGGCAAATCGGCGCTTATGGGCAGAATGCCCAGAAACGGACGTTTTAGATAAATTTTTTTTAAAATGTCAAGCATTTTTGCTAAATTCGCTTGCAAATAAATCTTGCTTGTGTTTTCATTAATTTATAATCAATTACTAATGACTTAAGGAGATAAGAAAAAGAAGTGGTTAAGATTAGACTTAAAAGACTAGGATATAAAAAGAACCCTACTTACCGTATAGTAGTTATAGACGGACGCTGCAAAAGAGAAGGCGCTCCCATAGAAGAGCTGGGTCATTACAACCCCAAAACAAAAGAAATGAAGCTTAATCTTGCTTCCGCTCAGGAATGGGTTAAAAAAGGCGCTCAGCCTACGGCAACCGTTACATACCTTATGAAAAACTGTGACGAAGAAGGCAGACTTGTCTACAACAAAAAAGAAACGGTAAAATTATCTAAAAAAGCTCAAGCCAAACTTGAAGCCCAAAAAGCAGCTGAAGCGGAAGCGGCAGCGGCGCAAGAAGCTGCGGCAGCAGACGAGGCACAAGTTGAGGCGGGTGAAGCTAACGAATAAAATCGAAAAGAACACTTTATTGAGCCTCAAACCGAGGCTCAATTTTTTTATATAAATTTTTAAGGGAATCCATGTCAGACATTTTAATCATATCGCCCATAAGTATTGCAGGAGAGCTCATTTTAAAAGGCTTTAAAAAAGGCTTTGAGCACTCGGGGCACAGCGTGTCTTTTGTGGATGTAAGAGAGTTTAAGGGTTTTAATTGCAGTGATTTTGATTGTGTGCTGTGTTATGATTACGGCTATATGGTTGAAAAAAGCGCATTTAATTTTGTATTAAGCCTTTTAGAGAAAAATAAAAATATAAAAATAATACACTATTTTGCCGATAATCCCTCCTTAAAATACGCTCACAGCGGGGATGAGAGCCTTGAGGAAAAATTTAGCGCTCTGTGCTTAAAGTACCCGCGCAATATAAAGTCCGTTTTCTGGGATAGGGAATATTTAAGTGAATTTAGAGGTGTTGATTCAAAATTTTTCCCCCTGTGCGTGGATTGCGGGGTTTATAAAAATCTCGGTCTTGAAAAAAAATACGATATCACCTTTTTAGGGCGTCCTTCAGGGGAATTCAGGCAGAGAATATTAAGCACGGTTGTTAAAAATTTCCCCGGTAAATTAAAAATTTTTTCTTACCCCGAACATTTTGAATCAAGTATCTGCGATATGAAAAAATATCTTAACGATTTTGAACTTGAGAATTATAAAAACTCTTTCTGCGGCTTTATAAATACACAGGAAGAGCTTGCACGCGTTTATAATCAAACAAAGATTAATTTAAACATCAACCTTCAGGGCGAAGGCTCCCTTAATTACAGGACTTTTGAAGTCCTTGCATGTGATGGGTTTATGCTCTGTGACAGAAGGGCGGATATTTCCGCCCTGGGCTTGGATGATGTCCTTGTGCAGTATGATAATGAAGATGATTTGGTTAGAAAAATTTCATATTTTCTAAAAAATGACAGTGAGCGCGAAAAGATAAGCGCGCGAGCGAGAAAGCTCATTTATGAGCGATACAACATTATTTTAAAAGCGGATGAGATACTTAATCCGGTTGAGTGAAATACAAGTTTAAAGTGATAAAATAATTAAATTAAGGAGAATAAAATGGAAACCGTATATACAATTAAGCCCTCAAAAAGAATTTCTGAAATTCCTAAATATATATTTGCAGAACTTAACGAATGGAAAGATGAGGCCCGTGCACAGGGTATAGACCTTATTGACCTTGGTATAGGTAACCCTGACGGTGCAACGCCAAAGCCCGTAGTTGATGCTGCGCTAAAATCCATTCAAATGCCTGAAAGCCATGGCTACCCGAGTTTTCGCGGTAAAGATGACTTCAGACGCGCAATTGCAAAATGGATGAAAGACAGATACGGTGTGGATATTGACCCTATTACCGAAGTTCAGACGCTTATAGGCGAAAAAGAAGGTCTTGCAAATATTGCAATGGCATACTCTGACCCGGGCGATATAAACATTGTTCCCGACCCTTACTATCCGGTACTTTCGCGCGGAAGCTGGGTTGCAGGGGCGCAGGTTTACCATGTTCCGCTCAGAGATGAAAATGACTATCTGCCCGATTTAGACTCGATTCCCGAAGATATAGCGCGAAAAGCAAAAATGTTTTTCATAAATTACCCTAATAATCCTACGGGCGCAACCGCTCCTAGGGAATTTCTCGAGAAAATGGTTGCTTATTGTAAAAAATATAACATTCTGCTTGTATCCGACCTTGCATACGGCGAAGTCTGCTACGATAACTACCGTCCTTTAAGTATTTTTAACATTGAAGGCGCTAAAGATATTGCAATCGAGTTCCATTCGTTCTCAAAAACCTTTAACATGGCAGGCTGGAGAGCAGGCTTTGCAGTAGGAAACAAAGAATTTATCGATGTTTTATACGCCATGAAGTCAAACATTGACTACGGCACATCTTCAATCGTTCAAGACGCCTGCATTGCGGCGCTTGAGATGGATTATAAATACGTTAAGGAAATTATGGACAAATATAATTCCCGCCGCGAAATTGTTGCGCAGGGATTTAATAAACTCGGCTGGCATATGAAAAGAAGCTCGGCTACAATGTATTTCTGGCTGAAAGTGCCTAAGGGAAGGCATTCTAAAGAGTTTTGTAAAGATGTTTTATTTAAAACAGGTGTTATGTTTACGCCCGGCGTGGCATTTGGAGAATATAGCGATGACCATTTCAGGGTGTCTATCGTTCAGCCAACGGAAAGACTCATTGAAGCATTCAGGCGTTTAGATGAAGCAGGCATTAGATATATGTAAAATTATTTACATAAGAGAAAAGTATGGTAAAATACATATAGAAAGTAAAAAGGAAAAAGTTTAATGAAGTTAGCAAAGAAAAGCAAAGCGCAGAGTTTGGTAGAATATGCTCTAATTCTTGCACTGGTAACGGTGATAGCTATAACAGCCCTTCAATTTTTGGGTCAGAGAGTAAATACTGCGGTAACGGGCGTAGGTGATGATGTTGAATCAACTACCGAAAACGCCGCACAGACTTACTGTGAAGGTCTGGGACAAGGTTACAGCTGGAGTAACGGCAAGTGCGTAAGGACAGGAAATTAGACTTTTTATTTGCTGTTAAATAAGCTTTTAAATTTATCTAAATCCCGTTGGGTGTCAATCCCGATGGGATTTAGCTTTGTTAAAGCCACTTTTATTGTCATGCCGTTTTTAAGCGCGCGCAGCTGCTCTAAGCTTTCAGCTTTTTCAATATCCGATTGCCCCAAAGTTGTCATTTTAATTAATGATTCTCTTCTGTAGCCGTAAATTCCTATATGTGCATAATATTTTGCATATTCAGGGTTTCTGGGGTAAGGTATCGGACAGCGCGAGAAGTATAGTGCCCTAAAGTCATTGTCAAACACGCATTTAACGCAGTTAGGGTCGTTAATCTGCTCGGGGTCGGTTATTTCCCTTGCAAGAGTTGAAATGTCGCAATTGCCCTCAATGAGCGTTTTTATGGCAAGGTCGATGACTTCGGGCGTTATCTGCGGTTCATCCCCCTGCATGTTTAAAATGTAGTCGTATTCCGTGTGTCTTTTTGCAACTTCGCATATTCTGTCCGAGCCTGATTTGTGTTCGGATGATGTCATTTCGACTTTTGCGCCGAATTCTTGCGCTTTGTTTAAAATAAGTTCCGAATCGGTTGCAATTATTACATCATCAGCCAGTGTCGATTTTTTTGCCGCTTCATATACCCATTGAATAATAGGTTTTGAATTTACCTCCATGAGCAGTTTACCCTTAAGGCGGGTGGAGGAGTATCTTGCAGGTATTATGATTACTGTTTTTTGCATAAATTCAGACCTTAATAATATTTTTCACCGAGTTCAATAACTTTCTTTTCCGCTTCCTTTATCAGTTCTTCTTCCCTGGGGTCGGCGGAGAGATATTTTTCGTAACATTCAAGTGCGTCGCGTCCTCTGTTGAGTTTTTCATAAGCTTTTGCCATTGAATAATATCCCAGAGCAAAGCCGCGGTTGAGTTTTACCGCTGTTTTATAGTCTTTTATTGCCTGCGGATAAAGACTCATTGCCTCAAGCACGATTCCTCTGTAATAATATACCTGTGCATCCTGCGGATAACGTTTTGCGGCTTCGTTGAGCGAGGCTATAGCTTTTTCGTAGTTCTTTTTATCGTAGTATGTGTATGCTTCATTTAAAATATCAGTTACAATCTGGCCTCTTAAATAATTTGAAAGTTTTATCGCTTTTACGTTTTTGGGGTCGAGTTCCACGGCTTTTGAAAGCATTGTTTGAGCCAGTTTAGGGCTTTTTTGCTCAAGGTAGACAAGGGCAAGCGAGTAGTAAGTATCCGACTGCTTATCATCAAGCGAAAGTGCTTTTTTATAGCATTCAACAGATTTTTGATAATTTTTTAAATTCTTATAGCAGCCTGCCATTGTTACATAAATCTGGCTTGTTTTGGGCTCAATCTGCTCATAAATCTTAATGGCTTTAGCCCATTGAGAATTTTTTAAATAATGCAGCGCTAATTGATCTTTTTTTGTTTCGGTGTTTTTGTTGAGATAAAAAAAAACTTTTTTGATATCTTGATTATCAGGCAGATTTTTGTATGCTTTTTTAATAAGCTCTGCCGCTTTTAAATCTTCGCCTGCAAGTTCGTATATTTCATAAAGTTTCAAATAAGCATTTGCATTTTTGGGATTAAGCGCAAGTGCTTTATTAAAGAGGCTTATGGCATCTTCATTATTGCCTTCAAGACTTGTTAAAAGTTCGGCAAATTCAGCATAGAACTCACTTGTGGGCTTAAAGTTTTCATTTAACGGATAGAAATTATCGATTATGTAGTCAAGGTCTTTTTTACCTTTGAAAATCTCGTATATGCCGTATTTTGCCTGTTTTGACTCGGGATATATGGCAAGGATTACCTGATATTCCTTGAGAGCTGCATTTGCCTGCCCCAGTGCAAGCAGGCTTTTTGCTTTACCTGCGCGGATTTGCGACTCATAGAGATTATCTCTTAAAATATTATCATATACTCGCGTTGCCTGCGGATACTGCTTTGTTTCATACAAAAGCCCGCCCAGACGGTATTTAAGGAAAATATCCTTAGGATTTAGATAGATTGCCCTCTGGTAGAGTTCGTAAGTTTTTTTATAATCGCCCGTTTTTTCATACGTTGCACCCAGAATTTCATACAGGTTGGCATTTCTCGGCTTACTTTTGACGGCTCTGGTAAAGACGCTTATGCCTTTTTTTAATATCTCCGGGTCATCGGTTAAGTTTATTGCCTTTGTATAGTATTCAAGTGCTAAATCGCCTCTGTTCATTGAGTTTAAAACGGTAGCGATTTTAAACAGAACGGAAGCGCTGCCGGGGTTGTATTCAAGGGATTTTTTATAATATTTAAGGCAGGATTCCCTGTCTTTGTTTATCCTCTGCTCGATGTCGCCGAGATATTCAAAGCATATTGCGCATTCAAAGCCTTTTTCGATTAGCTCTTCAAATTCATATGCACTTGCATACCATTCGCACTCAAGATACAGGTTTTTTGCAACCTCCAGCCTGTTGTAATCATCGTTTTGAAATCCTGATTTTTCAATGAGTGTATTCAGTTTTGCAAGGGTGCTTTTGTATTCGGATGAGCTTTTATCTTTTCTCAGGAAATAAAGCGCCGCGCGCAGAGCGTCGCAGGCTTCTATGTTATCTCTTTTAAAAATTTTAAAGTATGTTGAGCGTCTTTTTTGAGTGTTTACATATTGTTTTATGGTATCAGGGTCGCTGTTGCGGCGGAGTTCTTTTTCAAGAGAATAAATCTTTGCCGCGCCCCATCCTTCTTTTTGTGCGGCATTGCATGTGCCTGCGCTAAACTGCGCATTTGCACTCAGTGTGAGCGATAGAGATACACATATAAGGGGTATTAATAGTCTTTTTTGAAATTTGCCGTTTCGCATTACAGTTATTTTATATCAAATATTTTTTAAAACAAACACTATCATTTGTATGAGATTTTTTAATAATTAAAAACGCCCTCTTTTTAGGGAGGGCGTTTGTCTTATCAGATTATGAACTAAATTTCAAATTCATCATCTTTTTTGTTTGTTGTTGCATTGTCATCAACTTCAATTCTTGCAGCTGCGTTAACAATACCTGTTGTGGGGTCTGTAGTGTTGTTAGCAATCGGGGCTACTCTTGAAGTGGGTTCCAGTTGACGCGGTAAGCGTATTTGGTTGATTAAGCTGTCGAGGTTATCGCCTACACCTGCGTCGAATCCGGGATCTTCAGGGTCAACCACAGGAGGTTCTTGGCATCCGAACGGTTTTTCGTATACGAGGAGGAATTTTTCCATTACGCCGTTTGAATCAAATTCGATGAAGTGTTTTTTGTATGTATCGATTGCTGCACCTGCTTCGGGTTGACGTACGCCGGGTACGAAGTGGTCAGTGTATGTGAATGAATCGGGTTGGTTGAAGTTTGTTTCGTATTCATCCATCGGGTCGAGGTTGAATTTACCCCAGTTAGCTACTTCGATGTATGCTCTTCCTGAAGCGTCAGCCGTAACACCTTCTAAGTCGGAAGCGGTTAAGTCTGTAAGTGCTGCCAGGAATGTATCGTTTGAGTCAAGGTTCAGGTTGCCTGATTTGATTTTAGAGATAGCAAGTACGTTATCTGCTGCGTTTACTGAAACTGTTTTGTTCGAAAGTTCGTTGCTGTTGTATTTAGCGTTGATTTCAATACCTGCTTTTTTGTTATTAGCGCCTGCTAATACGATGTTTGTATCTTTGTCTGCATTAGCGATGAGTTTTGTGCCGTTTACTTTGAGGACTGTTTTGTCTGTTGTAAAGTTGCCGCCAGCATTGATGTTTGTTTTTGTATTTTCGGGAGCTGCGGAGTCTTTAGCTTTGATTTCGGTATTTTTAAGAGTTACGTTACCTGTTGCAGTTATGTTGTTAACTTTTCCGTTAAATTTAACATCGTTTGTGGTCACGTTGCCTTTAATGTTGATGTTGTTGTTTCTTGTTGCATTAAAGTCAACTCTGTTTGCGCTCAGGTTGCCTGTGCCTGTGATGTTATTATCTCTGCCTGCATTGAGGGCTAAGCGTTCGCTGTAGCTGAGGTTTGCAAAGTTGTCGATATCGGCATTGATGTCAGCGTCAGCGTTTTTAGTTGTGATGTTGATATTTTTAGCGCTCAATGAAGAGTCTTTTGTGATGTGAGTACCTGCATTGTGAGTTAATGCTTGGTTTAAGTTGATGTTGCCTTTGGCAGCGAGTTTTGAGTTTTGAACGAATACTTCGCCTTTTTTGCTGTTGAGGGCATTAGCTGTGATATCGCCTTTGTTTGTTTTGATATCGGAGTTATTTTTGATTGTAACTTTGCCGCCTGTAGATTCAAGAGTAATGCTGTCTTGATTTTGACCTTCGCCTAAAGTTACGTTCATATTAAGGTCTTTGTCAACGGTAGCCGTGAATTCTTTTTTAAGAAGGCTGTTGTTGTCAATTGTTAAGTTGCCGTTTGTAGTGAGTTTTAAACCGTCAGCGTAGGGAGTTTTGTCATTAAGAGCTGTTGAGCCTTTAATTGTAACGTTGTTTACCATACCTGAGGGGTGAACAAAGTTCAGACCGTTGTATACAAGAGTTGAATCGGCAATTGTTGTGTTAGAGCCGTAGAGGTTAAGGGCTTTGTTAGGTGTATACATTACAGAGCCGTTTTTAACGTCTATATTGCCGGGAGTGTATACTGATGTATAGTCTGAAGATTCAGTGTATGTATTGTCAAGAGTTACGCCGTTGTTTGCGGCTAATTCAACTTTTTTAAGAAGTTTTGCAGCGCTTGCATCGTGGTCAGAGTGGTTTCTTGCTCTTAATACGGAATCTTTAGCGCTTATTTTGCCTGCTGCTGCAACAAGCAGGTTGCCTTTAGCATGTACATTTGTATTTTCGGCAATTACATCGCCGTTGTTGGCGCTGATTGTAATGTCGCCTGCATTTTCGCCTGTTGCGGTAGATTTGTGGTCTTTGTTAGCGTAGGCTGATTCAATTTTGTTGTTTTTAAGGTTAACGTTTTTACCTGCGCTGATTGCGATTCTGCCGCCTTTTTGAGAATATGTATCTTTATTTTGCGACTTGATTGAAGTGTTGTTTGTTTGAAGGTGTGTATCGGCGATATTTACATCGTTTTTACCTTTGATAATGATGTCGCCGTATTCGTTGTTAACGAGTTTATAACCTTTAACGATTGAGTTTTTAATGTTTACGTCAGAACCTGCTTTAGTTCCTGCGTTTTCAATTGTAACAGCACCGGATTGAATTGTAGCGCCGTCGATGTTGATGTTGTTTGCTACTTTAGAACCGCTGTTAGCTTTGTGGCTCATGATGTTGCCGTTTAATTGATAGTTGAAGTTAACACCGTCGCTTGTAACGATTCTTACGTTAGAGAACGACTGGTCGTGGTTTGCTGCATTTTGTCCGCCGCCGTAGTTGGGGTTTAAGTTTGTTTTAATTAATGAATCTTTGTAGATATTAACATTATCTGCCGCAAGAGCGAGAGATTTATCTATGTTCATTGTAGCGCCGTCAACGGTAACTGCTGCACCGTCTTTTGTTTTTAAAACGCCGTCCCTTACGAATTGAGCGTTCATAACCATATCAGCGGGCTTGCCGTTAACTACGTTGATTTGGTTTTTGTATGCTGCAAGTTCGCTTGCACTCATATCTTTAATATTTTTAGCGCCTTTAAGGTCGAATGTTGTAGCGGTGAAAGAGTTTAAGTCAACTTGAGCACCGTTGCCGAACATAATGCCGTTAGGGTTGATTAAGATAACTTTACCTGTGCCCATATAGCTTGAGCAGTCGCCGCCTGCGCAAGAGTTTGTTAATTTACCGTAAATTTGTGAAAGACCGCCTGAAGCAAGTACACGGTTTAATGATGTTTGTGAGTTAGCGGTAAAACCGAAGTTAACGTGACCGTTTGAACCTACGTTAAAGCTGTTCCAGTCAAACTGACCTACAGCGCCCGAACCGCCGTTAACAACTACATCCATTCTGTTACCGTCAGTTGTAACCGAACCGTTGATGGAACCGTTAAGATCAGGTAATGTGCCTGCATCAATTGCCATTGCCGTTGTGGTAGATAGTGGCATGTAACTTAAAAAACTGAGTAAAACTAACGCTGAGGCTAATTTTTTGTGCTTAAGTTTCATATGTTTCCTTTCTTCTGAGTATATATTCAGTATATAATATTCCGATATTTATAAAAAAACATGTAAAAATTTAAAATTGCGAGAATATGGAGAAATATTGCAAAAATTTACAAAACTTTACCTTGACATCCCCGAAAAATCTTATTAGTTATACAATAAACAGGATTTTTTGATTTAATGGCAAAAAAAATTATTTACATATTTTAATAAGACTGTTGATTAAGGAATGTTTTTAAAATATGCTGAAAAATGTCCCTTAAAATAAATCATTAATATGATTTATTGTTGTCATCGCCATTATATATTATTATTGAAGTGTATTAAAATACCACTGCAAAAGTATGAAAAGGAATTAAAATGCAGAATTTAAAATTTAAAAAGCTGGATGTGTTTTTGCTTCTGCTGTGCTTTATGTTTTTTGCACCGTGCGCAATGTCTACTCCATCGGGCATGCCTTTTGAAGGAAACCCTATGGGCGGCGGTTTTGACCCCGGTGTTATTGACCAGACAAACTTAATTCAGTTGAAAGAATATGAAAGAAGAACTCGCGAGAACATGGAAGAACATGAAAGAGGCCGCGAAGTTATTGAAATGAATAAAAAAATGAAGGAAGAGGTCGAGAAACTACCCAATAAAGAGGTCAGTTTTAAGCTTAATTCCATCAAATTCACGGGTAACACCTGCTTTACCGAAGAGCAGCTTATGGATTTAATCTGTGAAAGAATAGGCCAGGAAGTTACAATCAACGACCTTATCGGCTTTGCAAACATGGTAACCGAGTATTACCAGCAAAACGGTTATATTTCAACCATTGCATATCTTCCCCCCCAGAAAGTTCAGGACGGCAACGTAGAAATTGTCGTTATGGAAGGTAAATACGGCAAGGTTGAAGTTGAAGGCAACAAATGGGCAAGAGATAAATTTGTTAAAGCAACTTATTTGAAAGATAAAAATATTGAAACGGATAAAGTTTTAAACGTTCGCGACATTCAGGAAACCTTAAGGGAGATGAACGCTTCAGGATATATGAAGGGTCAGGTTTCAATGCAGGACAACGAAGAATCCGCACAGTATACGGATTTGACCCTGCAAATGAAAGACAGATTCCCGATTGACTTTGATTTTCGTTTTGATAACCAGGGCCGCGACGCCATCGGTTTAAACCGTGCGGTGTTCTTTGCGGGTATGTATAACCTCACGGGCTGGGGCGATAAATTATTGTCAACAACTTCTCTTTCAAGACGTTCTGTCAGCCAGGGTGTTTTCTACTCTATTCCCATAGGACGCCATGAAACCAAATTGAACTTAGGTTACAGCTACAGCGGTATGACAATGGGCGAGCAGTGGAAAGAATTTGATATAAAAGGTCATTCGCACAACTTCTTTGGCGGTATTTCAAGAAGATTGGTTAAAACTGAAAATTATAAGTTATACGGCGATGTTTCATTAGATATAAGGAATACAAAAACCACATTCGGCGAACAAAAAATAGTTTTGGACGATGCAACTTATAAGACGCGTGCCATAAGGGCAAACTTAACGCATATTAAAGATGACTTTTACGGCAAATGGTTCGGAAATACAGGTGTGAGTGTCGGTTTGCCTATTTTAGACGCGTCTGATGAGTGGGATGATTTTCACTATAAATGGCTTCCCACTAATAAATATGTAAAAGTCAACGCAAACATCGCAAGGCTGCAAATATTGCCTATGAGATCAATGGCTATTATTCAGGCAGGCGGCCAGTGGGCAAGCCATGGCTTGTATCCGTCCGAAAAAATGCAGTTCGGCGGTATTTCAACAATCCGCGGTTACGAAGAAGGTTATATGCTTAATGACTACGGCGTTACGGCGTCATTAGAATTCAGGTCGCATATTCCTTTCTTAAACAGGATTCTGCCTGAAAAACTGAGATTCATAGATGACAGTATCCAGTGGGCTGCATTTTACGATGCCGGTTGGTTTGGAAACGTAGATATCGATTCATACGGCCCGAGCTATATGATGAGTGTCGGCGGCGGTTTAATTGTCAGACTTACAAAATACTTGTCAGGAAACATCTATATCGGTGTTCCTATCGGCGATAAACCGGAAGGTGCTTCCAACTGCCGTGTCCACTTCACAATTACGTCAAACATCCTGTAGTTTAAAGAAGCATTTAAAAGCCCCCTTTTTAGGGGGCTTTTTGCTATTTATTTTTTGGTATCCCGTATTCAAAAAACATATATTTATACCCTAAACTCTCCGGCAGTGTGCCCATATTTTCTTCTATAAGTTCAGGTATGGGGTTTTCTTTAAAATATGAAATATATTTTGTGTTCAGCGATTTTATTTTTTTATCGATATCGACGGAATCATTGAGCGGGAAAATTTCTATAATTTCCATAGTTTTTGCCGCTTTTCTTGAGGTTTCTATTTTTGTTATGCTGTATTGCATATACTCTTGTCTGCCGTCTGTCATTTTGGCACAGTGCATATAAATTGCGCTGTTTCCGCTCTGCTCAAGAGTATCTTCCCTGAAACCTTCCGTATGTTCTCTGTCCTCTCTGAAAGCTTGAATGAGGCTTTCAGCGGAGATTTTACCCTTAAGGTAGTTTACGCGTACGTTAAAATCACTGTCTTTAATTGCCTGATTCATCGGGTAGTAGTAATTTATACCGTCATCTTTTCCCATAAAGCGGCTGTATTTCAGCACCAGACTTTTGCCGCCGGCTTTAATTCTGTATGTTTTTGGCAGCACTTTGTTTTGAGAGTCTTTAACCGAGGGAGTTTTTAAATTTGCAAAAATGTCAAAATATTTATTATCATACTGTTTTATTGCCTCCGCGGGATTTTTGGGCTCGGGTATTCTTATGTACAGCTGTGCGCTTTGCGTGCCTGCTATTTTGTGCTGCTGCATTTTAAGAAGGGAGTATATCCAGCCTTTTTCTCTTGTTTTTCCGAGCATGCTTACAACAAAATGGTCAGTTTCTTTTTTGACTCTGCCTATTGTGTCGCCGATTTGTTTGGTTCCGTTAATTATTTCTTCGGATGCGGAATTAACCTCAAGCGGGGCGGGCGAGTAAAAAAGAACAATTATATCGGGCTTCTTTTGTTCAAGCCCTTTTCCGACGTAAATGTTTTTGGCGGCATAAGGCGGGGGAGCTGCGGTATCTGATTTAATTTTATTAAATCTTGTGTCGCCCAGCATAATGTCGTTTGCTGCAAAAGATTGCGCCTGTGCAAGCAAAAAAATGCCCGCCGCAAGCAGTAATGCGCCTGTTTTTTTCATAGTTCCTCCTGTTTATCTGCTACCAGAGTGCCTTTGGCATAAGTCTTTCATAAAACCATACGGGTGTATTATCGTATGTGCCGTTTTTAAAGTCGTATTTAAACTTTTCCTGAGCGCCTATTGCTCTTATAGGAATGTTTGTTGCGGCGGATACTTCTTTTAAAATATCGTATCCTCTTATAATATCGCTAACGGTTGTTTCATCGGAAAGATGGGTGTTTGAAATAAAACCCGAGAACTTTTTCCAGGAGGTTTTATTTAAGCCCGATGAAAACTCTATATATTCTAAAATGCTGTCTTTATCAAATGTTTCAAATTTTGAAGTGTTGACGACAAGATATATTTGAAGATTTTCTTCTTTTTCTATTCCGTTTAAAATATCAAGCGTATCAAGCCCAGTGGCGCCGTAGCCGACATCAATTATTATATCGCCCTGTGTATTTAAACAGTTAATCTGCTCGCCCGTTACATAGCTTCCCGCTTCTCCCAGTCCAAAATAGTCGCTCTGGGCTATAACATTAATTCCGCGGTTTTCAAGTTCGCCTATAATCGGGCGCATGCAATATGCGGGCTCTACCGTGTCCAAGTCAACAAGAGTGATTTTTTTGCCCTCTTGAATATATTGCAGTGCTCTGTTTATTGATGTTTCGCTTTTGCCTGAGGCATAAGCGCCCGTGTATACTTCAACCGTTCTTGTCAATGTCTTTCCTCTATTGTTATTGCGTCTTTAGACGGCACATTTTCTTTTATTTTCATTTTTTCTTCGTACTCGCGCACTTCTTTAAGCGCGTCAGGAAGGACTTCTTTGAATAGTTTTACAAGCGCCGGGTCAAATTGTGTGCCTGCGCGCTCTTCAATGTTTCTAAGTGCCTCTTCGGAGCTTAAACCCTGCCTGTAGGCGCGGTTTGAAACCATTGAGTCGTATGCGTCCGCCACAGCTATAACGCGCGAACCCAGAGGGATTTCATCTCCTTTAAGTCCGTAGGGGTATCCGTTGCCGTCATAGTATTCATGGTGGTACTTAATTATTTCAATTACTTCATACAGTTGTTTAATATCCTCAAGGATTTTAACCGAGTGGTGCACGTGTTTTTTGATTTCTTCGTACTCTTCCTGTGTAAGTTTCTGGCTTTTGTTTAAAATGTCTTCGGCGACACCTATCATTCCGATGTCGTGCAAAAGCCCCGCCAGCTCTATCCTGCCTTTTTCGGCATTATTTATATGAAGTCTTTCAACCATTTTGAGAGAATAAAAAGTTACGCGTCTGCTTCTGCCCAGAGTAAAAGAGTCTTTGGCGTCAAGCGCTTCAATAATCGCCTTGATGGTGCCCGAGAAGAGTTCTTTTAAATCTTTTATAAGGTTTTCATTGTCGACTTTCAGCTGGTGATATTCAAGGCTTGCTTCAACAACATGTAAAAGCTCATCAGGGTTAAAGGGTTTTTTAATGTAACGGTAAATTTTTGCATAGTTGATTGCATCAATAAGTATTTTAACATCCGAGTATGCCGTGACCAGAAGCCTTGTGGTGTTGGGGCAGACTTCATAAGTCCTTCTTAAAAATTCAACACCGTCCATCTGCGGCATTTTATGGTCGGAGAGAATGCAGTTAAACTCATTGTTTTTTAAAATTTCAAGCGCTTCAACGGCACTTGAGGCTTTTGTAATATCATATTTGCCTCTCAGTGTTCTGTATAGAAGCGCCAGATTATCAGGCTCATCATCAACTATGAGTATTTTGTACTTTTTTTCTTCCATTTATCAACACTCCTGTGTATTTTCGATATCTTCTCCGGTTTCTTTTGCATAATTTACGGGCAGTTTGATTGTAAATGTAGTTCCCTTGCCCACTTCGGAATCCACAAAAATCTCGCCGTTATGGTTTTTTATTACCCTGTATGTAATCGACATCCCGAGTCCTGTGCCCTGTCCAACGGGTTTTGTTGTAAAGAACGGTTCAAAAACTTTCCTCAAGTCTTCTTTTTTAATGCCTTCGCCCGTGTCTGAGAATTTTATAATAACATTATCCCCGTCCTGTTTTACGCTTATGGTGACGGTTCCTTCTCCTTTTATTGCATACTGCGCATTATCAAGAATGTTCATAAATACCTGATTTAACTGACCGCCGTATGCTTCAATTTTGGGTACATTCGGTTCATAGTCTTTTACTACCGTTATTCTGTTTTTGTATTTGTTATTTAAGATATTAAGAGTAGTGTCGATTTCTTTTGGTATATTAAACTGCGTGAGCACCATTTCTTCCATTCTGGAGAAGTTTTTAAGGTCAAGGACGATGTTTTTTGTCCTCTCCGTACCTTCAACACAGCTTTTAATAAGGTCTTTGACATCATCTCTTATAAAGTCTATATCAATATCGGCTTTTGTTTTGTTGATTTTTTTAAGTTCTTCTTCGCTGATGGATGCTTCATTTGCAATATACAGGTCAATGAGCGAGAACATATCTTTTACATACTTATCAAGAATCATTATATTGCCGTGAATGAAGTTCACGGGGTTGTTGATTTCATGGGCTATACCTGCCACAAGCTCGCCAAGGGAGCGCATTTTCTCCGAGTGAACCATCATTGCCTGGGTTTCTTTTATCTCCTGATTAGCCCTTTCAAGCGCGAGAGTTCTTTCCTGGACTTTAAGTTCCAGTGAATCATAAAGGTCATGAAGCTGAAAAGCCATGTAGTTGTACGCATCTACCAGTTCATTTATCTCTGAGAATTTAGACTCATTAAGCCTGAAATCAAAGTTTCCGTTGGCAAACTCTTTAACGCCTTTTGTGAGTTCATTTAGGGGGTTTAGAATTATTTTTGACATAACGGCGCTTGCAAGAACACCTATAAACAGAAATATTACAAGAAATATCTTGACGCTCTCGAGCAGATTGTTCAGGTGGGAAGCGGCGATTTTTTCAACAGGCATGCCTATAAAGAGTACATAACTGCGTGTCATTGTTATTATTTCTTTTGTATTGCGGTTTTGAAATTTCAGGAATATATCGCCTTTTGCAACTGCTGCGTCTTCACCTTCAATATCAGGTATTGTTGAGAAAAATACTTTATTGGTTCTTCTCTCCACCGCATAAACATAAGAGAGCATGCCTGTGTTTTGAAGGCTCTGGATAAGCTTTTCCGTCTTTTCCATGGAATAGCTGTTGTAGGCCATTTCAAAATTATCGCTCAAAAGAGTGGAGAGAGAATTACTGTATGATTTGATATTTACATCGTAATCGATAGCGAGGTTTTTTATATGGTTAAAAACATAACCCATTGTAAAAATTATAATTGCCGCGATGAGAAAACTCGTCATATATGCAAAATAAGAACTTAAACGTCTTTTTGCGGGCGCCTTTTTTGTTTTTTTTGTTTCGGATATTTTTTTAGCTTTCTTGTTCATTTTCATTTTCACCAATCTCATCGTTAACTTCAAACATGCTTTGCATGCCTTCATCCTCAAGAGAGGCGTCGGGCGCAAACATACTCTGAATTTTATAAGCGTTATCTATAGCCGGAGTTTTTGGTTTATCTTTCTTTTTAAAGGGATTGGGGCTAAAGTTCTCCCCGTCATCAAAGATTTTGCCTATTACAAAACCGATAAAGCCCATTGAAAGAGATGCCGGGATTACAATTGAGAGCATAAAAAGAATGCTGTAGTAATCCATTGAAAAATTATTCAAAAGAC
Source organism: Candidatus Galligastranaerophilus faecipullorum (assembly GCA_018713115.1). Classification (GTDB taxonomy): domain Bacteria; phylum Cyanobacteriota; class Vampirovibrionia; order Gastranaerophilales; family Gastranaerophilaceae; genus Galligastranaerophilus; species Galligastranaerophilus faecipullorum. Next base: position 26,014 of record DVFS01000060.1, read on the forward strand.
TGAGAGCACCGAACGCCAGCATGGAAAAAGAGGCAAAAAGCGCGCTCAGGGTTTTTTGATAAGATATTTTTTCTTCCGCGCTATCGTTCATTTTCCCTGTTTTCTGTTTCCATTAATACTTTGAATGAATACTGAACAAGCGCCACCCTGTCTATGCTTGCTATATCTTTATAGCAGCCTGAAATGGCATAGACTGTGCCTTGCTGTGTCTGCATTTCCTCAATTCTTATTGGGTGCAGAAGACATTCTATTGTGAGATTGTTTATCAGAGTTACCTTAATTTTATAGTCTTGTGCGGCTTCAAGAGGCTGCTTTGTAATGAGTTTCATACCTCCTGCCGAGATATCTTCAATTGAAACGACATTATCATTTTGGCCTTCTATATCAAATTCGCCTATAAATCTTACGCGGGAGTATTCGCGTCTTTGAATGTTTTTGC
>DVFS01000061.1 GCA_018713115.1 Candidatus Galligastranaerophilus faecipullorum
AATTCGAGAGCTTCGCTCTCTTGGCCACCTGAGCTAGCAGCCCTTAAAACTATTTAATTGTCGCGCATTTGTCTTGCGTGCTTAATTAAATTATCACAGACAAATTTCAAAATCAACTACATTTTTTCAGGCGCTTCGACGCCCAGTAAATCTAATGTTTTACCGAGGATTATTTTAAAGCATTTTGTAAGAGCCAGCCTCTTGGCGGAAATTCTCTTGTCGTCCGTTAAAACCCTTGAATAGTTGTAGAAATGATGAAAAGCGTTTGCAAGTTCCTGTGAGTACTTACAAAGCAGGTACGGTGCCCTTAATCTTGCTGCGGCTTCTATAATTCCTTTTGATTCTTCAAGTTTTAAAACAAGAGCGCGTGTTGCTTCGATTGAATCTTTGTCACAGTTATTGTCAAATAAGTCGCTTATGTCGGGGTTATAATCAAGCGCTTCTATTTCATCGGGTGCAAAAAGCGGCGGGAGTTCTTTTTTGCTTTCAATATCGCAGCGTTTTTCAACCGCTTTTCTTAAAATGGAGCATGCTCTGGCATGTGCATATTGAACATAGAAAACAGGGTTTTTGTCGCTTTTGCTTTTTGCCAAATCAATATCAAAATCAATAGTTGTATCAATTGAGCGCATAAGCATCCAGAATCTCGTGGCATCAACGCCTACTTCATCAACCAGTTCATCAAGCGTGACCATTTTTTTGCGCTTGCCCATTCTCATTTGTTCGCCGTCCTGAATAATATTTACAAGCTGCCCTAAAAGCACCTCAAGGCAGGAACTGTCGTAGCCCAGCGCATCGATTGAGGCTTTAATTCTGGCGATATAGCCGTGGTGATCCGCACCCCATATGTTAATAAGCCTTTTGAAGCCTCTGTCAAGCTTGTTTTTATGATAGGCAATGTCAGCCGTTAAATATGTATTTGAACCGTCGGCTTTTTTAAGCACTCTGTCCTGACTGTCCGTATAATCAGAACTTTTAAACCACACTGCGCCGTCTTTTTCATAAAGCTTGCCTTTGTTCTCAAGTTCTTTTACGCATTTTTCGACTTCATTATCTTTATATAGTGACAATTCCGAGAAAAAGCAGTCAAAATGCACTCTGAATTTTTCAAGAAGCTCTTTTTGCAGTCTCAGCATGTCGGCTTTTGCAAAGTCGCCGAAGTTTTCTTTTTCGCCGGATTCAATATATCTTTTGGCGCAGTCGATGAGGTATTCACCGGGATACAGGTCATCTTCCCACTCGACTTTTTCACCCTTTTGCTCTTTTACTCTCAGCTCAAGCGAGCGCGCCAGTTTGTTTATCTGGTTTCCCGCATCGTTTATGTAAAATTCCTGATAAACATTATATCCGCAATAGTTCATGATATTGGCAAGTGCGCTGCCCAGAGCTGCCCAGCGACCGTGCCCAATGTGAAAAGGGCCGGTGGGGTTTGCACTTACGTATTCAAGATTTACCTTTTCCCCGTTTCCGATATTTGTTGAAGCAAAATTTTCTTTTTTATCAAGTATTTCGGCTGCAATTGAGCAGAGCATCTCTTTTTCGAGTTTAAAATTTATAAAACCCGCCACCGTATTTACGCTGAATCCGTCGCATTCTATGTATTGTGCAAGGTTTTGCGCAATGAGCGCAGGCGCCATTTTGGCTTCGCGTGCAAGGGAAGAAACATTTATTGCAAAGTCTCCGAACTGCGTATTTTTGGGTATTTCGCAAACAGGCTTAAAGTTGTTTTCTTCAAGGCTTCCGAGTTTTTTATTCCGTATTGCTTCATCAATTGCCCTATGCACTGTCTGTGCAAAAAAATCTTTTTTCATCATGGTTTTAATTATAGCAAAAAAATATTTTCATATTTTTGTAAATATTTATTAAGTGCAAATTTATTTTGTAGCAACTTTTGACAAATTTTATTTTTTTAATAAAATAGATAAGCACAATCTTATGGAAAGTTTGGCATGGCCGGAATTCATGGAATAAATCGCAATAATGCCGCGGGCTTAGGTATGAGCTTGTATACAAAAAGGAATTATGAAGATAATTCCGAGATGTATATTGCAAGCAAACTGGATAAGCTCTATAAACAGGCTATTTCCAAAAATGCCGGTTTTCTTGGCCGACGTTCTTTGAGGCAGATGGTAGAGGGAAGATACTTGGACAGGGAAGCCTAGTTTTTTCCGTTTTTATCTGACATTAACTTTGCTATTTCATTTATGCGCGCAAATTTATCCAGCGCGATTTTTTGTGCATTTTTTTGATATATTTTTTTAAAAAACAAATGCAGCAGTTTTTCAAAAAAATCACCGTTCTGCACCCTGTAGTTAATCAGGTGTATTTTGTCTTTTATGAAATTAAGCCTGCTTGCTGTGTGTTTATTTATCTTTGTTTTCATATGAATATTATCTGTTATTTTTTAAATATTTTTGACATATACAAGTTGTATTTTTGAATGTAATGTCGTATTTTTTTTAATTTAGTTCTTGATTTCGCGGTTTCTTTGTCGGGCATTTTCCGCTCAAGTATTTCTTCTGCGAGTTTTTTTGTTTGTATATCGGGCATTTTAGGATTCCGCTCAAGCGGCACCGGCAGACATGCTGCAATGAGTCCTGCTTCGTACGGGGTCAAATTTTTTGCGCTTTTGTTAAAAAATTCTTTTGCCGCCGCCTCCAGCCCCCAGATACCTTTTGAAATTTCAATAACATTTAGATATACTTCCAGAATTCTTTCTTTTTTCCATATTATCTCTATTAAAATCGTGAAATATGCCTCAAGTAATTTTCTTAAAATACTCCTTACCGGGAGCAGAAAGACACTTCTTGCGCACTGTTGTGATATACTGCTTACTCCGGATATTCTTTCGCCGTTCAGTATTTTTCTGTCAATTGCTCTTATAATAATATAAAAGTCAAATCCGCAGTGATGATAAAAAAACGCGTCTTCAGCGAGTATGAAGATTCTTTGAATTTCTTCGGGTATATTTTTAAGTTTTATCCAGATTTTTTTGTTTTTGTATTTTTTTTCATTTCTGTGTTCAATTTTTCTCAACAGCATAAGCGGGGTGAAGTGAACGGGTACAAATTTATAAGCAAACACCCACAGTATACTTAAACTGATTAATGCACATATAAAAATAAATATATACACCTGCATATCCTTTTCGGGCCGAGTGCAACTTGTTTTCTGCGTATAAGATTAACATAAAATATTGTAATATGCACTTATATAAACAAGTGTAAAAATTAGGTGTATAACAAGGATTAAATTGCACTTAAAATAAGAAACATAGAGTATTTGGCGTTATGTTTAAAGTAAAAAAACCGGAAATGATTAACAAGACTTTCAGACTGCCCTTAAAACTTGTTCAAGAGTTACAAACGGTGGCTCAAAATAAGGATGTTTCTCTTAATAATCTTGTGCAGCAGTGCTGTGAATACGCTCTGGCGCATTTGGACAAGAATTAAACTTACCGTTAAACATACAATACAATTTATGCGCACCCTTTTTTGTGCGTGATATAATATTGTTGACTTTTTATGGAGAAAATTATGTGGGAATATTCTGATAAAGTAAAAGAACATTACAAAAACCCGAAAAACGTGGGTTCCATTGAAAACGCGGACGCTGTCGGCGAAGCGGGGGCACTTGCCTGCGGAGATAAACTGAAAATTTATTTAAAAATAGATAACGGAATAATAACCGACGCCAAGTTTCAGACTTTCGGCTGCGGTTCCGCTGTTGCTTCATCAAGCATATTGACCGAGATGATAATAGGCAAAACCCTTGAGGAAGCAAAAAAGATTACAAATAAAGATATAGCAGACGAGCTGGACGGACTTCCGCCCGAGAAGATGCACTGCTCGGTAATGGGGCATGAAGCACTTGAGGACGCCCTGAAGGGTTATTTTGGCGAAAAAGATAAAGCGGAAGAAAATGCGGATAAAAAAAACAATGCCAAAAAGATAGTCTGCAACTGTTTTGGTGTCAGTGAAGAAGAGATTATAAAAGCAATAAAAGAAAAAGGCGCGAAGTCGCTTGATGAAATAAGAGAGATTAACTACGCAGGCGGCGGATGTGCAAGATGTGTGCCTAATATTAAAATATTGCTTGATAAGTATGCCAAGGTCGATACACAGCTTAATCCCGTTCAGTTTATATTAAAAATCAATAAAGTTCTTGAAACAAATGTTGCGCATGAACTCGGCAAAGACTCGGGCGGTATAGAGCTTGTAAATGTAGAAGGAAAAAATGTGTACGTTAAATTAACAGGGACATGTTCTTCCTGCAAAAATGCATCTCTCACACTCAAAAACTTTGTGGAAACCCAGCTGAGAGAACACGTCGATAAAGAAATAAATGTTATAGAGGTAAAATAAATGACTCTTGTATATTTGGATAATAATGCTACAACCATGACAGCACCCGAGGTAGTAGATGCCATGCTGCCTTATTTTTCCAATAAATACGGCAATCCGTCAAGCATTTATGATATGGCGCACAGTGCAAATGATGCGGTTAAAAAATCACGTGAAATTATAGCGGATTTTCTGGGTGCGGCTGATTCCAAGGAGATAATATTTACTTCCTGCGGTTCGGAATCTGCAAATATGGCTATAAAAGGAGCGCTTGACGTTAAAAAGAATAAAAAACACATTATTACCACGCGTGTCGAGCACCCCTGTGTTTTGAACCTTTATAAGGATTTAGAAAAAAGAGGCTACAGGGTAACCTGGGTTGATGTGGATTCAAACGGAGATTTAGACATAAGCAGGCTTCTTGAAGCAGTGTGCGAGGATACGGCTCTTGTGTCCGTTATGATGGCAAATAACGAAACGGGCGTTGTTTATCCTGTTGATAAAATATCCGAAGCAGTTAAGATGAAAAACCCCGAGACAAAAGTTTTTGTAGACGCCGTTCAGGCGGCAGGCAAGGTTCCTATTAATGTAAAAGATACAAAAATAGATATGCTTGGCATATCGGGGCATAAGTTCCATGCGCCCAAGGGTGTCGGCGCCCTTTATATCAGAACGGGCACTATGATTTCCCCGCTTATTGTCGGCGGACACCAGGAGAGGGGCAAGCGCGCGGGTACTGAAAATGTTCCTTATATAGTTGCCATGGCGCGCGCGGCACAGCTTGCAAAAGAAACACTTGAAGATGAAAATACAAGAGTAAAAGCCCTTCGTGACAAGCTGGAAAAAGGCATACTTTCAAATATTAAAAATGCGGTTTTAAATTCAAAAAGCAAAAATCGTGTGCCCAACACTACAAATATAGGTTTTCAGTATATTGAGGGCGAGCTTATACTGCTGCATATGAATGATGAGGGAATTTGTGCAAGCTCCGGCAGCGCCTGCACATCCGGTTCGCTTGAGCCGAGCCATGTGCTTCGCGCACAGGGTGTGCCTTTTACTTCTTTGCATGGCAGTATAAGATTTTCCCTGAGCCGCTATACAACAGAGCAAGATATTGATTACACTCTTGAAAAGCTGCCTGCCATAATAGATAAGCTTGTTAAAATATCGCCTTTTCAAAAAGAATTAAACGAAATTTTTAAATAAGCACTTAAGCAGCTTTTGTCTTTTGGGCTTTGCGGCTCGCAGGCCCCTTCATTGCAATCCATAATACCATTTTTGCAGGTATTGCAATGATTAAAAATATAAAAGAGGCTATAATGTCATACAGGGTTTTAATTCCCCCCAGAGAGTGTATTGCCGATGAGACATAAGAAAAACTTACAACTTTTAAAAGCGCAAGAATCACACAATAGAGCATTCCGCACAAATGTATACAGATTACACCTATAAGCGAAGCCAGAATAATGCTTTTCAGATTGTATTTCTTTTCAAGAATTTTCCCTGTCGGAATAACCGCAAAAATATACCCCAGTATAAAGCCGAAAAGTCCGCTTTTAATATAAGCAAGTCCGCCGCCAAGCGCAAATACCGGCCATATAAAAAAACCTGTTATAAGATACATAAGCATAACTACAAGTGCATACCCGGGGCCTAAAAGCGCCGCTATAAAAATAACAACCGGAATTTGTGCGACATAGGGGTGTGTAACATTTTCAAATACTAAATTACCCGCATTATCATAAACGGGCCATATATGGGTTACATTAATCTGTGTAAATGTTGCGACGATTAAAAACAACAGGCACAAAAAACAAACGACAATCGTACCTATGCCAAAAGGCGTTTTTTGCCCCCTGTATATAAATTCTTCTATCTGCTCTTTATATCTTTTATTCATTTTAAAATCAGATTCCCAATCTTTTCTTTTATTTCTGCATAACGCTTTTTGTAGTTTTCGCTGAATATATTTTCACTCCACATAATAAGTGCATCTTCATTGTTGTTCTGGTAATATTTCTTTCTCAGGCCCAGTGATTTGAAACCAAAGCTTTCATATAATTTTATGGCGCCGAGATTTGAAACTCTTACTTCCAATGTAAGGTATTTTATTTTTTCCCTGTAGCATTCATCAAGCGCATTTAAAAGCAATACCTTTGCGGCACCCTTTCTTCTGAAGTCAGGATGTATGGCAAGGTTTGTAACATGCCCCTCGTCTATTATCTTCCAAAGACCCATATAGCCTGCAATTTGCCCGCTTTGCGCCACGGCGCAGTTGTAATCGGAAATCTGATTATCGATTTCAGCTGCAAAAGAATCCCTGCTCCAGTGGTGCTGTCCGTAGGCAAGCTCTTCTATTACCATCACTTCATCAAGCGATGAGAGAGTCATCTTCTCGATTCTGAATTTATCCATAGAAATATTTTAGCATAACAAACCAAAGACACGCAAAGGAGTCTCCTGATTTATAAAACTAATGACATATTAAAGCTGGGCGCTTATATAAAAGGGTGTGTGTTCCACGCTCAGGTTTTTATCATCCAGTATGCCGCGGTTTAATTGCGTGTAGGATGTATCTTTTGAGTTGAAACATTTCTTTAAGAAATTATAAGCCACTTTAGGATCGCATGCTTCTCCGCATGTGAATAAATCCACTGCCGCATAGCCTAACTCGGGCCAGGTATGGATTGCAAGGTGGCTTTCGGAAATTATAACCACACCCGATACACCGTGAGGTGCAAAAAGGTGAAAACATTTATTAACGATGGTGGCGCCGCATTCAAGGGCTGCTTCTACCATATACTTTTCAACCAGCTTCGGATTGTTTAAAACATTGGGGTCACATTCAAAAAATTCGGCAAGTATGTGTCTGCCAAGATACTGCGAGTGAGTCTTAAGTGTCTGTTCGCGTGCTTCAAGAGTTGTTATCGCCAATTCATAATCCTCCTTATAGATTTTGTACTGAATTTATTATGCTAGATAATATTACACCATAAGAAAAAAACGCACAAGTAATTTTTGTTCGCTTTTTTGATTTTATTTTAACATTCTTTTACAATTTTTTCTTATCCGAAAAACCTATTTTGTAATAAAATTTTCCTATGAGCAAAATTCTTATAATAGATGACGATGAAGCCATATGCGAGCTTGTTAAGATAAGTCTTGAGCTTGCTGGTCACAACTGCAAGTATTCAACCGACCCGATTAAAGGTTATGCCCTTATAAAGCAGGATATACCCGACCTTATAATCCTTGATGTAATGATGGGCGAAGTTGACGGGTATTCCCTTGCGCTTAAAATAAGACAGAATGAAAATACAAAAAATATCCCGATAATTATGCTCACTGCTCTGGGCGAGCTTCAGGACAAATTAAGAGGGTTTGACGCGGGTGTGGATGATTACCTTACAAAACCTTTTGAGCCCGAAGAACTCAAAGCGCGCGTACTTGCGCTTCTTAACCGTTCGGGTCTTGTGGCGCAGTCTTTAAGGTATAAAGAAGTCCTTACCCTGGGGGATATTACCCTTGTTCCCGAAAGTTATAATGTTAAAATTCTTAATAAAAGTGTAAAACTCACCCCGATAGAATTTGAGATTTTAAATGTTTTAATGCAGCATCATGACGAGATGGTATCCTCAAAAGTTCTTCTGAAGGAAGTCTGGGGTTATCAGGGCGATGAAGATATTGATACCATAAGGGTTCATATCAGACATCTGCGTACAAAAATCGATAGTATTTCTGACAGAAAAAATAAATACATACAGACAATATACGGCGGAGGATACAGATTGGTGCCGACGGGCGTAAAATCAAAAGATAAGTGAACGGATAGAAAATGTTTAAAAAATTAAAATTTAAACAGCTCGCTGTTTTATGCTTCTGCCTTGCAGTGCTCTTCGGGGCAAGTGTTCAGAACTACAAATATGCACAGGTTGAGCGTATAAATGAGCTTTCTTCAAATTCTTATATTAATAATGAAAAAATAGACCCGCAGGACTTGTTTTTGGAAAGCTGGCTTCTTGTAAAACAAAGCTATGCCGAGCCGCATTTGAACAATCAAAACTGGTCAAGGTGGAAAAAAAGATATGTAAATAAAATAGAAGATAATGACGACGCTTATGTTGCAATAAATACAATGCTTGCAAGCCTTGATGACCCTTATTCAAGACTGCTTTCAAAAGAAGAATTTATGGAACAGAGTAAATCCATAGAATCCAAAATGTACGGTATCGGGGTGAATATAGCCTCTGTGTCGGGCAAAATCTATATTGTAAATGTTATAAAAGGTTCTCCTGCGGATTCCTCCGGCTTGAAACAGGGGGATATGCTCCTGAGCGTGGATAATCATCAGATTAAAGGCAAGTCTATTTTTCAGGTTGCACAGTATATCAAAGGAACGCTTAATGAAACGGTTACGCTTGTTATTTTAAGAAACGGCGAAAAAATTACAAAAAAAGTTAAGCGTGCCGAAATTAAGGTTAAAACCGTAGAGTGTAAAAAGCTTGATAAAAATACGGGCTATATACATATTTTAAGTTTTATAGGCAATGAAACACCTGTAGAATTTATAAGTGCGCTTGATAAAGTAAAAGACTCAAAGGGGCTTATACTTGATTTAAGGGGTAATACGGGCGGGCTTTTTCAAAATGCGGTCTTTGTTTCAAATCTGTTTTTAAAAAACGGAGATATAGTAAGTGTTATAGGGCGCGACGGCATGAATAGCTCCTATCGGGTGCAGGAAAGCGATTTTGTATATGACAAGCCTCTTGTTGTGCTTGTCGACGGCGACAGTGCTTCGGCATCCGAGATTGTATCCGGTGCGCTTAAAGATAACAACCGCGCAAAAATCGTCGGCACAAAGACATTTGGCAAAGGTGTCGTGCAGAAAATATATGCGCTTCCAAACCAGATGGGTATGAACTTAACCATAGCAAAATACCTGACTCCTGGCGGGCATGATATAAATGAAAAAGGAATTGAGCCTGATTATGAAGTTGCTTTTACGCGCGATGATTTGCAAAAAAACTTTGACAGACAGCTTGAATTTGCAAAGAATCTTATAGCAAAGCAGATAAAATAGCAATTTTTCACCTTGATATGTTTTGTATGAAATGTGTTTTTTATAAAAAGGTGGAAATATGATTTCAAAAATTTCTTTTAACGCTCCTAAAATTTCTTTCGGCAATACTTCCGGGGCGCCGGTTAATACGGCAAAAACACTGGAGAGAAGTCCGCAGTCGGATACGGTAAATTTCTCGGGAAAATGCAGCTGCCCTGTATGTAATGAAGGAGAACTTCCTCGGGAATTAAAAGATATTTTTGATAATAAAACTTTTACCTTTAAAAAAGCTGACGGGAGTGAGTTTGAAGGTACAATAAAAGAATACCTTGAAGACTCTATATTGTACTGGGACAGAGACAGAATGCAATATGCCGGCAGTTTGATACACAGTACCTATTTTGAAAATGCTAAAGAAATGATTGAAAACGGACTTGACTACAGTAAAAACTACAGGGTGCAGGCAGGCCCGGGTACATACTTTGCGGCATTTCAGGATTTACGCTACGGTAAAATTGCCGTAGAGGGTTCATACTTGGGCCCCCAAAAAGAAATGCCCGTTTTTGAGAGAAGATTTTATGACGGAATCATGGATAACAACGAAATCAAAGAAATGGCAGCAAAATATGTAAATGAAAATGCGCCGTCCGATAAAACATATAAACTTGTAAATAAGTATTGCCATGATGTACTGGTAAATGAGCTTGGAATAGATATTCTGTACTGTGCAATGGGTGCCGAATCCTGCTTTGTTGCTTTAAACGATGATACAATGAGCTTGAGGCCTTATAATTTTAAATTTAATAAAGACGGCGGTTTTGGCGGATACAACTAAGCTCTTGAAAAAACTTCCATCTCAAGCGGGTTTGCGCATTTTATCGGGTTGAAATAAGCACATGAACCGACCATTGCGGCATTATCGGTGCAGTATTTCATGGCGGGCGCATATGTCTTATATCCTCTGTCATTGAGTGCAAAGAGTTTTTTGCGAAGCTCCGAGTTTGCGGCAACGCCGCCTGCGGTGACAATTGTTTTACATCCGTATTTATCGGCAAGATTTAGTGTTTTTTTAATTAATGTGTCCGATACTCTTTCCTGAAAACTTGCGCAAATGTCTTTTTGGGGTATTTCTTTGTCTTTAAATGATTGTGTCAGACGAAGGAGTGCCGTTTTAAGACCGGAAAAACTAAACTCATCTTCCCCTACTTTTGCCTCGGGCAGTTTAAAGGCATTAGGATTACCCTCCTGCGCGAGTTTATCAAGCATTATCCCGCCCGGGTAAGGAAGTCCCATAAGGCGCGCAACTTTATCATAAACTTCACCCACTGCATCATCTATAGTGGATGCGACAATGGTCTGATTGTCAAAATCTTTCACATAAATTACCTGTGTATGACCTCCCGAAACAAGCAGACATATAAACGGGGGGTTTAAATCGGAATCTATAAAGTTTGCACAGACGTGCGCCTGAAGATGGTTTACGGGGATATAAGGTTTATTGTGCACGAGTGCAAGAGTTTTTGCGGCATTAAGACCGACAAGAAGGCATCCTACAAGCCCGGGGCCTGCGGTCGAGGCAAAGGCGTCAATTTGAGCAGGGGAAATTCCCGCCTGTTCAAAAGTTTCTTTTATGACGGGACCTATTGATTCAAGATGTTCGCGTGCCGCAACCTCGGGTACTACGCCGCCGAATTTTCTGTGGGTTTTAATCTGGGAAAAAACGGAATTTGAAATAACCTCGCGGCCGTCTTTTACAATCGCACAGGCGGTTTCATCACAGCTTGACTCTATTGCAAATATAAGCATTTCCGCTTTTAAATCTCCCTCATTGTATTATACAACCTTTTTTGATATAATAATGCTACCATGAAAAAAAGATTTTTCGGTTTATTTTTTTCCTTTTTTGTATTAATAACCCTCGCCGCAGTTGAGAGAGCACAGGCATATACCCTTGATGATGCGACCGCTCTTTATAATATGGGTATTGATTATTATTCGCAAAATCAGGTTCAAAAGTCTATGGATTACTTTAAAAAAGCGATATCCATCGACCCCAAGTTTTATGAAGCGTATTATAATCTGGCGCAAATCCAGGCTTCTTACGGCTATAGTGATGCCGCCATAAAAAGTTATGAAAAAGTCGTGCAGCTAAAACCGGATGATTATGAAAGTATTTATGAACTTGGCAGGCTTTTATATAAGCGCGGCTATCTTTCCCGTGCGCTGACTTATCTTGACCGTGTGCCGCCAAGTACGGATATTTCAGCGCAGGCAGTATCTCTTGAACAAAAAATAAAAAAAAGACAGGCAGAACTTGCACTTATTGCAAAACAAAAAGAAGAGGCAAAACTTGCGCAGGCAAAACAGACTGCAGCCGCACAGAGTGAAACCGTACAAATGCAGGAAACCAAAGTGAGCGCCGTTGAGAAAAGCGAGCCGGCTTTTGAAAATTCAAACATAATAATTTCTCTGCAGGCGCCTTCCGGTGTTGCTTCGGATTCAAACGGCAATATTTATGCGGCAAGTTTTTCCGAGAACAAAATTTATAAAATCACGCCTGCGGGAGAAAAAAGTGTATATGTCTGGCCGGTAAACCTCGGAGGTCCCATAGGGCTTGCGCTTGACAGCGCGGATAATCTTTATGTTGCAAATTATACAAAAAATAATATCTTAAAAGTTACACCCTCGGGCGTAATGAGTGAATTTGCAACGCTCAAGAAGCCTTATTGTTTGAGTGTTGACCGCACGAGAAATATTCTTGTTGTTTCCGAACAGGATTCAAACAATATTGTTAAATTTAAGCTTTAATCCGCAATAAATTTATTTAACTCATCAATTGTTTCATTTAGTTTTCTGTCAACAGCGGCTTCTTTTTTGACTTTTTCCCAGCTGTAGAGCACGGTTGTGTGATTTTTGCCAAAAATTGCACCTATCTCGGGCAGACTCATCTGTGTTATTTCACGAGAAAGATACATTGCAAGCCTTCTTGCGTTTGCTATGTCTTTTGAGCGCGAGCAGGACAGTACATCTTCCTTTTTAACCCCGAAAAATTTTGCTGTCTTGTTAATAATATCTTCAACGCTTATTTTCTTTACTGCCGAATTTAAATTCAGTATTTTTTTTGCAAGTTCAATATCCGCTTCAACTCCCTGAATTGAGGCGTATGCGCTCAGTTTGTTGTATGCGCCCTCAAGCTCTCTTATATTTCTGTCGTAAGTTTTTGCAAGTAAAAGCGCAACTTCGTCATTTATTTCAAAGTTTGAGTGTATGGCATGTTTTTTTATAATTTCAAATCTTGTATTCAAATCAGGTACCTGAATTTCCACATTAAGCCCCCATTCATACCTGCTTTTTAATCTGTCGGGTGTACACACAAGGCTTGAAGGGGGTCTGTCGGAAGCAAAAACTATTTGTTTTCCGGCATGGAAAAGGACATCAAAAATATTAAAGATTTCTTCTTCCGTTCTTTGCTTGCCTTCTGCAAACTGAATGTCATCGAGCAGTAATACATCTATATTTCTGTAGCGGTCGCGCAGTTTTTTCATTTTTGAATTGCGCTCGGAAGCCACAATGCCCGATTCGGTCAGTTGATTTGTGATTTCTTCCGCTTTTGCATATTTTACTTTTAGAGCGGGAAAATTTTTTAAAATCTCATGACCTATTGCCTGCATTAAATGTGTTTTGCCCAGCCCCACATTTCCGTGGATATAAAGAGGGTTATACTTTTGTCCCGGGGCTGCGGCAACGATTTTTGCAACATTGAAGGCAAAGTTAGAATTCTCTCCGCACACGAAATTGTCAAAAGTGTACTTAAGGTTGAGTCCGCAAAACGAGTACATTTGTTTAAGGCTGTCTATCTGTTCCTGTACAAGGCTGAACTCCTGCGGCTGCTTTGGGGTGCTTTGTTTTTTCTTTGGTTTTATTGTTTCGTCAAGTACTATACGCACACTTCTTTTAAGCGATGTGCATTTAAAAAGCGCCTCTTCAATTTCTGTCAGGTATTTTTGTGTTAATACCTGAATGCCGAAGCCCTGATTACTTTTAAGTAAAAATATCCCGTTTGCGGGTTCTTCAAAGAGAGGCAGCGCCGGTTCAAGGTTGTTGAGCCAGGTGTGCGCCGTTTCGGGTATGTTTATTTTTATCTCGTCAATAACTTTCTGCCAGAGTTCAAGTTCTTCCTGTTTCAAAGCTGCTCCCAGATACTAAAGGGTATTGTGCCATTCCTGAAATTTATAACGATTTTTATTTTACTATAAACATTCGATGTAGTAAAATTAAAAAATGAAAAATGTTATAGATTACTCATTCCTTTTTGATTTTTTCAGAAATGCTTATGCGGATTTGTCCTATAAAAAACCTCTGGGCAGGGCTAAAATGCCGCTGAGGTATTTTTTTGAACTTACATACAGATGCAATTTAAAATGCCCCTACTGTTATGTCGGGCAAAACAGAAAAATAGAAGAACTCACGCTTGATGACTGGATGAAGATAATATCACAGATTCCGCCCTATTCTTTCGTGACGCTTGTGGGCGGCGAGCCCCTTATAAGAGAAGATTTTAAGGAAATATTGTTTAAATGCGCAAAGAGAACTTTTGGCAAGTTAAATGTTGTTACAAACGGTATTTTGATGAATGACGATATAATTGATTCGTTTGTAAAATCGAAAATGATGCTGCTGAGTGTTTCTCTTGACGGCTGGGGAAAAAATCATGACAAAAACCGCGCGGCGGAAGGGATTTTTGAAAAGATTAAATCAAATCTTGATAATCTTAATGACAGAAAAAAACGCCCCATGGTCGATATTAAAACAATAGTTCTCAAGGATAACCTTGATGATTTGCTTAAACTCTATGAATACTGCACAAAGTCAGGGTTTGAGTTTTTCTCGGTGTCTTTTTTGAGAAATAACGATTTAAAACAAAATTCTATACTCAGAAATGATTTTGGTCCCGAGTTTTATGAAACAAATTACCCGATAGAGCAATATTTTAATCTCGATGAATTTGAGAAGATTTTTAAAGAAATAAACAAAATAAGAAAACACTCCAAAACCAAAATCCGTTTTTCACCTAAATTTGAAGACAGTGATTTTGATTTTGAACTAAGCAAGATAAGAGATTTTTTTACAAACAAAAAAAATGCTCTTCCGCGAGATATTTATGAACCCTGTAAGTTTCCTTATTCAAATATGATAATAAACCCAAAGGGAGATGTGTATCCCTGCCTTTCTTTAAAAATCGGCAACGTTAAAGACAAAAAGCTGATTGACGTGTATAATGAAGCAAAGTTTAAGTGCTTCAGAAATAATCTTAAATACTCTAAAGTCTTTACATCCTGCCAGATGTGCTGTGAACTTAAAGTTAAAAATCATATAGGGGATAAAACATGAAAAACGGTGCAAAAAAACTAAAAACGCTTATTTTATTTCTAATAGTTTTTGCTCTTTGTGCAAATTTTGTTTTTGCTAAAGACTATGTAAGCGAAAAACTTAAAAGCGGACAGAATGTCATTGTAAAACAGGTGAGCGACAACCCGACGGTTACCATAGACACCTGGATAAAAACAGGTTCAATTAACGAAAATGACAAAAACTCAGGTGTGGCGCACTTCCTTGAGCATTTGTTTTTTAAAGGCACCGAGAAAAACCCGACAGGCACGTTTGACAGAATACTCGAGAGCAAGGGCGCTGATACTAACGCCGCAACCAGCAAGGATTTTACGCATTATTACATAACTATTCCGTCAAAAGACTTTGACCTTGCGCTTTCTCTTCACTCGGATATGCTTTTAAACCCTCTTATCCCTAGAAAGGAGCTTGAAAAAGAGCGCCTTGTCGTGCTTGAAGAAATTTCAAAAGGCAATGACAGCCCGCAAAATGTCATGTGGGAAAATATGTTTAATCTTATTTACGCCTCACAAGAGCCTAAACACCCTTATTTCAGACCTGTTATAGGTAAAAAAGAAGTCATAGAAACAATTACCCGTGAAGAGATTCTTGATTTTTATAATAAATTCTACACTCCGTCAAATATGACAACGGTTATAGTGGGCGATGTCAATCCCGAGGAAACAATCAGAAAAGTTGAAAAATATTTTGCGCCTCAAGGTGAGATAAGGCCGCAAACAGAGCCTGTGTATCCTAAAATTAAACCGTTAAATTCCATACTGAGAGTAAGCAAGGATATGGATGTAAACAGCGCCTATATGACTATGGTCTTTAAAGCGCCGAAATTTAAAGATGATAAAGACGGCTATGCGCTTGATGTGCTGGCAACGATTCTAGGGGATTCAAAAAGCTCAAAACTAAACCAGATTTTAAAAGAGCAAAAACATCTTGTGTATTCAATCAGCGCTTCAAACTCCGCTTTTATGGATGACGGGCTTTTTGCAATAAGCGCGACACTTGAACCGTCTAATCTGGATATTTGCGAAAAAGAAATTCTTTCGGAAATTAAAAAAATACAAAACGGCGGGGTGTCTGATGATGAAATCAAAAAAGCAAAAAATATGATTAAAACGGATACTTATTACTCGCGTGAATCCATTTCAAATATTTCAAATGAACTCGGCTACTTTGCGCTTTTCTGGGGCTCGGGCGCATTTTACGATAATTATCTCAACAATATCGACAAAGTTACAAGGGCTGATGTTATAAGAGTTGCAAAAAAATATTTAACACCTTCTAAATATGCAATTTCAACAATAGTGCCCAAAGATAAAGAACTAAAGAAAATATCCCATGTTGCAGCCGCAGCCAAAGTACCTGTTGAAGCCGAGGTATCGGAGCAAAATAAAAATACCGTAAAATATCTTCTGCCAAACGGCGCCGAGCTTATAATCAAGAAAAATACATCAAATTCAATTATAGCAATAGATATTGAAGCCAAGGGCTCAAGAATATTTGAAAAAATACCCTCAACAGGCATGCTTGCAGCATCTTCCGTAAAGCAGGGCACAAAAAAATATTCCAACTCGGAATTTGCAAATCTGCTTGATGAAAAAGGCATAAAACTTGCACTTTCTGCGGGTGCCGACTCTTTTTCAATTGCCATGCAGACAACTGTAAACGAACTTGACAGTGCACTTGAAGTGCTTGATGAGGCGATAAATAATCCTGTTTTTTCAACCTCGGAGGTTGAAAAAATAAAAACCATAAAAGAGGCGGATTTAAAAAAGATTCAGGACAACGCTATGTCGATAGGCCTGGATGAATATAAAAAACTCGCATTTGGCGGCACTTACTACGGACGGGATTCTAAAACGCTTTTAAAAAATATCCCCTCTGTTACACCGGATGATATAAAGGAGTATTATAACACCGTATTGAATCCTCAAAATATAGTAATATCGGTTGTCGGAAACGTTGATGAAAAGAGGATAATCGAGAAAATGAATTCCGTTTTTTCAAAGAAAAACAGCAGGAAGATAGATTACAAAGAAGAAAAAATGGCAACATTTGTGCCTCAGGGCAATATAAACGCGGTTTTTGAAAAGCCCGATACCCAGACAGCCTGGGTTTTTGTCGGTTATAAAACCTGTCCCGTTTATTGCGAAAAAGATATAGCAACACTTAAGGTAATAAATGCAATTCTGGGCGAGGGCATGAGTTCAAGACTTTTTCAAAATCTTCGCGATGAAAAGGGGCTTGCCTATACTGTCGGCTCGACTGTTTTGCAAAACGTCCTTGACGGAAGTTTCCTTGCATACATCGGCACAAACAACAAGAGTATAGACATTGCAAAACAGGGAATGATAAATGAAATAAATACCCTGAAAACGCAATACGTCACTCAAAAAGAGCTTCAGGAAGCAAAGGACAAAATCCTCGGCAACCTTATAATCTCGATTGAAACAAATATGGACGATGCCTCGCTTCTTGGCTACTACGGGCTTATAGGAAAAGATATAAACTATCTTGAAAACTATAAAAAACTCATAAGCGAAGTCAGCCAGAGCGATATTCTTGAGATTGCAAATAAATATTTCTCAAAACCCTATATATCCGTTGTTGTAAAGGCGTCTGATTCTGTGCTAAAATAATAACCTATGTACGGATTTAACTTTGAGCTGGATGATTTCCAAAAAGAGGCAATCGAGCATATAAAAAACGGAAAAAGCGTTGTTGTCTGCGCCCCCACGGGTGCGGGCAAGACCTGTATTGCTCAGAGTGCTATACACTTAGCCCTTGAAAACGGCACAAGAATATTCTACACCACCCCGCTCAAGGCGCTTTCCAATCAGAAATTTTACGATTTTTCCCGTACATACGGCGAGGAAAATGTCGGACTGCTCACGGGCGATACCACAATTAACCGCGAAGCGCAAATTGTCGTTATGACAACCGAAGTCTTTAGAAATATGCTCTACGGTACGACCTTCGGCGCACTAAAGGACAACTTGAAAGATGTTAAATACGTGGTGCTTGATGAAGTTCACTACATGAACGACGAACAGCGCGGCACAGTCTGGGAAGAAAGTATTATCTACTGCCCGACAAATATACAGATAATCGCACTCAGCGCCACCGTGCAAAATTCAAAACAGCTCACAAACTGGATAAACACGGTTCACTCGGGTACCGAGCACGTATTTACTGATTTTCGCCCTGTTCCGCTTCGTTTTTACTACTATGACAGTTCTAAACCCGATACCGTCCTGCCCCTTTTAACGCCCGAGGGCAAACTGAATAAAAAAATTAAACCCGAGAGCAAGTATAAATATTTCAACAAAAAAACCGCGGTCAAAAACCCTGTGGCATCAATTACCATGGCGCTCAAGGAAAAAAATATGCTTCCCGCCATATATTTTACCTTCTCGCGCAAAAAATGTGACGAAAATGCCAAAAAATGCTCCTCCCTTGAACTTTTGACAAAGGAAGAAACACTTGAAATCAACCGTCTTGTAGATGAGTATATAGGTGAAAACCCTTATCTTGAAAATAACCCCCAGATTGACTTAATCAAAAAAGGTGTTGCCTCTCACCATGCAGGACTTTTACCCGGCTGGAAACTCCTTGTGGAGAGACTTTTTCAAAAGGGGCTTATTAAAATGGTCTTTGCAACCGAAACTCTTGCCGCAGGCATAAATATGCCCGCAAGAACCACTGTCATAAGCTCTGTTTCAAAACGTACCGACGAAGGGCACAGAATGCTCAGTGCAAATGAATTTTTGCAAATGTCCGGCCGCGCGGGCAGGCGCGGAATGGATGAAATCGGCTATGTTGTTATTGTAGGCACCCCCTTCCAAACGCCCGAAGAAGTCGCAGCCCTTGCAACGTCTGACTCTAACCCTCTGGAAAGCAAATTTTCACCCTGTTATTCCATGGTTTTAAACCTCTTGCAGCGTTTTAGTCTGGATGAAGCAAAAGAGCTTATTTTAAAGACTTTCGGCTACTATTCTTCCTCGGATAGAATCTCGCCTCTTCTTGCACAAATGGAAGAATATCAAAACATAATAAACACCGTCCGTGATTATAAATGTCATCTGGGCTTAAATAACGAGGATTTTGCGCAATATAATAAACTCAAAAATATGTATGTTGAAACGCGCACGATTTTTAAAACCCTCAAACGTCAGGCGCACAAATCAGGCAAAAAAGACGCTCCCGAAGTGGCTGAGTTTGGCAGAAAATCCAAAGAACTTCTGCGCAAAATTGAACACTACGGCTGTAACAACTGTAAAATCTATAAAAAACACAAAAAAGAGCTCGAACTTCTTGCGCGTTATGAAAAAAAAGCCCGCGCACTTAAAAAGGAAATCGAGTTTCAAAAAGATATATACTGGCAAAAGTTCCTTGCGCATAAAAATATTCTTGAGCAGACAGGCAACCTTGCGGACAATTTCCCTACGGAGCGCGGCAGGGTGACAATGGCGCTTCGCACCGAAAACGAACTCTACCTTGGCGAGATTATCTTAAGCGGCCTGCTTGATAACCTTGAACCATACGAGCTTGCCTCGGTTGTGTGCGCTCTTGCATGTGAAGAAATGCGCACAAAAGATGAGTGCGTGACAAATCCGCCTTCGCAAAATGTCAGAAAAGTTCTAAATAAAATAAAAGAAATTAAAAGAAAAATTTATATTTTAGAGCGCGATAACAACATTGAAAACCCCATGAATCTCCATTCTCATTTCTGCTCGCTCATTGAATTCTGGGTAAATTCCGATAATGACGACACATCCGATATTACGGCATGGGAACAAATGTTTAGCGAAAGTGAGTTTTCACAGGGTGATGTTGTACGCGCTTTTAAGCGCACAATTGATATCTTACGCCAAATTACAATCATAGAAGGCCTGCCTGAAAAACTTGTTGAAAACGCAAAAAGAGCAATCCGCTCGATAAACCGCGAGCCTGTTAACGTTGATTGATTTTAAATTTTTAAAAGCTCCATTTCTCTCTCGGGCTCGGAGGTCGATTTTCTGACTACTTTAAATTCATACCCCAGAAAATCCAGAATCTCTTGAACTTTTGTAAACTTTATAGACTCGGTTTTTAGCATTTTTGAAAAACCGCCTATTGTCATTTCATCATACCCCGCGTCATTCATCTTTTGTACGAGCTTCCGCATAGAAAGCCCGTTTTTAAGCAATAGAAACCTGATTAAATCTTTGACATTATACATACAATATTTACTGTAATTTATTTGGCTACAATTTGACAAATTTGTTCTAAATTGTTATCTTGTAGTTGACAATATGGTACGAAAGTTATACATACTTTAAGGAAAGATACGAAAATTATGAATACCTGGAAATCTAATGCCGATGTAAATGTCGGTAAAGCAGGCTATGCAAAAGCCTTTACTCTGGCTGAACTTCTAACTGCCGTGCTTGTAATTTCAATTATCATGGTAGCTTTAGCACCTGTTATTACAAAACGCATGAAAGATAACGTATCTGTTACAA